>DHMO01000030.1:16124-153577 GCA_002405835.1 Lentisphaeria bacterium UBA4640 | reverse complement strand
ATCCTGATTCTGCTGATTCTGATTTTCTTTTTTCTGCTGATCTTTTGCCTGCTGCGTCTGCTGCTGAGCCTGCTGCTGCATTTTTTTCAGCTCTTCGATTTTCTTTTTGAGCTCTTCGGCGCGTTTGCGGTCGGAGAGAAGAATCGACTGGTTTTTCGCAAGCTGATTGCGTTCTGAGGATTCGCGCATGGAATCAAGATACATCCCCTCCGCCTGATTCAGCGTTTTGAGAGAGTTTTCAACTTGCTTCTGCGCTTCATCGAGGTTCTGTCCCTGAACCGCCTGAAGCGAAGCGGCGAGTTCGGAGCGCGCTTTCGTGTGCGCAATCACGCCGAGATTCTGCGTGGCGCGTCCGCGGATTTCCGCCTGGTCAACGCCGTTCCGGAGCGCGGTTTCGTAGGATTCGGACGCCGTCTTCAGATCGTTCTTCTCGTGCGCTTCCACACCTTTGTTGAACGATTCCTCGGCTGCGGGCGCGGCTTCTTCCGTTCCGGAGGCGGCAAGACAGAATGCGAACAGCATGCATGCCGCAAGTTTCCGGCGCACGGGACGCTCTCCGACCATGAAGCGGAGCAGAAGCAGCACAAACGCCGCTGCAAGCGGATAGCTGAAGCGGTCGATCGGTTTTGTGGTTTTTACGGTGTCGTACTCGTGCGGCGCAAGTGCGCGGATGCGTTTTTCGAGAGCGACAAGCCCGGGATCTCCGGCGGTGGAACGGACATAGATTCCCCCCGTGCGTTTTGCGAGTTCGCCAAGCTGTTTTTCGTTCAGCGGACTGTTCACGACGTTTCCGTTCGCATCGGTCAGGGTCTTGACTCCGCCGCGTCCGTCGGGAACCTGGATGATCGATGGCTGCGAAGGGTCACCGATTCCGGCGATGAACAGCGGAATCTTGCGCGCGACAATTTCATCGACAGCCTTTCCGCTGTTGCCTTCGAGTTCATCGCCGTCGGTGACGAGGATGACGGCGCGGTGGCTGGTCTCCGCCGCCTTGAACGCCTGGAGCGCCGCCGCGAGAGCCTCCTGGATATTGGTTCCTCCGAGCGGAATGGAATCGGTCGAGAGTTCATCGAGCGTAAGTTCAAAGCTGGTGCGGTCGGTGGTCAGCGGACACTCCAGAAAGCCCTTCCCCGCAAAAGCGATGAGCCCGAAGCGGTCACCCGGATTGAGCTTGACAAGTTCCTTCACAAGCCATTTCGCGTGCGCGAGACGCGAAGGCTGAACATCCTTTGCGAGCATGCTCCGGGAGACGTCGAAGACAAAGAGCAGGTCGCGTCCCTGTCCGTTGAGTTCCTGGATCTGTTCGCCCCAGGAGGGTCTTGCCGCCGCGATGACGAGACAGATTACGGCGAGGCAGAGCAGGATGAAGCGGAGGACACGTCTGCCTTTTGAGAGCAGGACATAATCCGGATTTTCCGCATTTTTCCCGAGGAACGCCTGCAGAGTCCGTGCGGTTTTGTGCGCCGCGACAAAGTAGAGAACGAGCATTGCCGGAAGAATCCAAAGCAGATGCCATAGAATTTCAGGTTTTAAAAATCTCATGGAATTCCCCTTTCATAATTTTATAACTAATAGACCCGATGGATGGGGAAATGTTCAAAACAAATAAACGGGCGGTTCCCTTCTCCCGGGAACCGCCTGCTGCATCCGGTCAGCGGAGAACCGGCCAGATACGGCCGTTGGAGGATTCTTCCAGCTTCAGCGGCATGCCGAAAGTGGCGGAGAGATTCTCTTCGGTGAGAATTTCGCCGCGATGTCCCTGCTTGTAGATTCGTCCGTCCTTCAGAATCATGCCCATGTCGAAGTTCTTTGTGATTTCTTCGATGCGCTGGGTGATGAAAACCATGGTCGGAGCGTCGGGGCTGTTCGCGAGGTCGTCGATCGCCTTCAGCAGAATTTCACGGCTGGTGAGATCAAGAAACACGCAGGTTTCATCGAGAATCACAAGTTCGGGACGGGCGATCAGCGCGCGGGCGATCAGCGCTTTGACCTGTTCGCCGGAGGAAAGACGGTCGAAATAACGGTCGGCGATTGCGCCGCCTTCGATCATTTCAAGAGCGGCATGAGCGCGTTCAAGCTCCTCCGGTTCGGCGTCGCGGAAGAAACCGACGGTCGAGTCGAGTCCGGAGAGGACGACTTCGAGCGCGGTCCAGCGGCGGTATGTGCTGTCCGCCGCCCAGGTGTTGAGGAAGGGACTTGCCCATGCGACTTTTTTGCGGATTTCGTAGATGTCGCATGCACCGTATCTGCTTCCGAGGATGGAAACGGATGCTCCGTAGAGCGGCCAGACGAGACCGAGCATGAGTTTCACGAGCGTGGTTTTTCCTGCGCCGTTGGGTCCGAGAACGAACCAGCGTTCGCCGCGTTTGATTTTCCAGGAGAAATCATGAAGCGCTTCGTAACCTTCGAGTTTCACGGTTGCGTTTTTGATTTCGATTGCGTATTCTTCCTGCATTTCAACATCTCCTTAATTCAGCGGAAGCGCACACGGATAGCTGCCCAGAATCTTGAGCGAGTGTGCGAGAACATTGAGCTCTTCCAGCGCTTTGGCGATTTTCGGATCGCCGGCGTGACCGAGCATGTCGACAAAAAAGAAATATTCCCAGTTGCGGCGTTTCGACGGACGGCTTTCGATCATGGAAAGCGTGATTTCCGCCGTTTTGAACGGGAGCAGACAGTCGTACAGCGCGCCGATGCGGTCCTTGATTGCAAAACAGATTGAGGTCTTGTCCTCTCCCGACGGCTTGACATCCTGCCTTCCGACGATGAGGAAGCGGGTCGTGTTGTTCGGGTTGTCCTGAATGCCCTGTTCGAGCAGCTTGAGCTGATAGACTTCAGCGGCGAGTTCGCTTCCGATTGCGGCGGCTCCGTCTTCGCGTGCGGCGAGTTCGGCGGCGCGCGCGTTGCTGGCAACGGCGATCTGCTCCGCATTCGGCAGATTCTCAGTGAGCCAGTGGCGGCACTGTCCGAGCGACTGCGCGTGGCTGTAAACGACGCGGATGTTTGATTTGTCGCACCGTGCAAGCAGACACTGCTGGACGCGCATGTTGATTTCCGCACAGATTTTGAGCGGGGAATCGACGAGAATATCGAGCGTGTGGTTGACCACGCCTTCGGTGGAGTTTTCGACGGGAACGCATCCGTAGTTGGCGCGTCCGGATTCGACTTCATGGAAGACGTCGCCGATGCTGAGCTTGGAAATGTAGTCGATGGCATGACCGAATTTCATCTTCGCAGCCTGATGCGTAAAGGTCGCTTCTGGACCGAAGAATGCGACTTTGAGCGGACTTTCGAGGCGGAGCGCGCCGGACATGATTTCGCGGTACACGGCGCGGAGCGTGGAATCCGGCATGGGACCGTCATTGAGGGATTCCAGTTTTTCGAGGAGCGCCTTTTCCCGTTCGGGGACGTAAAGGGGCTGTCCGCGCTCCCGTTTCCACTCCCCGACTTCCTTGACGACTTTGTAGCGGTCGTTGAGCAGATGGACGATCTGCCGGTCGATCGCGTCGATCTGCACTCTCAAATCCTGAATATCCATATCACCATCCTTGTGAAAATTCGTGAATGTGAAATTTACAGTCACTTCCGGAGAAAATCAAGTGGCAGGACCGCTTTTTCCGGAAAACTCCCGCAAAAAAATCTCCGGCTTCCGCTTTTTTTTCATTTTTTTTATGTTTTGCCTATTGACAATTTTGCAGGTTTGGTGTATAATGTAGCAAAAGGAATGTTTGACGGTATGTTTGGAACTTTCGATAGGATAAACGGGCGTAAAAATGGATAAGAACAAAAAAGTGCCGGCTCCGACGCTGTACGAGATCGTGCGGAGGAAACTGCTGGATCTCGTGGAGACGGAACACCTGAGCATTCTCCCGAGCGAGAATGAACTGATGGAGCGTTTTGATGTTTCGCGCAACACGCTCCGCCGCGCGGTTTCCGAATTGACAAAGGAAGGAATTCTCCAACCGATGCGCGGAATCGGAACGCTCGTTCATCCCGTCTCCGGACTGAAGGAGGACAGCCGGATTCTGCTGATTTACGATGTCTCCATGCCCGTTTACCAGCAGGAGATGTTCCGGAAACTGCTGTACTGTCTCGGCAAAAGCAGACTGCGCACAAACGTTCTGATGCTCGACAAAGAAAATGTGGATGTTCCGATTCTGGAATCCTATCTGCGGGAATGCGACGCGGTGATTGTGGACATGCTCTGCAGCTTCTCCCCGGTCATCCGTGAACATGTGGCGAAGTGCGGGAAAAAACGGATCTGTCTGCGATGGGATGCGACCGGATTCAACCTCTCCTCGGCTGAAACGGATATTAAAAAGGGATGCTTCCTGCTGATGCGTCATCTGCTTTCGCTGGGGCACCGCCGGGTGATTTACCTCGGATGCGACGACCCTGTCCGGCATTCGGGTTTTGTGCGGGCTCTGAAAGAACAGGGACTTCCCGGAACAGCTCTCCGGGAAATTCTGCTGGATGTGGACCATTCGGTCTGCGAACGGGAAAACGGAATGCGTCTTGCGCGGAAACTTCTTGCGGAGCTTGACGGTGAAACGGCGGTGATTGCGAACAACGACGCCATTGCGCTCTGTGCGGAAGAGCTGCTGCTTTCCTCGGGGGTCCGGATTCCGGAAGATATTTCGGTCGCCGGGTTTGACGGAATTTCCGAATCCGCTTCATTTCCGGTCCCTTTGACAACATGTTCGGGCAATCTGGACGCGCTGATTCAGGAAGCGATTGCGTATCTGTTTTCCTCGCGGAAGCCGAACGAACTTTTCTACCGCAAGATTGAGCCGGAGCTGATTCTCCGCCGCTCCACCGGTCCCGCAAAAGTATGACGGGAGCGGGATTGTTTGCATAAATTTGCAATGAAAAAGTTTTTCATTGTAATATAAAAACAACAAAACAGACAGGAGAAAAAGATGAATCTGAAAAGGATTCTTGGTCTGGCGCTGCTGTTCGGCGTGTGCTGGATGCAGGCGGAAGATATTGCTCTTCCGCAAAAGGGAAGCAGAAAATCGTGGAGCCCGAACGTCAAAGACGTGACGGTTCTGGAGGACGGAGCCGTCAGAATCGACGTTTCGAAAGAGGTCGCTCTGAAGAACAAAGGCGGAAACGGCATTTTTCTTGGAATTTCCCTGAAGAAGTATGCGGGAACGGAAATTCTGGTTTCCGCGGAAATCAAACAGGAAAATGTCTTCCAGCTTCCGGGGGCAGCCTATTCCGGACGCAAGTTCATGGCGATTTACAAGGAGGACGGCAAAACTCAGTACCCGGAAGCTCCGGTGAAGTATGGAACTGCAGACTGGGAAAAAACCGAATTTCGCTTCAAAGTTCCGGCACATGGCTGGGTTACGCTATTTGTCGGAGTGCAGGGCGCGACCGGAACGGTGTATGTCCGCAATCTGAAAATTGAACAGCTGAACGTATCCGCCGATTTTTCAAAGTCGGCGAATATGGGATTTGCGGATGCGAAGGAAAAAGACGGCATCGGCGGCTGGACCGATCAGGGACCGGAGAACGACGGAGCCGGCTTTGATTTCAAAAAAGGAATTTATGCGAACGTCCCGTTCCGGATTGTGAATCCGGAAGAGAACGGCGGAAAATCCGTTCTCGTGTTCCAGTCGGTGAACTTCCCGGCTGGAATTTCTACCGCAGCCATTCCGGCTGCGGCGGAAAATATGAAATACCTCTATCTCCTGCATACCGCAGGCTGGGCGGAAGCAAAAGGCATCGCGGCAGGTTCGGTTACCGTGAAAGGGACTTCCGGCGAACAGAAAATCGAAGTTCTGTTCGGACGGGATCTTGCGGATCAGTGGAACCCGTCCGAGCTTCCGAACGGGCTTGTCGGGGCGGTCTGGAACAACCGGGCGGGCGGCAGCAACGGACTCTATGTCAGCCGCTTTCCGTTGAAAGACGGACTGGGAAAAATTCAGGAACTCGTGTTTGAAAAGGGCGGATCCAATGCGGTCTGGATTGTCGCGGGCGCAACGCTTGCAAAACAGAATTATCCGCAGCCGCTGAAAAAGAATTTCGTGATCCGGGCGGGCGAACGTTTTCAGCCGCTGAAGCGTCCGGCGACTCCGCAGATCGTTCCCGGTTCCGCATTGGATTTTTCGGAACTCGCGGATGGGAAAATCGAACGTGTGATTATCAATAAAGACGGGCGTCTCGCACGCATAAACGCACCGGAAGTTCCGTTCCGTTTCTTCGGCGCGGAAGTCTCGACGTCAACACAAAAACTGTTTGTCGGGCAGGATGACGGCAAGGGAAAACTGATGGCGCAGGCGTTCTGGTCGAGCAAGGAGGATGTCTCCGCACTGGTCCGGGAGGTGAAACGCCACGGCTGCAACATGATGCGTCTGCACGGAACCGGAATTGTTTCTGTTAAGAATGGAAAAGCGATATTGAATCCGGAAAAAATTGATCTGTTTGACTGGTGTGTCGCGGAATGCAGGAAAGCGGGAATCTATATTCAAATCGATACGATTGATTCGACGGGACTTTCCGGCGCGCCCAATCCGTGGGCAAAAGGCGTGGCGGAATTCAATGCAAAATTCAGGATTCTGTTCAACGAGGGAATCCGCCGGGATTTCAAGACGGCGATGAAGACGCTTCTCGAACATGTGAACCCCTACACCGGAACAACGCTGCGCGACGACCCCGTCCTTGCCGTCATCAACTGTTTCAATGAGCAGGAATTCGCGTTTATCTGGGAGCATCCGTGGGATGAAGCGCTTCCCGAATGGCGCAAATTCACCGGCAATCCCTCCGAACCGCTTTTTACACGCAAAGAGTGGAACACGAAGAATGAAAAAGGACGGAAAATCAACGAATTCATCACGATGAAATGGCGCGAAATCCTCGCGTGGTACCGGAAAACCCTCCGCGATGAGATCGGTTACAAAGGGCTGCTCACTCTGTGGGAAATGACCGGTTCCATGCACTACAACAATCTCCGGAACGATCTGGAATGCGTCATGGCTCATGCATATCATGCCCACACAACGGAAAACTGCACGGCTCTGGCGCAGGGAAGCGACGTCGAGGCCGGATGCAAGCAGCTGCGCACTCTTCTGGACATGCGCGTCGCCGGGCGCCCCTTCATGGTCAATGAATACGCCTCCGTGTTCTGGAACCGGTACCGCTATGAAGAAGCGTTTGCGATGGGCGCCTATGCCGGATTTCAGGGAATCGACATGCTGTCGCGTCACGGGTCCCCGCTCAGTATCAAGAACGGAGGACTCATGTTTCCGTGGACGATGTTTCACGATCCTGTCACAAAGGCATCGTTCGTTCAGTCTGCGCTGCTTTACGGTCGCCGCGATGTTCAGGAGGGCGGACGCGGTGTGCGGCTGGCTTTTTCGGAGGAAGGCATTGCCGAAAACAGAATCTGGCCGGACGCGGTCAACGGTGCGCAGTCGCGTCTCGCTCTGATCGTGAAATACGGATTGGAACGGGTGAATGACTCCAGTAGAAAGCCTGAAAACGGAGACTTGAGAATCCCGCTCGCCGGAGGTTCTTCGGTTGTCGAAAACACGCAGGGATTCGCCTACTCGGTTGAAAGCAAAGACGGTCAGACGCTTGCGGACTGGATTGCCCTGCTGAAAAAATCGGGTCTCATCTCATCCGGAAACCGCAGCGACGGCGCGTATGTGTTTGAATCCTCCACCGGCGAACTTTATACGGATACAAACAAACGGCTTATGACGGTCAACACTCCGCGTTTTCAGGGCGTATGCGGCGAAGCCGGGGCGTCGGCAAAACTGAACGACGTCTCCGTGAAACTGCTCCGGACCCGCGGCATCGCAAGCGTGGCTTCGCTCCAGAAGGAGAAAAACATTTCCGAAGCGGAAAGACTGCTGATTGTCTATGCAACCAACGCACTCAATTCGGGCATGACGTTTGCCGATGAAAGCATGCGCAAATGTCTTCACTTCGGCGGAAATCCGACGCTTGTGGAAACCGGACGCTTCCGCGTGGAAATCCGGAACCGGAACGCGGAAAATCTGAAACTTTATTCTTTGCGGATGAACGGTGCGCGCAGCGGTGAAATCAAACCCGTTTCCACAGCAAACGGCGTGTTCGTCGCGGAAATCGACACGGCAAAACTGCCGGACGGTCCGGCGCTTTACTTTGAACTCACAAAATAACCAAGAGGAGGCATTACATGAAACAGACACAAAAAACAGCGTTCTTCAAACGCAAAACGAAGTTCACCCTCATAGAGCTCCTGATTACGATTGCGATCATCGCAATCCTCGCGGCGATGCTGCTGCCGGCGCTGAACTCCGCGCGGGAGAAGGCGAACACAATTTCCTGTTCCGGAAACTTCAAGCAGTTCGCGCTTGCTCTTGCGAACTACACTTCGGATTTCAACGATTTCTATCCGCCATGCAGAGCCGCCGATCCGGACGCCGATCCCGGTTACAAGACATGGAGCAGGTATTTTGTCCTCGGAGGAAAGTATCTGACGGCAAAAACACTGCTTTGTCCCTCGGCCAAAAAAGATATGGGAGATGCATATCTCAAGGTGTGGGAAAATGGTTTGAGAGGGTCCATTAACGCCTCTGATTGGATGTTTGCAAATATTGCAATCAATTTTTCCGCAATGGGTGATGTAACCCCGCGCCTGAAAACGACAAAACTCAAGAACTCGTCCAGATTCCTCACGGCAACAGAGGCAAAAAAACTGGGAGAAACAGAGAAAGGACCATTTTATCGGGTTCATATTTATCCCGAGTGGGCGAACACGGTCGTTTACCCGCGCCACAATACCAGCGCGGTCAACGTTTCATGGGGAGACGGACATGTAACAACCGTTTACGGAAGAGGCTATACTCCGCAAACAATTTCGGAGAGCTTCTATGCAGAATCCGGTCCGTTCAAGAAACAGTGGTCGATGAACAACGTCTGGTCAGCGGACGGCATGCCCTTCTGAAATCCGTGATTTTTCCAGATAAATTCCTAAAAAATCAAAGGTTTTCCGGTTTCGAAGTGATAAAGTAAAGACAGAAAACCCAACAAGGAGCTGTCATTATGGAATTCTACACGGAACCGGAACACAAACTGCCAGTCACCGATCATGCGGACGTCATTGTCGCGGGAGCGGGACCGGCGGGATACACCGCCGCAATCGCCGCAGCGCGGACCGGAGCAAAAACAATTCTCGTCGAACAGTTCAACTGCGTCGGCGGAATGGCAACCAGCGGCATGATGTCTCACTTCACAGGCTGCACCGATTCGCCCATTTTCGAAGAGATGATGGCGCGCGTACAAAAAGAAAAAGCCGGAATCTTCTGTCCGACCCAGGGCGCCGGAAGACATCAGATCAACCATGAAGTTCTCAAAAAAGTGCTCTTCGACATGCTCGCCGAAGCAGGCGTGATTCTCAAACTTTACACCTTCGTCTGCGGCGTCGTCAAAGAGGGCAATACCGTCAGGGGAATCATTACGGAAAGCAAATCCGGACGCGCCGCCATCATGGGGAAAGTCGTCATTGACGCCACCGGCGACGGCGATGTCGCCGCAAAAGCGGGCGCGGAATACCAGCTCGGACGCGAAGGCGACAACAAGTGCCAGCCTGTCACTCTGATGTTCCGCATCGGCGGTGTCGATTACTCGCGCGCCATTCTGCCCGGCAGCTTCGAAACGCGCGTCCAGGTTCCGAAAGGCGAAATCCAGGCGCTTGCGAAAGAACATCTCCCCGCCCCCGCCGGACACACCCTGCTTTATCCGACATGGATTCCCGGAGAAGTCTGCGTCAATATGACAAATGTCACCGACATTGACGGAACCAGCGCCGCCGATCTGACGAAAGCCGAACAGGTCTGCCGCCGCCAGATGAGCGACATCATTCTCTTCCTGCGCGAGTATGCCCCCGGCTACGAGAACTGCTATCTTGTCACCTCCGCACAGATGATGGGCGTCCGCGAAACGCGTCATTTCAAGGGGCTTTACACGATAACGCCGGAAGACATTGTGGAAGCGCGCGTGTTCGACGACTGGATCGCAACCCGCAACATGTTCAACTTCGACATTCACAACGTCGAAGGGTCCGGTCTCGACAAGAACGGAGCACAGCACAAGTTCCATTCGAAGGGACAGTACACGATTCCATATCGCGCCTGCGTACCCGTCAAAATCAACGGACTCCTTCTTGCGGGACGCGACATTTCCGGCACACACAAAGCGCACTCGAACTACCGGGTCATGCCGATCTGCATGAACATCGGCCAGGGAATCGGCGTCGCCGCCGCAATCGCCGCCCGCGACGGGGTTCAACCGCGCAATGTTGACGTATCGAAAGTGCAGGCCGTGCTGAAAGCGAACGGCGTGGAAGTCTGAGCTTTGCGGGAGAGCGGCTGCATCGGCGTTTGGCGCAGCCGCTCTCCACAGTCTTCTCTCAAGAAAAATTGCGGAAAATTGAAGAAAAGCATTTGCATTTTCCGGATAGTATGATAAATTTTACATTAACCTTTTTGAAACCTTTAACCAAGAGAGTCGATATGGGAAACCTCAGAAAAAAACGTCGCAGAAAGATCGCTCAGCATAAGCGCAGAAAAATGCTGAAGGCGATGCGCCACAAGAACAAATAAGTTCGCGTGATTCTGGGACGTGATTTTTGCATCACGTCCTTTTTTCTTTTTACGGGGAGCGGTTTTCAGTTCCGCCGGAGGTTTTGACCAGTTCTCATGGGGTTTTGAATGCGGAAACGGATTTTTCTTCTTATGCTTTGCGCGGGAATGCTTTCCGGCGCGGATATTCAATTTGATTTTGCCGGCGCTGCGCCGGCCCGGAAGGAAAACTTTTCCCTTTCTCCCGCCGGAACTGACCGGGCGGAGGCATTTTCCGATTTCGCAGTATTCGTCAACGGAATTCTTGCAGCCGACGAAGATGAACCCAAAATCCCGGAGCCGCTTCTCGACAAGCTCTATCTCGCCGCAGAAAAAACGCCCGATTCGGAAGAGCTGCTGGCGTTGGTCAAGGGAGATCTGGTGGATCAGAAAAAACCGCTTCCGCCGCGCACCCTGCGGCTTCTGAAATTTGCGCAGGAACATCCGGAACATACGCAGCTCGGACTCCTTCTTGCCGCAAATATCATGCTTCATGCGCTTGCGGGAGATGCGGAGCTCGCAGAAGAGGTCGTCCGGCTGATGGATGCGCTGAAGCCGCAGACGGCAAAGTTTCCCGCGGATTCCCCCGAAGCAAAGGCGATGTTCGCCGGACGGACTCTGCTGGTGAGCCTTCTCTCTTCTCAGAAAAAATACGACAAAGCGGATAAAGAAATTTCGGAATTGCTGGAATCCGCATCCGCCGGACAGCGTCTGCAGCTTCTTCCGCTCGCTGTGAACGTTTATTTGGATGCGCGGGAAAATTCATCGGATGAAACCCCGTTCCTGATCGGGCTGTTCATGGAGAGCGACAAGGAGAAGTTCAGCCGCAAGTTTGTACGGTTCTTCGATGAAATCGTCTCCGCACTCACCGCCCCGGAAACGGCTCTTGATCCCGCCAGGTATTTTGCGTACACCTCCGCAATCGGCAACCGGAAGATGGCGGACGCCGCGCTTCCGATGTTCACGGATCCGCTGTTCGAAAATCCGGACCGGATTGACAGCCTGCGGCGTCTTGCCGCGTTCTACACAATCACCGGACAGCCCGCGCTTGCCGCCCGCACCTGGCTGAAAATCAAAGATTTGAGCGGAGGAAAACTCGGCCGGGCGGAGAATGCTCTGCTGGCGCATTCCCTGCACACCGGCGGCTTCTGCCGCGAGGCGGCATCCGCGTTTGCGGAACATCTGAAGGAGTTTCCGGAAGATCATGCTCTTGAACCGGTCTATGCAAGCGCCGTCTGGGCTTCGCAGGATTTTGCAAAGTTCCCGGAAATCGTTGCGGCAATCAGGAATCCGGAGCCGGAACTTCTGCGCTTCTCATCTCTGGCGCTCAGTCTGCAGAAACGTTATGCCGAAGCTCTGGAAGTTCAGCTGAAGTACATTGAGACTCTTCCGGAGCCGGAAAGCAAAGAGCAGGAAGAAGCGTTTGACGCGGCGCTTATGCATGCAATTCTGCTTTCAGAAAAGACCGGGCGCGTGGATGTCGCGGAAAAATTTCTGCTGCCGGTGCTCGAGGAGGAACCGGAAAATGCGGAATATCTGAATCTGCTCGGCTACATCTACGCGGAGGCGGGAGTCAAGACGGATAAGGCTTTGGAGCTGCTGACCCGCGCGCTCCGGGTGCAGCCGGAAGAGCCGGCGATTCTCGACAGCATGGCGTGGGCGCTTTACCGCGCAAAAGATTATTCCCGCGCATGGGAATTCATTGAAAAAGCCATGAAAAAAGCCGTGGGGAAAGGTCCTGTTGATCCCGTCATTCTGGACCATGCGGGAGATATCCGGCTGATACTCAACGACAAAAAAGGCGCGCTCCGTTTCTGGAAGCGCGCGCTTGAAAACTATTCTTCTGAACTGAACACGGACAAGGTTCTCGAAAAAATCCGCAATGCGGAAAAGTAAGCACCTTCCCTTTTATTTTCATCAATCGAACAGCGACGGCTGGAGAATTGCCGGTTTCGGCTGGGGCGGTCCGCCGTTCTTCGTGCGGTAGCGTCCGCGTTTTTCGCGGGCGGCGGTGACGGACGGCAGGTTCGCTTCGCCGATTGCGTTCTCCTCCAGATTTGCCAGAATCTCTTTTGCCCGTGAGACCACGCCGTCGGGAAGCCCGGCGAGTTTCGCCACGTGGATCCCGTAACTCTTGTCCGCCGCACCGGGGACGATCTGGCGCAGGAAGATGATCTGATCGCCGTATTCGCGCACAGCCACGTTGTAGTTTTTGACGCCCTGCCGCACCATCGCCAGCTCGGTGAGTTCATGGTAGTGCGTGGCGAACTGCGTCCGCGCGTGAGTGTGGTCGAGGATGTACTCCGCGACGGACCAGGCGATGGAGAGTCCGTCGAAAGTGCTTGTGCCGCGTCCGATTTCATCCAGGATGATGAGACTGTGCTCGGTGGCATTGTTGAGAATGTTCGCTGTTTCGAGCATTTCGACCATGAATGTGCTCTGTCCGCGGGAGATGTCGTCCGCGGCGCCGACTCGGGTGAAGATTTTGTCGGCGACTCCGATGACCGCGCTGTCCGCGGGGATGAACGAGCCCATTTGCGCCATGACGACGAGCAGCGCAGTCTGGCGAATGTAAGTCGATTTACCCGCCATGTTCGGTCCGGTGATAATCATCATGCGGTTGTCTTCGCCGTCGAGCACGGTGTCGTTTGGAATAAAACGGGTATCCTGCATAGCGGCGTCGAGCACGGGGTGGCGTCCGCCGCGGATGACAAGCATGTCGCTGTCGTCCACATGCGGGCGGCAGTAGGAGTAGCGGGATGCGCAGTCGGCGAGCGCGCAGAGAGCGTCGATTTCAGCGAGCGCTTCGGCGTTCTGCTGGATTTCGCGCGTGAATCCGGCGGCGTATGTGCGGAGCTCTTCAAAGAGCTTGATTTCGAGCGCCTTCGCCTTGTCGTCCGCTCCGAGAATTTTGGATTCCATCTCTTTGAGTTCGGGCGTGATGAAGCGCTCGCAGTTGACCAGAGTCTGTTTGCGGATATAGTCGTCCGGAACGTTTTCGAGATTGGCTTTTGTGACTTCGATGTAGAATCCGAATACGCGGTTGTAGTGAACCTTGAGGTTTTTGATTCCGGTGCGTTCCTGTTCCTTTGCCTGAAGCTGTGCGACCCAGTTCCGTCCTTCGGTTGCGGCGGAGCGGAGTTCATCGAGCTCGGCGCTGCATCCTTCGCGGATGACTCCGCCGTCATTCGCTGTTGCGGGGGGCGAGTCGATGAGTGTATCAAGAATGCGCGTGGTGAGCTCCGCAAGTTCGCTGAGCCTTCCGCCGATGTCCGCAATCAGCGGCAGATCGAAGATTGCAAGGATGTTTTTAACGCCTGGAATGAGGGCGAGACTTGCGCTGAGTGCGATAAGGTCGCGCGGATTCGCGGTGTTCATGTTGAGCTTGGTTGTAATGCGCGCGAGGTCGCGGATGCCGGAAATCGTTTCGCGCAGTTCCGCAAGCGTGAGGGGATCGTCCTTGAACGTTCCGACAATATCCTGGCGTTCAACAATGCGCTCCACATTGCGCAGCGGGTTGAGAACCCATTGACGCAGGAGGCGTCCGCCCATCGGGGTTTTGGAGCAGTCGAGCACGTGAAGCAGCGTGGAGTCTTTCGCGGAACCCAGCATCGGGTCGGCAAGTTCAAGGTTGCGTCGGCTGGAGGGATCAATCAGCAGCACTTCATCGCGCGATTTGAGACTGATTTTGCGGATGTGCCCCGTCTGGCACTTGAGATTGTCTTCGGTATACGCAAGCACGGCTCCGGCGGCGCGGACGGCGTCGGCTTCCTTCTGTTTGAATCCGAATCCCTCAAGCGTGAGCGTTCCGAAGTGACGGGTCAGCAAACCGAACGCGTTTTCATAGGAAAAGATCCAGTCGTCGAGTTCAGTCCAGAGCATGTTCTGCGGAGTTTCGGGTTTGGATGCGGGATCCTTTTTCCATTCTGCGAGCAGAGAGGCAGGGGCGACGCATTCGCGCGGATGAAGTTTTGCGAGTTCATCCGCGGCTTCCTGGATGGAGCTGAATTCGGCCGCGAGAAATTCGCCGGTGCTGATGTCAAGCCACGCCAGCGCGTAGATGTTTTTCGCCGGGACGCTGTAGTAGGAACAGAGAAAGTTGTTGTCGGAGGGCTTGAGCAGCGGTCCCTCGGTGATGGAGCCGGGCGTGATAACCCGTGTGATGCCGCGTTTGACAATGGCGTTCCCCTTGACGAGCGCGGGATTTTCGAGCTGTTCCGCAATGGCGACCTTCACGCCCGCTTCGAGCAGCTTGGGCAGATAGAGATCGAGCGCATGATACGGCACGCCGCACATCGGATACCCCGCGCGGGAAGTCAGCGCGATTTCCAGAATCGGACTCGCCACTTTGGCGTCATTGAAAAACATTTCATAGAAATCGCCCATTCGGAAAAGCAGAACGGCGTCCTTCGGCGCCTCCGCCTTCACCTTGAGGTACTGCTGCATCATGGGCGTTAAATTTTTATCGTCGGGCATCGGAAACTCCATCATGTTAATCCGATAAGATACTCTCAAAACCGAATTCTTCAAGCATGAAAATGAAAAAACGCCCGCTCTTCCGTCCGTTTTTCGGGCGGGAATGTGCAAACAAATGGAATATGAGACAATTTGTCTCTTTAAAAATGGTGACATATTGTCTCTTTTTAAGATTATCTCCGCTCGAAAAACAGTTGGCACGGCTTCTGCTATCACTCATGGCGTCAACGAAAACGACAAACAGAAGATTTAAGATACAGGAGGTGCGATATGCATCATCACATGGCAAAATGGCACAAGGAACACAATTATCAGCCGACACTTTACGGAATCGACGATCTGCTGAATGACATGTTCGGGCAGATGACCGATTTCGCCCCCGCTTTCCTGAACACTCCTGATCAGAAGCGTCTGGAACTGGAAGTCGGCAAGGAAAACATCGTGGCCCGCCTCGCGGTTCCCGGCTGCACGCCCGCCGACATCAGCGTTGAGGTTCTCGGCGACTATCTGACGATCAAGGCAAATCATCACTGCAATGTCAACCCCGACAATGACAGACATTTCATCCGCCGTGAGCGTTCCTTCGATTCCTACGAAGAGACGGTCCGCCTGCCGGTCAAGGTGAAAGGCGCTGAAACAAAAGCGAAATGCGCGGACGGCGTTCTGACCGTCACACTGCCCCGTGAAGACGCCGTGAAACCTGCATCGCACATTGTCAATGTTCAATAAAAAGGAGAAACGACCATGAATGAGAATGAAGTCAAAGTTGAGAATAAAGAACCCGAAGCCCTTGTCCTGATGCCGCTTGTCGATATCCTCGACGGTGCGGACGGCGTAACCATTTGGTTTGAGGTTCCCGGTGCGAACAGCAAAACTGTTCACATTGAAGTGAAGGATAAAATCATGTCGATGACCGCCGCGAGCTCGCTCCGCAGAAACGGACAGCCGATTGTCTTCAAGCGTGAGTTCCAGCTTTCGGACAGCATTGATGTTGAGAAAATCACCGCCAAGACTCAGGACGGTGTTCTGACCTTGAATCTTCCGAAGGGCGACAACGCCAAAGTTCACAAGATCACCGTTGAGTGATTACTCCGTGAGCCGCACACCCCGCGGGAAGTCTGCAGAAGACTTCCCGCTTTTTGCGTTTAAACGGAAGTTTTTTGCCTTCTCTTGAGAAATCCGGCTGCAATAAGCATTCGCCATGTCCACTTCATGGGAATGTCAAACGAAAACGAAAATATCTGACGTTTTTCTCTTGGATTTCAGATTTCCTGTGCTACTGTATTTTCAAAACAAGGAATTCTGCATGGACCTTAACAACGATATCACCGGAAAACAGCTCGCGCTGTTCCGCAAAACGGAAATCAGACGGAAAGCAGCTCTGCCCGTATATCTCCAGATCGCAGAATTCCTCGCTCAATATATGGACACCGCTGACGGACGCGCCGCAGGGCGCTTTCCCGCGGAACCAGATATGGCAAAAGCGTTCCATGTCAGCAGGGAAACCATTCGCGCCGCTCTCGCAAGGCTCGAAGAAGAACACAAAATATGCCGCGTCAAAAAGCGCGGAACCGTTTTCGCTTCACAAATGCTCCCGTTCGACTTGCAGAGTCCGCGACAGAACATCGGCGTCGTATGGCCCGAAGGCTCCAATGCAAAATGGCAGAATATGCTCCGCATTTTTCAGAAAGCTGCCGAAAACGGCGGATATTCCGTGCGCTTTTATTTCTACCGCATGGGAAATGAAGCCGCGATGAACCGCCAGGCGGAACGCTCGCTCGCCGAATGCTTCGGAACCGTCTTCTATCCGAGCATCTACCAAGCCGATCCGTCGTTTCTCGAATCCCTTCCCGAAACCGCGCCGCTGGTGCTCTTCGATGTTCCCCCGCAGAACAGCTGCTTCTCCTCCGTCATCCCGGATCATGAATTCGCCGGCTATGTGTTCACGCGCGAACTCCTCGCCCGGGGATGCCGCAATCCGGGAATCGTTCGTGTACGCGAAGACATCTTTTCCAGCGTTCAGCTCGAAAACGGATATCGTGAAGCTCTCAGGAATGCGGGTGTTCCGTTCCGGAAAGAAGGCGTCTTTCACGTGCGCCGCGGATATTCCAACAATACATTTCTCGAATGGCTCGACGGAAACGGCATCGACGCGCTTGTTCTGGTCTGTCCGATTCTGCCGAACTGCTTCACGCTCTTTCACCCGCAGGTGCTCGAGGCGATCCAGTCCCGCCGCATCCTCATTGCCTCCAACTCGCCGCTCGACGACTACGGGGAGACAGCTCCCGCAATCATCCCCTGTCATGCGGAATATCCGTATCAGGAATTCAGCAATGAACTGCTCCGTCTGCTTGTCCTCAAAATGAAAAATCCGGATATTACAAGCTGCAAAATCATGATCCGGCCGAAAATCTGCAAATAATTTTATATTGTCTGTATTTTGTCTGGTTTTTGGGTATTGTTTTTTCGCAAATCCTGTGCTATAATGTACAGCAGACAGGAGAAAAAAATTATCAAACGGTAAAACAGGAGAAAAAAATGAAATTCAAAACAGAAAAGAACGCTCTTCAAAAAAACACACAGAGGAGGTTTGTGAAGTTCACCCTTATAGAGCTCCTCGTGGTAATTGCCATCATCGCAATCCTCGCCGGCATGCTGCTTCCGGCTCTGAATTCGGCCAGAGAAAAGGCGCGGACGATCTCATGTCTTTCCACAGAAAAGCAGTATGGGCTTGCCTTCAACTCCTATCTGGCAGATTTCGACGGATTCTTCCCGCTCAACTGGGAAGCCGGAACCGGACTCTGGACTCACCGCATTGTCTCCTACCTCGGATGTCCGCGTCCGGAAGATATCCGCGCAAAGGGGCTGCTCTGCCAGCGCCGTGTTGAACTCGACAATCCGCCGGATACATTCAACACAACCAGCTACTCCTACAACTCCTGGGTCCGCGACGGCAACAAACCCGAAAAAATTGAAAAGATGAAACGTCCGAGTTTCCTGTGCTCTCTTTCGGAAGGCTATCTCACCACCGCAAAAACCGGATACGTATCGGAACTCGTCGGTCAACTTCCGCTGCCCACACACAACGAAACCTATGCAAATGTTCTGTTCGTCGACGGTCATGCTGCGACAACGCTCTACAAGCGCATTCCGACCGAAGCTGTCGGAGCAGTCGCCCCCGTCCAATACTATATTTTCTGGACCAATTTCGGCTGGAAAACATTCTAACACAAGGAGTTAAAATATGAAAATCTTGGCAACCGCATGTCTCTGCTTCGCCTCGCTGATTATGTGCGCGGCAGAAATCAACGGCTTTGAGATCAGCCCGTCCGGGACGGTTTCAAAGGGAGGTGTCTCGTTCGCACCGGGGCGGCATCTCAAAAACTGGAACTATGTCGGAATCCGGGAAAACAATCTCCAGCTGGACAAAGCCGCCTCAAAAACCGGCAAGGACGGCATCGAAATCCAAGGGGTCTGGGACGCAAGAGAGGGTATTGCCTACCGTTTCAAGCAGACCGTTCTGCCGGAAGGCGAAAACAAAATCCGCTGCAAAATCAGTCTGGAAACCGACACGCAGGTTATTGACAACGGCATGCTGGTCGACGCGCTGTTCCCCGCGAAAACACTCGGAACGCGCCAATTCGCATTCAATGGCAAAAAACCGTACATTCCCGCGGAATTTTTCACGCCGGACAGAAAACCCATTTTTGTGACCTGCTGGACCAAGGGAGGTGATCTCCCCGTCAACGGCGGAACGCTCCGAATCAAACTCAGCGACGCAACCGTGTTCATGGTTCAGGACAACCGCGTTTACAAAAACGACGTTTTTGAACTGCGCATCCGGTTCAAAAACAACAACGGCGGCCAGAAATACGAAATGGAATTCACCATGGAATTCATTCCGTTCCCTGAAACCCCGGTCGCTCTGAACAGCGCCGCCAACATGGGCTTTGCCGATCCCGTCGCCAACGACGGGAAAGGCGGCTGGACCGATCAGGGACCGCAGAACGATCTGAGCACCATGACTCTGCGGACCGTTACAGCAGGCAATGTCAGCTTCTCCATTCTCGATCCGGCGGAAAACGGCGGAAAGAGCTGCATCGTTCTCAAGGGTGCGGCGCGCCCGAATTTTCCGGTGGATGCAGAAATTGTATTGAATAAACCTGCAGCAGCTAAATATTTGTATTTACTCCACGCCGTTGCCTGGGAGGCTGGCGAAGATACGCCGATCGGGAAAGTAACGGTGGAAGCCGATGGATTTTTTGTCGATAAAGAAGTTATTTCCAAAGAAATTCTCTGCGGCCGCAACGTCTCGAACTTCTGGAACCCGCGCTGGATCCCGGAAGCGGAAATTGCATGGACAGCAAAGAACAAATCCGCAAAAATCGGACTCTATGCAACCCCGATCCCCCTCGCCGGAGGAACCGTCCGCAAACTGCGCTTCACCAGCTACGGAAAATCCGTCTGGATGATCGTCGGCGCAACACTCAGCGACTGCCCGCCCGCGCTCGAAAAAGAATATCCCGTCGTCATCTCCGCAAACAAAGACCGCATCCCGGTCTCCACCGAAAACCGCCTGACGAAAAAAGGAAGCGCCATCGACTTTTCGTTTCTCATGGACGCCCCGGCCGGCAAATACGGTTTCGTAAAGGCGAATGGCGATCATTTTGAATTTGAAAAACGCCCCGGTGAAAAGGTCCGCTTTTTCGGAATCAACTATCAGAACGTCCCCGGAACCGACCGCGATGACATCCGCAGGAGTCTTGACGAATACGCGGCGACCGGCTACAATCTGATCCGCATTCACCATTTCGACAACCACATGGTGGCTAAGGAAACCAGAAATTCGCTCAACATCAAGCCGGATATTTTCGACCGTCTGGACTTCTTTCTCGCAGAAGCAGCAAAACGTGGAATCTATCTGACACTCGACTTTTTCACCAGCCGCCAGATCTTCCCGAACGAAATCGAAGGATTCCCCGTTCCGCCATCGGGCGGCGAATACAAAGCTCTGCTCTTTGTCAACGAAGCCGCAATGCAGAACTTCGAAGAGTACGCCAGACGCCTGATGAACCATGTGAACCCCTACACTGGCCGCGCATGGAAAGAGGAACCCGCCATCGTCGGAATCAGCCTCGTCAATGAAGACGCCATGCACGCTATGGAGCTGAGCTTCTCCCCACGCGTCCGCAAGCTCTATACGGAAAAATTCAATGCCTGGAGCAAAGAAAAAGGACGTAAAATCACCCCGTTCAACAAAAACGCCGAATGGGACCGCTTCCTGTTTGAAACCTACACAAACGGCTGGAACCGGATGAAGGCGCTGTGCAGGGAAATCGGAATCCGCCAGCCGCTCACCGACCAGAATTTCTGGAACACCTTCCCCGTCGTTCTCCACCGCAACCTGTACGATTATGCCGATTCACACTTCTATGTGTGGCATCCCTCAGCAGTCGGAAACGGCTCCGCATTCCGGGTTCCGCTGCGCTTCATCAGCGCAAGCGTCATCCCCGAAACCGACGGCTTCTTCCCTCTGCTCCCCGCCCGTCCGCTCAACAAGCCTTACTGGATCAGCGAATGGGATTTCTGCGCCGCAAACCGTTTCAATGTGGAAGGTTCTTTCCTCGTCGGAGCCTACTCGGCGGCGCAGGATTGCACCACGCTTCTCCGCTTCTGCAGCCGCGACGGATTCGGAACGCGAAACCACAAGCGCATCCCGATGATCTTCTTTGACGGAACGAATCCGATGCTGAATCTCGGCGAACGCGCAGCTTCGCTGCTCTTCCTCCGCGGCGACGTTACAGTCTCGAAAACGCGTTATCCCATCCTTATCAACAGCGACATGCAGGCGGATGAACAGAAATATTATCCGCGCAAATCGGAGCGTCTTGCGCTTCTCGGCAAGACCGGAACGGTGATCACCGAAGCTCCCGCATCGCAGTTCGCCGCCGGAGCGGAAGCCGTTCTCGACCTCCGCGCCAAAGCCTCCGGAAACGGAAAGACCGTCACCAAAGCCGATTTCATCCAAAAGCTGAATCTCGACCGGGACGAATTCACCAACGACACAAAACAGCTTCAGCTGAACCGCAAGACAGGCTCGTTCAAAGCCGTCACTCCGCGCAGCGAAAGCCTTGTCCTCCCGGCCGGAATCAGACTCAAAGGACGGTTTATGGAAGTGGAGAATGAAAAGACTTTCAGCGCTTACTTTATTGCCGCGGTAAAGGGGGAAAATCTGGACACGGCGACACGGTTTGTTCTCTTTCATCTGACACACTGCAAGAATACGGATCAGAGATACCGCAACCAGTCGCTGGAGATTGTGGAATCGTGGGGCAAGCTCCCGACGCTTGCCGAGCGCGGCACGGGCAAAGTCAGACTTTTCCGCGATCTGACGGGCTTCAAGTTCTACGCTCTGAAATTCAGCGGAGAGCGTCTTTGCGAAATTCCGTTCACCGTTCAGAACGGAGTCACGGAACTCCAGCTTGACACCTCCCTAAACGGTCAGGCAGTCGGAGCCTACGAAATCGTCTCCGAATAACTTTCAAAGGATTTTTCAATGTTCGCTGAAGAGATCAAATTCCATAAACAGCGCGCAGACATCTTTTACGAGCGCGTAAAAGCCTGCGTTTATTCAAACGCTGTCAGACTCAATTGCATGTTTGCGCCATCCGAACAGCCCGTGCCGTTTGAAAAACGGCTCGGACTTCAATATTCCAAGCTCGAACCGGGCGGACGGTGGGGACAGAACTACTCCAGCGCGTGGTTCCATATCACAGGAACCGTCCCGCAGGAATTCGAAGGACTCGAACTCGCACTCATCTTCGACCCGGGCGGGGAATCCATGATTTTCGGAAACGACGGAGTCCCCGTCTGCGGACTCACCGGAGGAAGCGTCTTCAGCCCCAATTACCGCAAAACGGCTTTCCGCATCAACGGCTCTCACAAGGCCGGCGACAAACTCGAATTCTGGATCGAAGGCGCGGCAAATGATCTCTTCGGACTCGTCAATCCGCTCAGTTTCTTCCGCGAAACCGAACATCCGCGGCACGCTTTCACCGGACTGCTCGGCGCGTGCGATCTCGCAGTCTTCAACCGCGAAGCGTGGAACCTCCAGCTTGATCTCCAGGTTCTCCTCTCGCTTCTCAAAACTCTGCCCGAAGGAGACTGGCGCATCCGACGCCTTCTCGGAGTCCTCGGGCGCGCCGCCGACGCCTGGAATGAAAATCCCGCGAACTCCGCCGCGGCACGCGGAATTCTCAAAGAATTTCTCGATCTCCGCCCTTCCGGCGCGGTCATGACCGCACACGGAGTCGGACATGCGCACATCGACACCGGCTGGCTCTGGCCCGTCCGCGAAACCATCCGCAAATGCGCACGCTCCTTCAGTTCGCAGCTCATGCTGATTGATGAATATCCGGAATACATTTTCGGCGCATCCGCGGCTCAGCATTATGCGTTCATCAAGGAAAACTACCCCGGTCTCTACGAAAAAATCCGCAAGGCCGTCGCCGCCGGACGCTGGGAAATTCAGGGCGGAATGTGGGTCGAAGCGGACTGCGTGCTCTCCAGCGGAGAATCCATTGTGCGCCAGTTCATCCACGGCAAAAATTTCTTCCGCGATGAATTCGGCGTCGACGTCAGCAACCTCTGGCTGCCCGACGCCTTCGGTTACTCCGCCTCGCTCCCGCAGATCATGCGGAAAGCCGGATGCAGCTGCTTCCTCTCAACAAAAATCGCATGGAGCCAGTTCAACCGCTTCCCGTACCAGAGTTTCCTCTGGAAAGGAATCGACGGCTCCTCCGTGCTCACCCATTTCCCGCCTGAAAACACCTACGGCTCCATGCTCCAGCCCGAAGGCATGATCCGCGCGCAGAACAACTGCAGCGAAGGCGACCGCGTCTTTGACTTTCTCGCCCTTTTCGGCGTCGGTGACGGAGGCGGCGGGCCGTATGCGGAACTCATCGAACGCGGGAAACGCATGGAGAATCTCGAAAGCGTTCCGCATTTCAAATTCGACCGTGCCGACCGCTTCTTTGAACTCCTTGAAAAGCACCGCGCGGAACTCCCCTCCTGGAACGGAGAGCTCTATCTCGAACTGCACCGCGGCACACTCACCGCGCAGGCCCGCACAAAACGCGGAAACCGGAAGTGCGAGCAGGCGCTTGCCGAAACCGAATTCCTCTGTTCGATGCTCCCATACGCTCAATATCCCGCGGCGGAACTCGACCGTGCATGGAAAACTCTGCTGCTCAACCAGTTCCACGACATCATCCCCGGCTCCTCCGTCGCCGAGGTCTACCGGACAGCCGAAGCGCAGTACCGCGAAATTCTCGATCTCTGCGCAACGCTCCAAAAACGCGCCGCAACGGAACTGTTCCCGGCAGAAGAGGGCTCCGCGCTCCTCTTCAACTCCCTTCCATACGACGTCTCGCCCCTCATCGAACTTCCGGAAAGCTGGAACGGATACAGCGTGTGCGATGAATCCGGGCGCGAACTTCCGGTTCAGCATGAAAACGGGCGGACTGTTGTCCGCGTCCGCCTCCCGAAACTCGCGTTTTCCGTTCTCAAACGCGGAAAACGATGCAGAGTTCCGGCGGATACGGACTCCGGCGAACTCGTCCTTGAAAACAGCCGCATCCGCTATGTCTTTGCTCCGGACGCCACCCTCATCGAAGCGGTCGAAAAAGACTCCGGACGCTCCGTTCTTCCTCCGGGCGCACCCGGCAACGAGTTCGCGCTTTATGTGGATCGCGCGCTCACATATGAAGCGTGGGACGTTGACCCGTACTATCCGAATCAGACTCCGCTCCGTCCGCAGAGCGTCCGTGCCCGCAAGGTGCTCGCGGGACCGCTCCGCTCCGCGCTTGAGTTTGAACTGAAGATTTCCAATTCGACCATCCGCCAGACCGTTGTTCTGGAAGCGGAGGGAACGCGTCTGGACTTCCGGACCGAAGTTGAGTGGAACGAGTCCCGCAAGATGCTGCGCGTGTCGTTCCCCGTCAACGTTTTCGCCGACCGCGCCGCATTCGACATCCCGTATGGTTATATTTTCCGCACGATGCACGAAAACACCAGCTGGGACATGGCGCAGTTCGAAGTCTCCGGACAGCGCTACGCCGATGTTTCCGACGCCGTGCACGGAGTCGCTCTGCTGAACGACTGCAAGTATGGATTCAAGGTCAAAAACAGCGTTATCGACCTTGCGCTTCTGCGCTCTCCGAAAAACCCCGACCCGACCGCCGACCTCGGACATCATGAGTTCATCTATTCGCTCTATCCGCACGAAGGCGACCTGGTTCACTCCGATGTGATGCGCGAAGCGGCTCTGCTGAACCGTCCGCCGCGTGTGTTCGACGGAGTTTCCCGCGGCGCGGAACCGCTCTGCACCGTGGATTCGGATTCCGTCTCGCTCGAAGTCGTCAAAAAAGCGGAAAAAGAGAACGCGCATGTGCTCCGTCTGGTTGAAACGAAGGGATTGAACGCGAAAGCGGAAGTGAAATTCCGCCGTCCCGTCACCCTCGCCGAAACCGGTCTTCTCGAATGGACGGAGGAGCGGAAGTTCGGAACCGGCACTGAATTTGAGCTGGAATTCAAACCGTTTGAAATAAAAACACTGAAGCTGCGCTGATTTTCAGAGCGGCATTTTTCCCCGCCGCGTTTCCCTCGGGCTCATCCCGGTGACGCGGCGGAATTCCGAAGAAAAATAGAACTGATCGCAATAGCCAAGCTGGAAGGAAATCTCCTTGACCGTCTGCGTCGTGGAAACCAGCAGGCGTTTCGCCAGTTCCATTTTCTTCCCGATCCGGTACTGCATCGGCGTCACACCGAGCTTCTCCTTGAAAATTTTGTTGATGCGGTCCTCGCGGCAATTGAGCTTTTCCGCAAGCATTTTCAGCGTGAATTTTGTTTCGAAATCGCTCTCCAGCAGCATCTGCGCACGGAGAAGCAGGTTGTCGCGGCGCCGACGCCCGGGAACAAGCTGCGAGAGCTTTGCGAGAAAACCGCACGTGCGGCCGATCAGCTCCGGAACAAGCTCCGGCGTCCAATTGTGCAGACAGTCGCCGATTCCGGCGATCTCTTCCGCAAGCCGTCCGCACTCCGGAGTCGAAATGAGGAGAACCCGGTTCAGACCGAATGTTTCACAATCCGATTCGAGGTTGCGTCCGACGACTTCCAGAACAAATTTGCGCGACGTCGGCGAACTGCCGTTTTCAAACGAATACGCTGAGTTTTTCGGAATGACCATGACCTGTCCCGCCGCAACGCGCACGGATTTTCTCCCGAAGCGAAACAGAATATCGCCTTCCAGCACGATGACAATCAGCAGAAAACGCGTGAAATTCTCCGCATACCAGTAACGTCCCGTACGGACTTCCTCCTCCATGCAGAACGGGCAGAGCGGGAACGCCGCATCCGCAGAAGTCGGCCAGTACTCGCGGCGCTTGAACAGATAGCGGTCATTGCCGGTATAGCGCATCTGGTGATGCCCCGTGGAAAAGATGCATGTTCCCTCATGGTTTTCCATGTTTTTCCTCATGTTTTTGTACTTGACGCCTATTGACTTTTTCGCTGTTTATTGCTATAATTATAGCACGGAGCAGAGGAAATGCAAGTCCGTTTCCCATGCTGAAAAAAGAACCCTGAACAAAAGGTCCGCAACGATGAAAACAAAATCAAATGCACACTCCGTCTCACCGCTCAAGGGCAAATTTCACAGATTCACCCTCATAGAGCTCCTCGTGGTAATTGCCGTGATCGCCATCCTCGCCGGAATGCTCCTCCCGGCTCTCAACTCCGCACGGGAGAAGGGACGCGCAATCTCCTGCGTCAACAATCTGAAGCAGCAGGGACTCTACTTCATTCAGTATGCGGATTCCTACGACGGCTACTATCCCGCAGTCAACGACAAGAGCCGCTGGAGCGAAAAGCTCCGCGCCTTCGCCGGGCTCCCGTATCTCTGGAATGAACTCACGCCGCAGAACACCCGCCCGCTGCTCTGTCCCTCGGCCGACAGCTTCACCATGAGCAACGCCTGGTTCTATCTCAGCTACATTTACGCCTTCAATCCCGTCCTCGCGACCGGGTGGTGGAACGAAACCGCATATCCCAACATCAAACGCATCCCCGCACTCAACACAGGCGGTCCCTATCTACCCTCCTCCAAAGGAAGAAACAGCGACATCGCCATCCTCGCGGACTCCTTCCACACCACCGACAAAAAGCCCTATTACCGTTTTGCCAACGACACCGCCGTCGACCCGGTTCACCGCGGACGCGCAAATGTGCTTTTCTTCGACGGGCATGTCGATTCACGCGCAATTTATGAGCTCAAAACCCGTTCCGGATTTCAAAATTATTACAACCGCCTGACCGGTACAATCACTTCCATGTAAGGAGCCGCAATGAAACATTTCTTCCTTCTTCTCTTCGCCGCCGCGGGGCTTTGCGCCGCCGAAAGCGCTGTCTCCATTCTTCCGCACGGACGCCTTGGCGTCGGGAAAACGCTCAAACTCGAATGGTGGCACAATCCCGCATGGAAAATGATCGCCATCCATGCAGAACCGCAAAAAAACGGCGGCACAACCACGCTCTCCGGCGAATGCCGGTTCCCCGGCGGACGCGGCGCAAAAGCGGAATACACGCTCGTTCAGAACGGCAAAGACTCCTGGACCTACACCGCCGTTCTCCGCGGGACAGGCGAAACGAAACACATCAGCGCGGGAATCAAAATCCCGGCGGACCTGTCCGCGGACCTTGAAGTCGGCGATACGCTGTACCGTCTCTCCGGAAAACGCGAAAAGGAAACGATCCTGAAGTGGTCGCCCGTCCGCAAAAACAACTCCTTCCGCATTGTTTCGGGAACGGAAAGCTATCTGTTCCGCGGTGATTTTTCCGTCTCAATCCGTGACCTCCGCTTCTCAACCAAAGAGAATTTCTACTGCATCACTCTTCATGTGCCGGAATCCAACCGGGAATCACGCTTCGACATGAATATCACCATCCGCAGGGAAGCGCTCGCCGCATACCCCGTTTCCATCGCCGCAGCAGCCAATATGGGATTTTCCGACGCTCAGGCGGATGACGGGAAAGGCGGCTGGACCGATCAGGGGCCGGCAAACGACCTCTCCTGCATGACCGAATTCGGGAAGCGCGATTTCGCCGGAATCCCGTTTGAAATCATCAATCCGGAGGAAAACGGCGGACGCTCCTGTGCAGTGCTCTCCCGTTTCCGCCGTTTTCCCGGCGCCGGAACCGTAAAGTTCCCCGCTCCGGAGACCGCGCGCTATCTCTATCTCCTCCACGCCTCCGCATGGGTCCCCGCAAGCGGGAAAGCCGTTGGTGCCGTGGAACTGACTTTTCAGGACGGCTCGAAAACAGAAATCCCCGTCATTGCCGGACGCGACTGCGGCAACTGGTGGTCTCCCGTCTTCCCGTTCGAAAACGGCGTGATTGGCTGGACCGGCGACAACCGCAGCAGCAAGGTCGGACTCTTCGTCTCCGCTTTCCGGATTCCCGAAAAACCGCTCGTCTCGCTTCGCTTCATTCCCGGAGAGAGCGTCTGGATGATCGCCGGAGTCTCCCTCGGCAATCTGCGTCCCCAGCACACCGCCGAACGCCGCTTTGTCATCCGCGAAAACAAAAACTGGAAACCGGTCGATGTCCCCCTGCAGTTCAAAAAAGGTTCCGTCATGGACTTTTCCGTCTTTCCCCGTTTCTTCCCGGCGAAGGACGGAGCGCTCAGGATTGATGAACACGGACACTTCGTTCTCGCCAAAGACCCGTCAAAGCGGCTCCGTTTCCTCTCGACGAACCTCGCGCAGGATCTGACCGTCCCCACGCACGAAGAGACCGATTTCATGGTTGAACGCCTCGCAATGGAGGGTTTCAACTCCGCACGGCTCCACCAGTTCGAAAACCGCATTTACGACTGGACGAAACCTGCCACGCTCGATTTCAGCGCGGAAAAACTCGACCGCTTCCAGTATCTCTGGGCAAAACTGCGCGAAAACGGAATGTACATCACCACTGACCTTCTCAGCACCCGCATCGTGCGTCCCGGCGACAACATTGCCGAATGCCGCTCCTCCAACAGCGAAAGCATCCGCAAAACGCTCACCATGTTCTCCGCAACCGCCCTTCAGAACTGGAAGGATTACGCACGGAAACTCCTGACCACGAAAAATCCCTACACCGGACTCAGCATGGCGGAGGACCCCGCGCTTTTTGCGCTGAATCTCGACAATGAAGCGGCGCTCTATCACACCTGGAACGCTCATCCGCAGCTTCTTCCGCTCATCGAAAAAGTTTACGCGGATTACCTGCGCGCAAAAGGGAAATACTCTTCCGGAGACGAAAAAAAGCGCGGTCCGGAATTTTATGATTTCCTCAAGGACCGCCAGTTCCGGATTCAGCGTGAACAAATGCGTTTTCTGCGCGAAGAACTCGGCATCAAAGCGTTTCTCACCAACCTGAACAACAACGCGATGCTTGATCTCCAGCCCTTCCGTGCAGAACTGGATCTGGTCGATGCGCATATCTATCACGACCACCCCTCCTACCCGCGCAACAACTGGAACGTCCCGATCGCCGGAACCCAGCGCAGCGCAACCGCAGACGGCAACCGTTCCGTCATGAAGAACATGATGACCCGCATCCCCGGAAAGCCCATGATCATCACAGAACTGCAGTTCTGTTACCCGAACCGCTTCCGCAGCGAAATCGCCGCCATGACGGGCGCTTACGCCGCGCTTCAGGACTGGGACGGGCTCTACCGCTTCGCATACGGACACAGCCGCAAAGTCTTCCGCAAAACACCTGCCGGTTCATTCGACCACATCTATGAACCGCTGGGAATCCTCACCGGACGCATCATGTACTTCCTGTTCGTCCGCGGCGACGTCGCCGCGGCTCCTGGCCCCGTTCTCTGCGAAGGATGGAGGAACCCCGTCCGCGGTGATAATTTCGATCCGGATTTCTGCGATCTCGGATTTTTCACGAAAATCGGTTCCGCTCCGCTCGGAGCTGACATTCCGGACACGAAAATTCTTCCGCCGGAATCCTGGAAACGCGCTCTCCCCGCTCCGCTCGCGAAACAGTTCAGGCATTATCAGGAAACCGGAACCGCAGTCAGCGCAACCGGAGAAATCCGGCTCGACCGGAAAGCCGCGCGCGTCTCTGTCGTCACCCCGAAAACTGAACTGTTCACCTTCCCCGGCGGCAGTGCGGAAGGACATTTCATGACGGTTCGGCGCTCGCTTGACTTCTCCACCGTTTCCGTCCACGCATTCGATGACAGACCGCTCGGAACGAGCCGTGATATTCTGCTGTTTCATCTCACCGATGCGCTCAACAGCGGAACCGTTTTCCAGAATGAAGAGGCGCGGCTGATTCTGGACAACGGCTCGCTCCCCCTGCTCGCCGCCCGCGGACGCGCCGAAATCGCACTCAATGTTGATCCGGATGCAAGCGGCTGGACCGTGCAGGCAATCGCGCTCGACGGCTCCGTGCTCGCCGCAGTCCCGGCGGAGAAACGCGGCGGCAAGCTCTGTTTCCAAATCAACGTCTTCAATCCCGCCGGAGTCACCATGCTGTACCGGATTACAGCAAAATAAAAATCAAAAATCAGGGGAAATAATACGGTTACCGCAACAGACGCGCAAGCTGTCCCGGATAACACTCGGCATCAGCGGCGGAGGTCCCTCCGCCGCGCATGTGCAGCCCGAAAGTTATACTGTCGCCGAAACAGACGATCCGATGAGGCCGGCGCGGCAGTCTCCGCACAGCGGCGGCCACGGCGGCGGCGATCTTCGCATATCCGTGCGCAGTGGGATGCACACCGTCGGCGTCACCCGAATTTGCAGGATTGCGGATGAGGGAAGCGGAATCTTCTCCCGGAATCCCCAGCAAATCCGCAACAGGCACAAGCGGAACCGAAAGTTCCTGCGCCAGACCGGCAATCACCGCATTTGCTTTTCTGCAGCGCTCAAGCGCGGAAATCTCCTGAAAGAACCCGGGTTTGTGGCGGCTTTCCATGTAAGTCTGACAGGCCAGCGGAATCTGGCAGAGAATCAATGATGCGGGAAGCGCCAGGCATTGCTCCGCAAGAGTTTTCAGATTACGGCGGTATTCTTCCTCGCCTGTATAATTCCAGGAATTCAGGAGGTCGTTGGTTCCAAACAGAAGCACAACGCAGTCCGGAGCATGAGAAGCCACCGCATCAGGGAACCTCTTAAGCGCATCCCGGGTGTTCTGCCCCGGAAATCCGGCATTGAATATCACCATCGTCAAAAACGGAATGCGCGGTTATTTCGGAAGCGCCGTGTTGCGCACTAATTTATCCATTTCCTGAAGCATGATGCCTGTTCCGTTCACAACAGCTTTCAGAGGCTCATCCGCAATGAACACAGGGAGCCCGGTCTCCTCGGAAATCAGGCGGTCAAGACCGCGGAGCAGCGAACCGCCGCCGGCAAGCATAATGCCGCGGTCAATCAGGTCCGACGCCAGTTCCGGCGGGCATTTTTCCAGAGTCGCGCGCACAGCTTCCACAATGCTGGTGACGGGTACCTGCAGCGCCGCGCGGATTTCATGCGATGAAATATTGATCGCCTTCGGCATGCGGGAAACAAGGTCGATACCCTTGACCTCCAGGAAAATTTCCTGATCTTCATCGTCCGTCGAATGGACACTGCCGATCTTGATTTTGATCTCTTCCGCCGTACGCGGTCCGATAATAAGATTGTAAACGCGTTTCAGATGTTCGCTGATTGCGGCGTCCATTTCGTCGCCGCCGACCCGCACACTCTTCTTTTCGACGATGCCGGCAAGAGAAATCACGGCGACTTCCGTCGTTCCGCCGCCAATATCGACAATCATGCTTCCGGTCGGCTCAGTAACGGGAAGTCCGACTCCGATTGCGGATGCCAGAGGCTCTTCAACCAGGAAGGTTTCTCTGGCTCCGGCGCGCTCCGCACTGTCTTCGACAGCCCGCCGTTCCACTTCGGTGATCCCGGAGGGAACCGCGATCAGGACGCGGGGACGGAAAAGGCGGCAGCGCGGAGGCAGAAAATCCTTCGCCTTTTCGATAAAGTGGCGCAGCATCACTCCCGTTGTTTCATAGTCCGCGATCACACCGTATTTCATCGGGCGCAAAGCGGTGATGTTGTCCGGAGTTCTGCCAAGCATCTTCTTAGCCTCGTTGCCGACAGCGAGCGCCTGATGCGTCTGTTTGCTGATTGCGACAACCGACGGCTCGGAAAATACGATGCCTCTATCCTTCAGATAAACCAGACAGTTGGCAGTTCCAAGGTCGATTCCAATATCACTTGATAAAAATCTTACCAGTTTTTGCCGAAGCATCGTAAATTCTCCAGTTAGCAGTTATTTCGTCAGATACGCGGGAACGTGCGTGTGACGAACCATGTCCTCAAAAGTTTCGCGGTCGCGGATCAGTTCGGCTTTGCCCTCGTGAATGAGGACTTCCGCCGGACGGAGACGTCCGTTGTACTGATAGCTCATGCCGAAACCGTAGGCGCCCGCATTTTCCACCACGACGAGGTCGCCCTCGGCAATGTCGGCGGGAAGTTCGCGCTCTTTGACCCAGAAGTCGGTGTTCTCGCAGAGCTGTCCGCAGAGACCGAGAACGGCTCGCGCATGATCTTCTTTTCTGTTGACATAAATATGGTGATACGAACCGTACATCGCAGGACGCGCAAGCGTGTTCATGCCGATATCGGTTCCGACGATTTTCTTGTAGGACTCCTTGATGGAGTGGACGCGGCCGACAAGCCATCCCGCGTTCCCGACGAAGTAACGGGCGGGTTCGAGCTTGAGCTGCGGCTTCTTCATGCCGTATTCTTCCGCCTTGCGGCTGAACATTTCCGCTGTGAGACGTGCGGCTTTGTCGAGGTCGAGCGCAGGTTCACCCGGCTTGTACGGGATGCCGAGTCCGCCGCCGAGGTCGACGAATTCAAAATTGATTCCGAGCTCTTTGGAAACCTTGCCGATGATGTCCATGAGAAGCCCCGTGACAAACGGGAAGTAATCGGCGTCGGTAATGCAGGAACCGGTCATCATGTGCGCGCCGAAACGTTTGACACCCGCCTCTTTTGCGAGCCGGTACGCTTCCATGACCTTGTCCGGATGAATGCCGAATTTGGCGTTCGGTCCGGCGTTGGTGACGAACTCGCCGACGTTGCTCTTGCCGTAACCCGGATTGATTCGGAAGGAGAGCAGTTCCGGCTTGCCGAACTTCAGAAGACGCGGCAGAATGGAAACATCGTCGAGATTGAAAATCACTCCCGATTCAAGTCCCTGCTTGATATCGTCATCGGAGAGGAAGTTTCCGCTGAACATGACATTTTCACCGGAAAGCCCGACACTTTTTGCGAGCAGGATTTCATTGACGCTTGCGCAGTCCGCGCCGGCGCCTTCCTGACGCAGGATATTCACAATTGCGGGGTTGTTGCAGCACTTGACCGCGTAGAACATTTTGAAATCCGGATAATATTTTTCGAAAGTCGTCCGGACTTTGCGGTAGTTGGCTCGAATCTGCGCCTCATCGTAGACATAGGTCGGTGTTCCAAACGAATTGGCGATTTCATCGACGGAAACACCGCCGATGCAAATTTCCCCGTTCTTGATTTCCATGAGAAAAACTCCATCTTTACTATTTTACGGTATTCTAGCACGGAATCATCAGAAAAGCAAGGAGTTTTCGCAGGAAATTCCGTTTTTTTTTCTAAATGGAGACACACCCGCGCAATGCGCAGGTGTGTTGGAGCAAAAAAGCAACCGGCTTACTTCAGCCAGACGCAAACCGTGTCTTCCGGCTCAAAGAGATTGCCGGCGGAGGCGTAATCGCAAAGACGCGTTCCGTTCGGCCACTCGTAAACCGCGCGGATGCCCTCATGCGCAACCCGCTTTGGCTCATCGGACGTCAGCGCACAGGGCGAACCGACTTCACAGATCCGCGCATCCTGAACCAGCAGAACCGGACCGCGGCGAACGGCGAAACGCCCGGAGTTGTCCGGTGCGGAAACACGCACAACCGGCATCGGGAACGAAAGACGGATCACATCGCCGTTGTTCCACACGCGGCACAGCTCCGCATAGCGTCCCGCGGCGGGAGACCATGTGCGTCCGTCAAGCTCCAGAACCGGATCTTCGCACCAGCCCGGAATGCGCAGAGCAAGCGTGCATTCAACCGGAGCGGCGGAACGGACTTCAATCCTGATTTCACCGTCATCCGGATAACCTCCGGAAATCTTGAATCCGAACGGCTTGCCGCCGAATTCCGAATTGACCTCCATCGCTTCAAAATAATTGACCGCGAAGCCGTCGGCGCGGCGCATCACGGCGAACTGTCCGCCGACTCCGAGCGCTTCCGGCCCCTGTGCAAGACAGCAGTCCTCGCCGTAGCCCTGAATCTGATCGCCGGCGGGCCACTTGTACGCGGGCTCGGTGAGCGGAGTGAGGTTGCGGTGATTCCACCAGGAACCGTCGAACTTCATCGCACCGAAAATGCCGTTGATGAGGGAATATTCCATGACGTCGGCAATCCGGCTGTCGCCGCTCATGCGGAGCAGGTGATTGGCAAAACGGAGAATCGTGGTTGTGATGCAGGTTTCTCCGAGCGCGGTTTTCGGCGGCGGATTCATCTGGTTGAGCGCACCGTGGTTCCAGAATTCCCCCCAGTAGTCCTTGAGTCCGGCGGCGCCGGTGATGAAGAGTTCGTAGCGGACGATGTCGCGGAAGTAGTTGAGGGAAAGCTCCAGAAGCGACGTGTCGCCGTTGTCGCGGCAGATTTCGAGAAGACCTTCAAAACAGGAGGTCATTTCATATGCTTTTCCGTTTCCGAGATCGGCGGGCTTGCGTCCGGCGCGGGATTCGGTGAAAATATTCATGGAATTTGCACATCCGGAATCGGCGAGACGCTTTGCCCACGCAAAGAATTCAGGTTCTCCGGTGAGACGCGCCGCAAGTTCAACCGCTCCGAGAATGGAGTTTGCGGGCATGCCGTCATGCCAGTGAAGTTTGTCGCCCGGACGCGCGCCGCCGGGAAAGCCGGCAATGAAATTCGCCGTCATGCGGCGGATCGTTTCAAGCACACGCGGCTCCTGTTCGATATAGCGGTAGTAGCGGCAGAGACCGAGGATCGCGTATTTGCGCCCCCAGGCGTCCCAGTCCTGCAGCCGTTTTTCTTTCGGATAGGTGCTGATGCAGCCGTCTGGTTCGATGCAGTCACAAAGACCGTGCACGGCATCGCGGACCATTTTTTCGAGTTCGGGATCGGGGTTGGACTGAAGGACACGGATTGCGGAGCGGACGATTTTTCCCCAGAATTCACCGCGCCAGCGCGAATCGCAGTCTTCGTGATCGCGGAAGGAGCGCACGAGCTTTCCATAATCGACCTTTTTGAGCCGGTTTTCGGTTGTAAGGCGGAGAGCGTTTCCGAGCGGACCCGCGAACTTGACGCTTCCCGCAGGAAGCGCTGTCTGAATATCTTTGTACATAGCGACCTCGTTTTCTGTTTATGTCAGGATAATATAACGGGATATTTTTATCTGTGCAATTTTTTTCGTTATTTATTTTATGAAAAAATATGAAAGATGAAAACAGAAACGGGAATTGCAGGAACAGATATGCACTATTTTCAGGCGCTGCGGCAACCTCCAGAATGCGCAACACCTCTTTTATGGCACCGGAAAAGTTCCTCTGTCTGCATTTTAAATGCCAAAAATGCAGCCGCGAGAACATTTTTGGCATTTAAAATGTTGACAAACTATTCTTTTACGGTATATTATATGCAGATTCAGGAGGGAAAGCCATGATTGAACGAAATTTAATGACTCAGCTTTTGGCATGGAAAAATGATTCCAGACGGAAACCGCTGATTCTGCGGGGAGTGCGGCAATGCGGAAAGACCTGTCTGCTCCGCGAATTCGGCAAGCGTTATTTCAGCAATGTCGCCTATTTCAACTTTGAGAGAAACGAACAGCTTCCGCTCGTATTTGACAAAGATATGAATCCGGCACGGATTCTCATGGAACTTTCTTTACTGAACCGCTCAAAGATTGAACCGCAGACAACGCTGATCATATTTGATGAAATTCAGGCTTCTCCAAAAGCGCTGAATTCTTTGAAATACTTCTGCGAAGAAAAACCGGAATACGCCCTCGTTGCAGCCGGCTCTCTGCTTGGAATCACATTGTCCGCACAGGTCGGCTTTCCCGTAGGCAAAGTTAATTTTCTGGAACTCTATCCGTGTTCCTTTGACGAATATCTGGGTGCAGCCGATCCACAGCTGGCCGATTATGCAAAATCGCTGAATGAAGCGGCTCCTCTGCCGGAAGCAGTCATCCCCGAATATGAAACTCATTTACGCCGTTATCTGGTCATGGGCGGAATGCCGGAAGTTCTCAGCACCTTCCTTGAAACACAGGACGTTCTCTCCGCGGAAAAAGTTCAGGATGAAATTATTCATTCATATGAACTGGATTTTTCCAAACATGCACCGACTCCGGACATTGCAAAGCTGTTTCTGCTGTGGAAATCCATTCCGCTTCAGCTAGCCCGCGAAAATGCGAAATTTCTTTACGGAGAAGTCAAGCCCGGAGCAAGAGCAAAAGACCTCGAAGATGCGTTACGCTGGCTTCAGGAAGCAGGGTTGATAAACAAAATCAACCGCATAGAAAAACCGGATATTCCATTGGCGGCTTATGAAGACCGCAAGAGTTTCAAACTCTATTTTTCAGATACAGGGCTGCTGCGCAGACTTGCCGGCGTCGAGGCGCAAACTATTTTGCTGGATCATGATATCTTCAATGAATTCCGCGGGCGCATTGCCGAAAACTTTGTTCTGCAGGAACTCACCGCCCACGGAAAACGCAATATTCACTACTGGACCAGCGGGAACACCGCTGAAGTGGATTTTATTATGCAGCATGGCTCATCTGTCATTCCGGTCGAGGTGAAGTCCGGCACGAACGTCCGCGCCCGCAGCCTGAAAACATATCGGGAAAAGTACGCGCCGCCGTTCGCGCTCAGATTCTCCATGCAGAATCTGAAACTCGACGACGGATTGTACAACATCCCGCTGTACCTGCTGCCGTATTATGAAAACTGGATTCCGAAAGGGTAACTCTTCCTCTGAAATTTTTTTTGCGGGCCCCTGGACAATCCCGCAAAACCATGATACATTGCTCTAAATTCAGGAGGTCCCATGGAAGCTGATCATACAGACTGGAAATCCATCATCTGCCGAGGCATCGAATCCGATGAACTCGATTACAAGGCCGCGCAGAACTGGAAACTGCTCACTCGCGCAGGACGCGCAAAATTCGTCCGGCACTGCATCGCCATGGCGAACACAAAGGGAGGATACGTTGTGGTCGGCGTCGGCGAAGACGCAGCAGGGCAGCCCGCACTCTTCACCGGACTCACCGAGGAGGAGGCGCACTCCTTCGACCCCACGGACGTCGGAAATTTCATCAACCGGTTCGCGGATCCCGCAATCAATTTCACTCTCGAACGCCCCGTCGTCGACGGCAAACGGTATGTCGTCTTCGTCATCCGCCCGTTCCGAGCACTCCCGCACGTCTGCACATCCTCCTGCGAAAATGAACTAGCGCTCGGAACCTTCTACATCCGCACCGCCGACGCCTCAAGCCGTCCGGCGTACCGTTCCAGCGAAATGCACGCACTGATTCAGCGCGCTCTACGCAATCAAAGGGAAATGCTCGGACGCATGATCCGCGGAATCCTCTATGAAGACCCCACCTTCCAGAGCGAACGGCAGCAGAGCTCCTGGTTCGAAGAGGAAATCAAACACACCCGCGATTTCTTTTCCAAGCGGCGCATCAATCCGCCGGGCTCAAACTTCCGGCTTATGCTCACCGTTCAGCCGCCCGAATACATCGCGGAAAAATTCAGTCTTTCAGAATTGCAGATGCGCCTGCAGGAAGCGTTTGTGCTCCTGCCCGACGCCGTTTTCATTCACCCCGAAGAGATCCGCGACGCCTATTTCACCAATGTCTCGCTCCGGGCGTTCTCCGGCGACCGGACACGGCTCTGGCAGCTCTATCAGTCCGGACTCTTCTGTTTCTCGGCGGTATTCCCGTATGAAAAAGGAATCTCCTACCCGTTCCTGGTACACTTCTTTTCGGAAGCGATCAGTTTCCTTGCGCGGCTTTACGACAGCCTCGGCTACTCCGCCGAACTGCTTTCCATTCAGCTTTCCATGAAGAATACGGAAAACGTTCCGCTCATCGAAACGCCGTCCGCAAACCGCGATTTTGAATTCATCTGCAGAATTCCGGAAATCTCGCTGCATCTGAACCGTACCGCGGCCGACCTTTCCAGCGCTCCGGCGGAACATGCGGTCTCGCTCATCCGAAAAGTCTGCGAGCGGTTCAACCTCCCCGAAGGGAAACATCAGAACCTGCAGAAACAGGTTGCCGCTGTCGCCGCCCGCAAATGAGACTTCCGGAGTTTTCCGGAATCAATCCTCTTCGTCGCGTGCGTCGCGGGTCATCAGAGCGCGGACCGCATCGCGGGCGGAAAGATTGTTGTAGAGAACATTGAACACGGCGTTGGTGATCGGAGTGTCGCAGTTCTTGCGCTGCGCAAGCATGTGAGCGGAAATCGCGGTCTTCACGCCCTCCGCCACAACCATGCCCATTTCATGCGTGATCTCCTCCAGCGTCTTGCCGCGTCCGAGTTCCTCGCCGACATGACGGTTGCGGCTGTGGCGGCTCATGCAGGTGACAATAAGGTCGCCGATTCCGGAAAGACCCGCAAACGTTTCCCGGCGTCCGCCGAGCGCCACGCCGAGACGCGCCATTTCCGCAATGCCGCGCGTGATCAGAGCGGCTTTCGGATTGTCTCCAAGATTCATGCCGTCGATGATGCCGGCGGCGATTGCAAGCACGTTTTTCAACGCTCCGCCAAGCTCCAGACTGATGACGTCGCGGGAGGTGTAGACGCGGAAGTTGTCGGACATGAATGTTTCCTGAACGAGTTTGGCGATTCCGATGTTCTCCGACGCAGCGACAACGGCGGTCGGGACTCCGCGCGAAACCTCCTCCGCATGACTCGGACCGGAGAGCGCGGCATATTTCAGATTCTCGCCCAGAATCTCTCCGCAGATTTCGTGCATGCACTTGAGCGTATCCGTTTCAATTCCCTTCGCAACGTTCACGAGCACCATCTGTTCCGGAACAAAGTATTCCTTGAACATATTCAGCGTTCCGCGCATGAACTGCGAGGGTGAGGCAAGAACCACCAGCTCCGCGCCGTCAACCGCCTCCGCAATGCTGGAGGTCGCATTCAGCTCCGCGGGCAGATCCACGCCCGGAAGAAAACGGTTTTTGCGCGTCGACCGGATCGCCTCAATATTGTCCTCGAAAGGACCCCAGAGAGTGACGCTGTGATCGTTCTTCAGAAGGGTCATGGCAAGAGCCGTGCCCCATCCGCCGTCGCCGAGTACTGTGATTTTTCTCATTTCTTTTCCCCCTTTGTAAAACGGTTTTCGGTTCCGTTGAGCAGCCGTACAATATTGGATTTATGCTTCACAATCGCAAGGATTCCGAGCAGAATGAACAGAACGACCGAAACGATATCCGGTGCGCCCGGAACTTTCAGGACGAACAGCAGAACCGCCGTCAGCGGCAGAACAACCGCCGCCGCAATGCTCGCGACGGAAACGTAACGGGTGAGCAGAAACAGAATCACCCAGGTCAGCAGACCGCAGATCACCGCAGACGGGCAGAGCGGGAAAATCGCTCCGGCGGCAGTCGCAATCCCCTTGCCGCCTTTGAATTTCAGATAAACCGGGAAGATGTGTCCGAACACCACCGCAAGAGCCGCGAGCGGAGCCAGCAGGTGCAGAGGATCCGCCGAAACCTCCTGCCGCACCAGCAGCGCCGCGATGCCGACGGGAACAAAACCTTTGAGGAAATCAAGAAGGAAGCAGAATTTGCCCCACCACGGCCCGATGACGCGCGTGACGTTGGTTGCGCCGATGTTGCCGCTTCCCTCCTTGCGGATGTCGAGCCCGTGGCATTGTCCGATGATGAACCCGAACGGAATAGAGCCGATCAGGTATGCGGTCAGCACCGCGGCGATAAGTGTAATGCAGTAAATCATGTTTCCTCTTGAGTTTTTAATTTTTTGCGTTATAGTAACGTACAGTTTTTTACCGCTTTTGCAAGTCCACAAGGAGAATTTGAGATGAAAAAGTGTTCCGGACGCCTGATCGCCGCCTCGCCCGCGGTCTGTGCCGATGTTCTTTACGCCGGCGGATTCCATGCACCCGATGAGGTCATTTACTTTGAAATCGGACATGAAAAGGGTCTGATTCTCTCCCAGCTTGAGTTCGCGCGCGGGCAATCCGAAGCCAAACGCGGCGTGCAGGTTCTCAGCCGCGAATCGTTCCTGGAAAGCTCCGCCGACCGCTCTGACCTCGCAGTTCTGAAAAATCTCACGGATAAACTCGGTGTGACCCGCTGGGACGTTCCCGCGAACTTTCCGCTCGCCCTTGCCGATGCACTCCGCGAAAGCGGCGTGGAAATCCGCGCCCTTCCCGATCCCTTCTTCCCGAAGCGCCAGATCAAAACCGCCGCGGAGCTGCGCAAGATCGCCGAAGCGGAAGCCGTCACCGAAGATTCCATGCGCTATGCCCGCGACCTCATCCGCTCCGCACAGGTCAACTCAAAAGGAGTGCTCACCCGCAACGGAAAAGTCTTCACCTGCGACATGCTCCGGGCGGAAATCGAAGGATTCCTCAAACAGCACGGCTACACGGCGGAACAGACCATCACCGCCTGCGGTGAAGACGCCTCACAGCCACACAATCTCGGTTCCGGTCCCCTCCTTGCGGGAAAACCGATCGTGATTGACATCTTCCCGCGCTCCGACCGCTCCGGGTACTGGGGCGATATGACACGCACATTCTGCAAGGGAAAAGCGCTCCCCGTCGTCCGCAAAGCATTCAAATCGGTTCTGAAGGCATCGGAACTCGCGCAGAAGATGATCCGCGCCGGAGTCTGTGCGGCGGATGTCCACCGCGCGGCCGCGGAATCAATGGCATCCGACGGTTTTCTCACCGGACACACGCCCGACGGCATTCCGTGCGGTTTCATTCACGGACTCGGACACGGACTCGGACTGGAGATTCATGAGGGACCGCGCGTCTCCCCGATCAACCCGAACCCGCTCGTTGCAGGAAACGTTGTCAGCGTCGAACCTGGACTCTATCATCCCTCGTGGGGCGGAATCCGCCTGGAGGATATCGTCGCCGTCACCAAAGACGGCTGTCACAACTTCAACACCATGGAAAAAGAACTGGAGCTTGACTGATGACCTGCACACTTGCCGTCGCCTGTGAAAATGATTCCGTATGCCCGGACTTCGGAAACTCTCCGGAGTTCGCAGTCTTTGAAATTCTGGAAAACCGCATCAACGGGCTCCGCAAGGTTTCCGCCGCGTCCGGCAATGACGCGCACATTGCGTTTCTCCGGGAACTGAATGCAAAAGTTCTGCTCTGCGGCGCCCTCGACGCCTCCGCCCGTTCCGCCCTTGAAGCGGCGGGTATCCAAGCTGCCGAGGGACAGACCGGCGACGTCATTCAAGTCACCGGCGCATACCTGATGAAACTTGTCCGTGCGGGAAAATAACCGGACCGGCAGAGAGACTTACAGTTCCTTTTTGACTTTCTGCTGATATTTTTGAGTCGGAGCCAGTTTGCGGTTGATGTTGTTCCGCAAACCGGTTTCGCGAATTGCATTTTTTTCATTCCCGGAAGTTTCTTCAACCTCCTGAGCCGGAGCTTTCTCCTCCGCGGTCTGCTCCGGAGCCTTTGCAGATTCTTCCGGCTCCGTCTTTCCGGAATCAGATTCTCCGGCATTTTCAGGATCCTCTTCCTCCGTGCCGGGTTCTTTATAATAAAGTTCCTTCAAATGTGCAATTTTCTTTGCCGTATCCGTCTGGAAACTCAAACGGTCCACAGTCCATGTCAGCGATTCAATCACCCTGCCGGCCACAGCCTCGATCTCCTGCTGCGGAAGCGGAGGAATCCGCGTGCTCAACGGAGAAACGGCCAGCATCAGAGCAAACGTTCCGGCAAAAACCACGCCGCCCGCTCCGCCGCAGATCAGTCCGCCGAGAAAATCGAAAAACGGCGGGAAAGAATACTCTTCCGGATTCGGCATCAGCTGTTTTTCCGCCGCACGGAAAACAAGCATCAGGACAAGCCAGCAGCCCCCGGTCAGGCAGAGATATTTGTACGCCTCGCTTTTTTCATTGAACAGAGTGAGATACTCCCCGAGGAAATCCGCGCTCCAGAGCGCAATATATATGGAAAAAACTGCGTTTATCAGAATCATCCACGCCTTCAGCAAACGCTGTTTGGAACCGATCAGTGCAAACACGACCGCCATTCCGAAAACGATGAGATTCGCCATGATTTTCTCACTCCATCTTTAACACGACTCGTTCAACTTCATCAATGCTTGTCTCTCCGCGTTCGACCAGCCGGAGCGCATCGTTCAGCATCATCGAAGAGCCGCCGTTCTGCTGCTCCAGAAACTCATTGACCTCGGTGAGGGAAACTTCTCCGTTTTCAAGCAGGGCCTTCAGCTCCGCCGTCATGGGCATCATCTCGAAAATCGCATGACGCCCCCTGTAGCCCGTCCCGTCACATTCCCGGCAGCCGCAGGGCGCATAAATCTGATCCTGTCTCCAGCCTGAAGCCTCGAAATACTCGCGGTACTCCTCCGGAAGCGCCACGCGCTGTTTGCAGGAGCAGAGCTTGCGGACAAGCCGCTGAGAGACAATCATCCGCAGAGTCGAAGCCAGCGTGCGCATCGGCACGCCAAGCGACATCATGCGGTCCAGCGTCCCGATATTGTCGTTGCTGTGCAGTGTCGCAACAATGAAGTGACCCGTTTGAGCCGCCTGAGCTGCAATCTCCGCAGTCTCGCTGTCGCGGATTTCTCCCAGGCATATCACATCCGGATTCTGGCGCAGGGCATTGCGCAGCAGCGCGGCAAACGTAATCTCCGCCTTGTTGTTCACCTCCATCTGACTGATGTTCGGTATGATATTTTCAATAGGATCCTCAATGGACATGATGTTTTTGATTGAATGATCAAAAGACTGAAGAATTCCGTAAAGGGTCGTCGTCTTGCCGCTTCCGGTCGGACCGCAGATCAGCAGCATTCCGGACGGCATTCCCAGCACGTTCTTCAGCATTTTCAGATTCCCCGGCGTCATGCCGAGATCGTCAAGTTTCATCGGACCGCCTGCGCAGCCGAGCACACGGACCGTAATCTTCTCTCCACCAAACGCGCCGACGCTCGCGACTCGGAATGCCGCCTGACCATCCGGCACCCGCGCGGTAAACGAGCCGTCCTGCGGACGGCGGCGCTCAAAGCTGTCCATCCCCGCCGCAACTTTTATGGCGCTGATCACGGCGTTTGCAAGCGTGTCATCAAGCGTCCGAACCTGGCGCAGCCCTCCGTCCACGCGAAGACGGACCGTATAAACGGAATCTTTTTGCGGATCAATGAAAATATCACTCGCCCGTTTTTTCAGGGCAAGGAAAATCAGCTCCTTCATAACCTCAAGCGATTCCGAATAGGACGCGTCATCCAGGGAAAGCACGCTTTTCCCGCGCGAATCCAGAATGTCAATCTCCGGCGGAGGCGGTTTTTTGAAAATTATATCTTCCAATACAATTTTGTATAATTTGAATCCGCCGAAAACAAGCAGAAAAAGCGGTCCGGCAAAAAGCGCCGCTATATTCAAATACGCTTTTGCTTTCTCTCCGCAATTCGAATATTTTGCAACAAAACTCAATGTGTAGACGCCGGACAACAGCCAAAGAATCAGAACAAGAAGATTGATAAAACTGAAATACACCACAATTACTCTCCCATGTTTTTGCTACTATACAATAAGAACCTTATTTTTTCAAGTATACAGGGAAAGAATTTTTGTATTTTTCCGCAAAAGCCGCGAACGCGAAAACGCGGTCTTCCCTGTAAAAACGCCTTCCTTTTGCGAAAAAAAACTTTTCCCCTTGACTTTCCCGCAAATCGTGGTTTATTACCGTTGAAACAAATTTACCAAGGAGTTTTATCATGCAGAACGATCCTATCGCTGAATCCGTCATGGCAACCCTGCTCGCCCGCCATCCCGCTCTCGCCGCATGCGCAGACAAAATCACGGATGCATACCGCATCCTCCGCGACTCCATCGCTCAGGGCGGCACCGTCTTCGTCTGCGGAAACGGAGGAAGCCATGCCGACGCCGACCACATCATCGGAGAACTCTCCAAAGGATTCCTCCTCAAACGCAAACTTCCCGCGGAACTCGTCAAATCCATGTCAGAAAAACTCGGCGAAGACGCAACAGAACTCTGCGGCCGTCTCCAGATGGGAATGCGCGCAATGCTCCTCGACGCCCACCCCGCGCTCTCCTCCGCATACGCAAATGACGTCGATCCCGTCATGTGCTACGCCCAGCAGCTCTTCGTCATGGGACGCGAAAACGACGTCGTCATCGGTCTCAGCACCTCCGGGAATGCGGAAAACATCCGCAACGTCTTCAAAGTCGCGGGCGGACGCGGCATCAAACGCATCCTCTTCACCGGAAACCGTCACGGCAAATGCGAACAGTATGCCGACTGCGTCATTGACGTTCCCGAATCCGAGACCTACAAAATCCAGGAACTCCACCTCCCGACTTATCATGCGATCTGCATCATGCTCGAGGAATATTTCTATGCCGGAAAATGATCTGAAAACACCCCGTCACATTGCCGTCATTATGGACGGCAACGGACGCTGGGCCGCCCGCCGGAACCTCCCGCGCGTCGAAGGACACCTTGCCGGTGCACAGCGCGTAAAGGACGTTCTTCAGTATGCGCGCGAGTTCGGTGTGGAATATCTCACACTCTACGCATTCAGCACGGAAAACTGGAAACGCTCCGCCGAAGAAGTCGGCGCACTGATGGATATTCTTTCGTCATTTCTCAATGAATACCTGGAAGAAATGAAGAAAAATGAGGTCAGACTGCTGGTAACCGGCAGAATTGACGGATTGCCGGACCGTGCGGCGTCAGATCTCCGTCATGCCATTGCCGAAACCGCACAGTTCCGGAAACACACACTGATTCTTGCGCTGAATTACGGCGGACGCTCCGAGATCGCCGACGCCGCACGGAAGATCGCCGAAGAAGTGAAAGCCGGAAAACTCGACCCCGTCAAAATTGACGAACAGCTCTTCGCACGTCATCTCTATCTCCCCGATGTTCCGGATCCCGATCTCATGATCCGCACCAGCGGAGAATTCCGCCTGAGCAACTTCCTGCTGTGGGAACTTTCCTACGCGGAATTTTATATAACCGATACCTTCTGGCCCGATTTCGACCGGACGGAATTCATCAAAGCCATTGAATCATATTCGAAACGCGACCGCCGTTTCGGAGGAAGGAAGTAATCATGTTTCTGCCAAGACTCTTCAGCACAATCATTCTTCTGGGGCTCTTTTCCGCATCCGTTTTCTGGCAGGGTGACGGCGGACGCGTCTGCTTCACAGTCCTTGCCGTCGCCGGGATCCTCGGCGCAGTGTGGGAATTCGCGAAAATCATCGAAAAACAGGATATGCCCTCTTACCCCCTCTGGACAGGGTTCGCCGTTCTCCTCCCTGTCCTCGGCATGCTTTGGAAAGACGTGGCGCCGATTGAGATTATATTTCTCTTGGTCGGGCTGGTCATTGCGTTCTGCGTCTGCCTGTGGATTCAGCTTCTCTGTTCAGGCAACCGGCTGGAAATCCTGAAAAAAATCATGAATTCCGCGGCAATGTACGTTCTGTTCATTGTTCCGTTCTTCATTTTAGCGGCGATGCAGGACGACCGGATGATGTTTCTCTACCTGATTCTCGGCACGAAAATCGGAGACATCGGAGCCTACGTCGTCGGTTCTCTCTCAAACAAGATTACCGGCGGACGCAACCACAAACTGATCCCGTCGATCAGCCCCGGCAAATCGTGGGAGGGCTTAATCGGCGGACTTCTGATCAGCATCGGTTTTGCTTTTGCACTTTTCCCGGCAGTAACGCATCACGAGTTTCCCGTGTGGATTCCTGTAATTCCGGGAGTGCTTCTGTTCTTCTTCGGAGCGGCGGGCGACCTTGCGGAATCTTCCTTGAAACGCATCTGCGGCGTCAAGGATTCCGGCCGGATTCTTCCCGGCATCGGCGGCGTTCTCGACCTCGTGGACAGTCTCATGATCAACGCCCCCGTCTTCGTCGTCATGATGCATTTCCTGGATATGTTCTTCCTGAAGAAATAAGAATGTGAACAGCCGGCGGACGGAGCGGGAGGCTCCGTCCGCAAGACGAATCAGAGAGCGCGCTGAACTCCCACGACTATGCCGCGGAGCGGAAACTCCTTCAGCGAACACTCGCTGACGTTCTCCGAAGCGCCGTCCGCAAACGAAAGACGGCCGTCCGAACAGCCGAGACAGCTCTTCAGAGTCGAACAGCCGTTCTCCTGCGCGACAATGATGTCGCCCTTCTTCAACTCGTCCGGATGACGCTTGACAATCGCAATGTCACCGTCAAGAATTCCGCGGGCGGCCATGCCGGAACCGTGCACACGCAGAGCGTAAAGCGTGCGGCAATCCGAGTGCAGCGCTTTTTCAAACAGCGAGGAATCGCAGTAAAGCGCCTTGTGCGTGCCGTTGTAAATCGAACGGTCGTTTCCCAGATCGTCGAAAACGGGAATCGCGCGGAGCCCGCTCGGATGTCTGGGTTTGCGGTGCGGTTTCAGAAGAGCAATGCTCCTGGCCTTCGAACTGCGGCTCAGAAAATCTTTCTTCTGGAGTGCGCGGAGATGCGCAAAGACGGTTGAGGTTTTGATCGCGAAATGATCCGCAATCTCGTAGACGGTCGGAGCCATCCCTACAGAGTTCATGAACTCTTCGATGTAGTTGAGAATCCGACGCTGCTTTTCCGTGAGTCCTTTCATAAGTCAGTCCCCCCTTATTGAACTTACTTATTGTTTCCCCCTTGTCCAGACCCCCTGTCAGGACGAAGGACCTTTCGGTTTATATTTTTATAATAACCGCTGTTTCACAGAATGCAAATCAAAAAATAAAATTTTTGCGATTTTTTATTTTCGCGATTGAAAATCCGCAAAAGGAACTGTATAGTCTCCGGAAAAGGAAAGCAATTCTATGAAAATTATTGTAGACAATCTCTGCCGTTACTTCGGAAACATCCGCGCTCTCGACGGCGTATCCTTTGAGATCCCGGACGGCGCTGTCTGCGGATTCGTCGGGACAAACGGCGCGGGAAAAACAACCGCGCTGCGCATCATGGCCGGGCTTGACACGCCCGACCGCGGCAGCGTTTTCTTCGATCAGCTTTCCGCAACCGATTATCCCGAACAGATCCCCGCCATCGCAGGATTCATGCCCGACACCCTCGTCAATGCACACAATATCCGCGTCCGGGAGTACCTCGACTTCTTCGCCCGTGCGTTTCAGCTGCGCGGCAGGGAAAAAGAGGCGGCATTCCGCCGCGTCAGTGAATACACTATGCTCGATGAACTGCTCGACCGTCCGCTTTCCGCACTCTCCAAAGGCATGAAACAGCAGGTCTCGCTGGCGCGTGTGCTGATTCATGATCCCCCGGTTCTGCTGCTCGACGAACCTGCCGCCGGGCTCGATCCGCGCGCACGGGTAACGCTCCGCGAATCGCTCTCCCGGCTCGCGCAAACGGGAAAAACAATCCTGATCTCCTCGCATATTCTCAGCGAACTGGAGGAGATGATCAGCAGCGTTATTATTCTCGAACGCGGGAAGATCACCTGGCAGGGTGCACCGGGAAGCGTGCCGGCCAGCTCTCAGCCCCGCGTTCTCCTGACCTTCCGCTGCTCAGCGGAATCCGTTCTAGAGACGCTCGGGAAATATCCGTTTGTAACCGGCATCCGCCAGACGGGTCCGCGGCAGATTGAACTGACTTTTTCGGGCGGCGAAGCGGATTTTGCGGAACAGATGGCTGAAATTTTCCGTTCCGGGCCGCCGATTCTCGCAATGTCCCGTCCGGATCTTTCTCTTGAAGGAATGTTTCTGGAAAAAACAACCGGAGAGGTGCAGTAATGAATCTTGAAAACCGTATTTCCGCATGGCTTCCGGAGTCGCTCAACCCCGTCTTCGTAAAAGAGTTGAGACAGAATCTTCGGAGCAGCACAACCCGCAATATGGCAATCGCGCTTCTTTTCACAGAAGGACTCGTTTCTTTTATCTATCTTTTCTTCGGGGATTCCCCGGACAACCGCGATCTTCCCGAAATGCTTTTCTCATTTTATTTTTTTGTGTTTATACTCGCCTTGCTCGCCCATACGCTGAGCCTTGCAGTCAGCTGCGCCCGGGAACAGCGCCAGGACGCCATCCTTCCGGAATTCACGACCAGCCTTTCCCCTGCAGAAATTTTCAATGGAAGAATTCTGTCGGTATTTTTTTCCACGGGCATTCTTCTGCTTCTCGGATCGCCGGTTCTGGTTTGGCTCGGAACTCTTGCGCAGACAGAGTTTTTCAAGTTTCTCCCGCTCTTTTCCTTCGTCCCGTACACCATCCTTGTGATGATTCAAAAACGGAAAACAGGGATTCCCGGCAAAACAGCCGGAAACATCTCAACCTTGATGCTGGCTGTTTTTACGGGAGGATTCATCATTGCAACCCTTTTGGAATACCCTCACCGATACGATGAAGCGATCTTCGTTTACAGATATCTCCCGATGTTCGCAATTAAATTATTCCTCTCCGCCTACCTCTGGATTCTCGGAATAAATCTGCTGAAACCGGCGAACTCAAACCGGATGCAGATTCCCCGCATCTGCGGATTCTTCGGAATGATTCTGCTCTTTTTCGCCTTGCTGCCCTTGTCACGCGAGCCGGAGCAGAACTTCGCGATATCCTGTCTGCTTTACGGATTACTGACCTTCTGCCAGACATGTTTCGAGCCGATGGAGCCGTCGCCGCGCTGCCGGAGAGAATCAAGCCCATTTCTTTTTCTCTTCCGGACCGGCGCATATCCGGGCTTTCTGTACGGGGCGTTTTTTGTGCTTGTATCCCTCGTTTTCGCCATCTGGAACACCGAGAATTCCCTGATTGCTGCCGGCGGCTGTTTACTGTTTTATGCCGCCGCTACACTTCTGTTGCGCCAGTGGCTGCCGAAAATCCCGGGGCTGCTGCTTGGAATATGCGTCATTGCGGCTTCCGGTCTGCTGTCGTCAATCGCTAAACTGTCGGGTCTGCCTTTCACGTTCATGACTCCGAGCACCTGGAACAGCACCTGTTCCTTTGAAGTGCAGCTGCTGGGCTGTCTCACTCCGCTTCCGCTCCTGCTGATTCATCCGCTCCTCAAACGCAAAAAGTCCTGAAAAAATTCCCTTCCCGGTTGATTTCAGCCGCTCTTCGTGTATAGTTCCGGTGAAGGGAATACAGCATGGATAAAATATTACAGCATTTCTGCGGATATCTGCTCATGGAGCGCGGGCTAAGTGAAAACTCCATTGCCGCGTACCGCTCCGATCTGGAGGATTTCACCGGATGGCTCCGCGAACAGGGGAAAAACACTCTGCCCGAAGTCACCCGCGACGATATCATCGACTTCCTCGGTGCGCGCAAGGACCAGGGAATGGAGCCATCAAGCCTCGCGCGGAGACTCGTCGCAATCAAAGTCTTCTTCCGCTATCTCGCACAGGAAAAATTCATTCCGGACAACATCACCTCCGTCATGGATTCCCCGAAACTCGGACGCATTCTGCCCGAATTCATCACGGCCGTTGAAGTCGACGCCCTCATGAACGTGTGGACTCTTGAAGATCGCGATTTCCTCGCCATCCGCAACCGCGCAATTCTAGAACTCATGTATGCATGCGGACTGCGTGTCTCCGAAGTCGCGGCGCTGAACGTCTCCTCCGTCAACCTTGACGACCGGGTTATCCGCGTCGTCGGAAAAGGCTCGAAAGAACGACTCGTGCCCGTCGGTCACCTCGCGCTCAAAGCACTCGGACGCTATCTGAAGGAATCGCGCCCGTATCTGCTGAAATCTCCCGACGAGCCGACTTTGTTTCTCTCGCGGCTCGGACGGCGGCTCGACCGCGAACGCATCTGGGGAATCATCAAGGAGACCGCGCGGCTTGCGGGAATCACCAAGAACGTTCATCCGCACACGCTCCGCCATTCGTTCGCAAGCCATCTGCTCGAAAACGGCGCGGATCTCCGCGTCATTCAGGAGATGCTCGGACACGCCGACATCGCAACCACACAGATTTATACGCACATCGACCAGCGCCGCCTGCTCGAAGTGCAGCGCAAATTTCACCCGAGGGCATAAAATGAACCGAACAAAAGTCGCCATTCTCTGGATTCTGATTGCAACCTTCATCATGGGCGGAATCTGGTATTTCAAAAACAAAGAGGCAAACCGTTTCCGCCGCGAAACATTCTCCTTCCCGATCATGAGCACACGCGCTTCCGTGACGCTGATCGACACCGATCTCGATGAAATCGAACGCGCATTCCGTCTGGCGCGCGAAGCAATGGAACGCGTCGTCGCTGTCTGCAACTACTTCGACCCTTCAAGCGAACTCGCGCGGCTCAACGCTTCCGCGGACAAAGCACCGTTCGTCTGCTCACCTGAACTCTGGGAGATTCTCCGGGAGACCCGCCGCTTTCACCGGCTTTCCGGCGGAGCGTTCGACCCGACAATCCGTCCGCTGATGCGCGTCTGGGGATTCCACCGGAAACGCCTCACTCTCCCCTCCGATGCGGAAATCGCAGAAGCAAAAAAAATCTGCGGATTCGATAAAATACAATTCGATGACAACGCGCGGAGCGTCTGCTTCACCGTCCCGGGAATGTCGATCGACCTCGGCGGCATCGCAAAGGGCTGGGCCGTCGACAAGGCCGCCGAAGCGGTGCTGAAACAGACCGCCATCCGGCGCGGCTGGATTGATCTCGGCGGCAACATGCGCTGTCTGCCGCTCCCGCCGCCGAACCTTGAAATGTACCGCATCGGCGTGCGCGACCCGAAGAACGGGGAACGCAACATCGCCGTCGTTCCGGTGCTCAACGAGTGTGTGGCGACAAGCGGCGACTACGAGCGCTATGTGGTGATTGAAGGGAAACACTATACGCACATCATCAACCCGAAAACGGGGCGTCCGGTCAGCGGGACGCTTTCCGCCACGGTAATCACGCCGCGCGGAGTGGATTCGGATGCGCTCTCAACGTCACTCTTCATCAACGGTCCCGCATTTGCGGAAAAACTTCCGGAAGCACGGACGTTTCTGATTGATTCGGAAGGGAAAATTCACACGCACGTTCCGTCCGGCGCGCCGTTTCAGCTTCTGCCGAGCTCCGATTTATAAAGAAGCTCGCAGGAATCCGGACCGGGAAGCGAATAGACGGAAAGCAAATTCAAAGTAAACGGCTCTTTCGGAGCCTGAAGGAAGAAAAGCTCAAAAAACTCCTCAACGCTCTTCGGCGGCTTGCGGAGCTTGAGCGTGCAGTGCGGGCGGTACGGGTACGGCGACGGCTCGAACCGGATTCCGCTCTCCGAAATAATCCTGTGCGCATTCCGGAACGGTTCAGGGTCCTTCACATCAAGAAAGTAAATATCGGTGTTCTCAAACCGCTGAACATCGCCGAATTCTGCGGAAAACGGTTCGATTTTCTTCACGGCTTCATCCAGCAGTGCGGAGATTTCCCGCAGCGACTGCCCTTTCGAAATCAGCCCGGTCCCGCAGGAACCTGTCAGGGTGATTTCCGCGGGAAGACGCGACCGCTCCTCGTCAAACCGCTGCCGCACAAGTTTGATCCATTCCGCCATCGGAGACGGAATGTCAAGCACGATATAGGCGGGCGATTCGATGAGTTCTTCCATGCGTCATCCCTTGTTGAGCGACTGGAGCGAATGGCGGATGATGTTTTCCACCGAACGCTCTTTTTCGGGAAGAGAAGCGGCGACGTCGATGACGCACTTCTGGATTTTCGCGCGCTGGAAACCGAGTTTTTCGAGCGCCATAATCGCATCTTCCGTGTTGCGGTCGATTGCGGCGGGCGCCGCGCCGGAGGCTCCGGCTGTGTACTCCGCGGAGGGGTCGATGTCGCGGATTTTGTCGCGCAGTTCCACAACCATGCGCTCCGCGGACTTGGGACCGACGCCGTTGATTTTCTTCAGCGAACGGATATCCGCCGAGAGGATCGCCTGACAGAACGACGGAATGTTCAGACTGCTCAGAATGTTCAGCGCCGTTTTCGCGCCGATTCCGTTCACGGTGCAGAGCAGCCGGAAAATCTTCAGTTCGCGCGGCGTGGCAAAACCGTACAGACTCATATCATCCTCGCGCACGATGAGCACGGTGTGCAGAACCGCCTCGTTTCCCGGCTGGGGAAGTTTGTCGTAGGTGCAGAGCGGGATGTTGACGCTGTAGCCGACTCCCGCACACTCAATCAGCGCCTCCGTGAAGGAGGATTCAATCAGGGTTCCTCTCAGACGCGAAATCATGATTCACTTCCCCGGTTCGATGATATCCATCGAAATATCGGCGGACTTGACCGAGTGGGTCAGCGCGCCGGAGGAGATGAAATCGACACCCGTCGCGGCGACTTCGGGAATGCGGGCGAGTGTCATGTTGCCGCTCGCTTCCAGTTTCGCGCGGTGCGCCGTCATGCGGACAGCTTCCGCCATATCCGCCGTGGACATGTTGTCAAGAAGGATGTATTCCGCCTTCGATTCAAGCGCTTCGGGAAGCTCGGCAAGGGAGTCGATTTCTACTTCGACTTCAAGATCCGGATAGAGCTTGCGGGCGTTCGCGACAGAGCGCAGAATGCCGCCCGTTCCGCCGAGCCCGGCGAGCTCGCGATGGTTGTCTTTGATCATGATGCGGTCATAAAGCCCGATGCGGTGATTCGATGCTCCGCCGACCGCGACCGCATATTTTTCCAGATTGCGGTATCCCGGCGTGGTCTTGCGGGTGTCGAGAATCGCGCATTTGTCACCGGCCGCCTGCTGGTATTTGTGCGCCGCCGTCGCAACGCCGCAGAGACGCTGCACAAAGTTCAGCGCCGTGCGTTCGCCGGTCAGGAGCGAGCGCGCCGGACCGTGCAGTTTCGCCATGATTGTCCCCTTCGGACAGAAATCACCCTCGTTCACGACGGATTTCCACTCGATCTTCGGGTCGACGGTCTTCATCAGACGCTCCGCAACGCAGAGCCCCGCGCAGACACAGTCCTCCTTCGCAAGGAACACGGCGTCGACGACGAGATCTTCGCCGATCACGGAAATTGTGGTGGTGTCGCCGCGTCCGCCGAGGTCTTCGTCGAGCGCCATACGGATGAGCGCATCCACGCGCTCCCAGTCGATTTTAGGCAGAGTTTTCATTGATATTTCTCCTGCTGGTACATTCTTGAAATCGGTTTGATTGCAACGGCTTTTCCCGTCATGAGTTCATAGGAAACGACCGCGCCGTCGAGACGGATGTTTTTTTCGCAGACCGGGAGCCGCTGGGGCATTCCCGTGCGGAATTTACGGACAACGGATTCGACTTCGCGTCCGAGAATGGAGTCGTTCGCGCCGACCATTCCGGCGTCGGTCAGAAACGCGGTTCCATTGGGCAGGATGCGGGCGTCGTTGGTCTGCACATGCGTGTGCGTTCCGATAACGGCGGTGACTTTGCCGTCAAGCATCCACGCCATCGCCGCCTTCTCGCTCGTCGCCTCCGCATGGATGTCCACAACGACGCATTTGCAGGTCAGCGGAATCTGTTTGAGAATGTTTTCAACCGTTTCAAACGGACAGTATGCGGAATCCTTCATGAACACTTTTCCTATCAGGGAGATCACGGCGACTTCGCCGCCCGCAGGGTTTTTGAGTCTGCGCCAGCCGACTCCGGGCTGAAGACTGGAGAAATTCGCGGGACGCACCAGATTCGGGACATCGCGGATTTCCTGCTCGAAAGTTTTCTGATCCCACGTGTGGTCACCGGAGGTGAACATATCGACTCCGGGCATTTCCTTGAGACACGCCGCCGTCATGCCGGAACCGTTTGCGCAGTTTTCGGCGTTGACGATGACGAACTGGCAGTTGAATTCCCGTTTCAAATCCGGCACGAGGTCACGCACCGCGCAGCGCCCGCCCTTCCCGACAACGTCTCCGAGGAACAGCAGATTGAGAACTGGTCCGCTCATTCAAAAAATCCTTCCCGTTTGTTGCAATCCATGCAATGCTGTTGTATATTGTACGTTTCTTGGAAATATAACCGTTCAACGGGCATTCTGCAAATCGAAAGGGAAAAAATGAAAAAATTTGCGGCTCCGCTGCTGAAACTTCTGATTGCCGCCGCAATCGTCGCGTTCCTTGTCACGCGCAACTCCGAGGGTCTTCTGGCCGCATTCCGGGCGATTCACCCGGGCTGGCTCGCCGCGGCGTTTCTCCTTTACGGAATTCACATCTGGGCGAACGCCTGGCGCTGGCACCTGCTGCTCCGCGTGCGCGGAATCGACTGTTCGATGGCGGAAGCGTTTTCGCTGACCATGCAGTCTTTCTTCTTTTCGCTGGTGATTCCCGGCGGAGCGATCGGCGGCGACCTCGTCCGCATCGGTTTTCTGACCGCGCGTGTGCCGAAAGAACAGAAATTCGTGGGAGCGTTCACGATTCTGATGGACCGTTTCACCGGCATGATCGGCATTTTTCTGATGGCGCTTGTCATGCTTCCGCTCTGCCTGAACGCTCTCGACACGGGTTCGGGTGTGATGCGCGCGCTGATCTGGCTTCTGCTCGGCGGAAGTGTCTGCGGATTGCTTGCCGCCGTCGTTGTCTTCTGGCATCACCTTCTCGAAAGAATTGCGCTTTACCGTGCGCTGCAGTCGTTTGCCGACCGCATGACGCACGGTCTTTTCACGAAAGTTTCGGATGCGATTGACTCCTACCGGGAGAACCGGAAGGAGATCATCATCTGCATAGCCGCCAGCATGATTCTGGTCAATGCGGTGCTTGGAGTCGCCGGATTTTTCGTCGCGCACGGCGTGGATGCGTCCTGGAACAAAGCCGGGATCACGATTGAAGCGATCACGCTCGGCAACATCGCCGGCCTCCTCCCGCTCACGCCGTCCGGCGTCGGCGCGCGCGACTTCATTGTGAAGAACATCTTGGAATCCTCCGGCATGGACGCCCGGCAGGCGCTCGCCACCGCGCTTTCGTTTACGATGATCATCATCGCCTTCAATCTCCTCGGCGGTCTCTTTTTCGTGTTCGACAAGCACAAAAAACAGTCGGGCAGCTGAATTCAACGGTCTCCACTCCGGCGGCATCAGAAAAGACACTGCCGTCTACCGGAATACCAGGGCCAGTTCAACCGGCTGGTCCTTGAAAACAATTTTTTCTTTGCCGTTTATTTGAGCTTTCAAGTAAAATTTACCCCATTCCTTTTCCGAAAACCCTGTCTGGTTTCTGGCAACTTTTCCAACGACAATGCTGTTTGAAAACTTTTTTCTTTTTATTTTCTTATATTCGCTCTCATTGCGGAAAGAGAGAACCGGCTGATCAATGATATTGCCGTTGAAGCCGATAAACACTCCCTCTCCGTCTCCAGGCACGTCGTTCGCTTCTCCAAGCAGCAAAGGATGCATCTGCTGATTGATTTGAATTAACGGATACGGTTTGACTGCAACCTGAATATTCAACGGCATTTTCAACATATTGGATGACTTCATGATTGTATAATACGTAAGAAGTTTCTGCTGTTTTTCTGTTGGTTCCAAACGTCTGGAATCCGGTGTTCCGAAAAGGCTTTCTCCAAGCGGAAACAGATAATCATGCTTCACACCCATAGCATCAAGGATTGTTGGAGCGATATCAAAAGTACGCCCTTCAACATCCGTATTTCGGCAGGTTTTAACACTGTTTTCTATCATAAACACCAAACGGCGCCTGGGGTTTGTTTTCAGAATATCGGTGCAGTTTGTGTATTCATGAGCCAGGTGATCATTGGTGATGACAATGCAGGTGTCTTTTGCTGCGGGATGCCGGCGGAGCCGTTTAAGAAACAGACCTAGGGCCGCATCACTTGCATACATTGCATTGAACAGATTGTTGGGTTCGTTCCCCTGCAGAGGATACGCAGGTTCTTCCGGAGAGTAAAACCCGTCAGGACCATGTGCATCTATTGTCAAAAGAGTCAAATTGAACGGCCTGCCTTTTTGAGCGAGTTCCTGATAAGTTCGCCATGCCTGCTCATAAACCGCAGAATCGCGAACGGAAAATGTCCAGTCGGTAACCCGTTTCTTTTTTATACCCTCCCACAAACGGTCATACCCCTGATCCACAACAAAGCTGTCTGTTCTTGCAAAATTAGCCGAACACCCTACAAGAAAAATCTGCTCATAACCGGCCTGATGCAGAATACGCGGAAAAGAACTGAATTGAGCTCCGGTACCGAGATTGTATCCCTTATTGAATCCGCCCCTCAAATGCAGAGGTGTCATATAAAACCCTGTCATAGCAGTAAACATCGCCGCGGATGTAGTGAATGAATTCTGAGCACAGGAAACATTTGTAAATGACAATGCGTGTTTCCGGAACTCTGAGAGTTGAGGAAGCAGACCCGGAAATTTTTCCTGATCAAGAAAAGTGTTTTCTGTACTTTCCAATATGATATATACAAGATTTTTTCCTTTTTTTGCCTGCACTTCCGTCCATGAAACAGGAGTGAGTTTAATACCGCATTCCAGATAGCTTGCAGCATCTGTGCAGAAATATTTTTGTGCGGAACGAACCCCTTTAATCAAATTAAAAAGTTCTTCGCATGGAGGATTGTTCGTACAGAAGAAAAAGATAAACAGTCCTATAATTCCCCATGCAGCGCATAAAGTCTGTCTGTTTCTTTGTGCAGAGAAATACCGGAAACTCAACGCAGGAACAGCAACAATCAAGATTGTCAGCAGCAGAACAGCTGTTATTCCCATAATGAAAAAGGGCAGATCCATGGATATATAGTCTATCCAGCCTCCTACATGAAACAAATGGTAGCAATTATCTAAATCAAATCCGCGCCCGCTTTCCATAATGAATCCAAGATAAACCGTAAAAATAAAGTTCCATATCAGACAAAAGCAAAAACACCCTGCCAGAACGATTTTTTTATGTTTAGGAAACAGATAAAGAAAAGCGAAAACAGAGGCTGCGATTAAAATATAATGAACACTCATAACAAAACCAAAAATTTTAAACCATTCAAAAATATAATTCATCACAAAGAAGACGGTTGAAACAAAAATCAGCATATACATAAAAATTCTCTTATGAAACATAACCACCCCTTTCTTTTAAGAAAAACATATTACATCAAAACCTATACAGACTCCCAACATCCCAATTAATATATCATACGTTTTATAAAAATCAAGAACCACACGTTTAAACAATTTAAATATTTTTTAAAATACACTATTCATATTTCAGCAAAACAAAAAAAACAAGCAACAAGTTTTTGATATTAAACAACTTACATCTGATTTCCCATAGTAAATTGAATGGACTGTTCCCGGTGCTTGAAACGAAGCAGCCAGTTGCACAATTTCCCGGACGTTATCCGCCACCTGTTGGCAGGAAGCCTCAAAATGGAGCCGGACAAATCCTTTCGTTCCGATCTCTCCGGCAACAGCACAGGAGTTATCCGCTCACATGCTCTTTGCTCCATTTTTGAGTGCTTCCTTGTGTGCAATGCCGCCTTATTTCGCGGCCATCGAAAATATCACGCGGCCGGAAACATTCCGCACAACGATGCAGGGACCGTCAGGGGTCTGCTCCCATTCCAGAGGAATCGGCGTCTTGTCAAAGATGTTGTATATCCCGACATCCGGAGCACACACAACCTCCGGAGTCCCGCCCGCGGAAAGAGGCGGGAAGAAACGGATTTCCGCACTCTTCAACCCCGAACACATCAGATGCCCGAACCGCGAATAGTACGGATAGCTCTGCGGCTGAAGTTTCAATGAAACGACCGAGGATTCCGGCTGCTTCACAAAGCAGCGGCACTCCCGGCGCCAGCTCTTCTCCGGATGCCATACGCCGCTGCCGGATTCGTCAATCCACGTCTCGCCCTCTATCGCAAGCGGAACACCGTACGGAGTGTTCACATGCATCTCCGCAGTTGTATCAGGCGTGTACATCGAGAAGAAAAACGCATTGTCATGACGCGAAATACTCGTGCGCGGAACCTTCGATTCAGGTGAACGGAGCGCACAGGCGAGCTGCCAGCCGAATTCCCCGGCAAGATCACGCAGCAGACGCGGCGCGGGGAATATCTCACCGTCTTTCGCATAATCAAAGTTGCGTCCGCCCCACACATCGTTCGATGCGGGAAGGACCGCACGGACAAATCCGATTTCCGCACCGTTTTCAAGCCTCCGGCTCAGCGCAAGAATGCGTTCCGCTCCATTGATCCGGGCAACCGCACGCGTCAGGAATGACGCCCCCTCCGACGGGACCTCCGTGAGTCCTCCGCACGAATACTGCGGAAGAATATGCACCGTTGAAGGGAATTCATCCGGACAGACGTCGCCCTTCATGCGGTTTTCAACTGTGACATCACCGGAAACCGCAGTATCCGCACGCAGCTGAAGCAGAGCTTTCGCACGCTCCGGTGCTCCCTGCATCACGCCGTAAAACAGAACCTTTCCGCCCGAAGCAAGATGCGATTCCAGAGCATCCATATTCGCTCCGTCGGCGGCGGAAACCGGAACGACAAGGATTTTCCCCTTCAAAACCGGGTTCTTCTCCGCGGTCAGTTTGCGGAAAATGCGCGTGCTGACAACCGTATTCAGCGGAAGTCCCTCCTGCACGCATTCGCCGATGAACATCTCCTCCGTAAACACGATATCCGGACGCGGGTTCGCGCCGCGCACATGGTCGGTATACTCGTCGAACGGGTAGACCCAGACGAGCGGCGAAGGCTGGTCCGGCGCGCGGTCAAACGCCTCAAACAGGTGCGGAATGACTTCGCGGGGAACCTGATCCGGCAGCTCACCCCACGTGCTGTCGACCGAAAGCAGAGCGACACTGTTGGCGGTGACAGTCCGTCCGTTTTCATCTATTCTGGAAACTGCGAGAACCGGATAAAGATCCCACGGTTCCCGTGCGTAGCGGTCGAGCCACGGACTGTTGCAGAACCAGGGATCGTGGATGTAATAGCGGAACGGGAGACGGTCGTCGGGCAGTTCCGCGATGTGGGACATCCACGCGACGATTTCGAGTCCGGTGTTGAAGTTCAGCGCCGCCCACGGGGAGTTGACCGGAGGTGCGATTCTGTACTTGCCGTAAAGCTCGCGGATGGGGCATGCGTCCGTCGCAATCTCCAGACCGGCGGAGTAGTTGCTGCCGCGCGTTTCGACAACGCATTCCGGATACGCATCAAAGAAATCCTTCCAGAACGAGAGCATCCGGTCCGCCGCCTCGCCCGCCTTTTCCGGATGAAACATGTGTTTGTCGAACAGCATTCCGGTTATTCCCCAGGTCTCAGTCCCGAACCCCATGCCGTTGGAGAGCCAGAGATAGTCGAACCCTAGGTCTTTTTCCATTGCCTTGTACTGTTTTGCGAGGAAGGTTCCGACCGATGTTCCCTCCGGAATGCCGTCCGGATACGCCGCGTAGCGCTCCGAATCAGCATGGAAACGCGCAGTGCAGGTGACAACGCTGTTCGCGAACATGGTGTGTCCCCCGCAGATCTCGGGATGCTTCTCATATTTGAATTTGGAAACGGCGAATTCGGGACCGTTGTCGTAGGTTGCGCCGATGCGGACCGGTTTCTGCGCGATCTCCGCTCCCGTCTCGCGGATGACTTCAATCAGACGTTTCAGCCACGCGTAGGAGCGCGGCGCGGCATCCGGAATGACCTTGACCGGATAGTGATGCGTCTGATGTTTCTGCCGCTCCGTGGCGTTCTCCGGACACGGCGTGTGGTTTGCGCATCCCGCCCAGTACGCCCACTCAAACGTCTGTGAAAGATCTCCGGAATATTCAAAAATCTCGCTCCCGTCCGAGGTCCAGAGCATAACGGATACAATATCCGCCGTATCCGTCAGCGGCTTCCACTGGGTGAACATGCGGCGGCAGACCGCGTACATCATCGCTTCCGAGTCATCCCGGAACGGTTTGGAGCTGAGCTCCAGCGTAACATTTTTCAGGTGCATATGCGTTCTCCTTGTCTGATTACGCATATATTATACACCCGAAATGCGAAATCCGCTTGGACAATCGTCCGGAAAGCGGATTTTCGGGGCAAAAAACGCAATATTGTCCAAAAGATTTTTACTTCGGAGCTTCCGCCTTCTCCGATTTCTCCACCTGCGCAGCGGAAATGTAGGCTTTCACCCGTTCGCCGATGGCGGGGAAGTTCTGAACGACACTGCGCGCAATCTCCGTCTTCATCATATCGAACGGCGGGAGACGCACACGTCCCTTCTCGTCGTCGAACTCCTTCTGGAAACGGTTGTAGGCGATCTCCGCGAGTTTCAGATGCGCGGACGCGCCCTCCTCATCGTCGTAACCGAGCAGCAGACAGCTCTGGAAGATCAGACCGCTGATCAGCTCGTGGACCTGCTTGTAACTGCCGTCCTTGATGTCCTCGGTCCATTCGCGGAGAATGAACGTGTCGAAATCCTGATACCGCGGATCGCCGCGCCGTTCCTTGCGGATAAGGCGGAAGTATTCGCGCGCCTTTGCGTATTTGCCGTAGCTGTAGAGCGTTACGGCGGCGTTCTTCATGAAGTTGTCGAGCGCGCTCTTGAAGGTGAGCGTTTCGTTGCGCTTGTAGGCGTCAAGATACCCTTCGCGAACCGCATCGACAATACCGAGGTTCGGGATGAGCATGTAGTTCATGCTCGGCTCCTTGCCCGGAAGCAGAATGCGGCCGGCAATGAACGACTCCTTCAGCGACTGCGTAATCATGCGGTCGCAGTCGATGCTCTCGCGCTTCGGACTGTACATGATGCCGAGCGTCGCCCAGTAGATCGCGAAGGAATCGGAGAGACGCCAGTCGAGTTCGCCGTATTTCTGATTGATTTCCAGCACGATTTCCGGACGGAGCTTGTAATACTCGCGCAGCCAGAGAGCACGGAGGAAGGTGTCAAGTTCGCTTTTCGTTTCCGGCGCAAGCGATTCCGCGAGTTTTTCCGGCAGGACGCCCTCTTTGCGGAACGCGGCGGAAAGAGCTTCCAGATTCTCGAATCCGGCGGCTTTGACGGCGTCAAAGAGCTTCGCGTCATCCGCATGGAGTCTGCGGAATTCGGAGATGGTTTTCGGCGCGGCGGCAAACGCTTTCCAGTCGGGGGAATCGCCGTTGTAGACCTTCATCATCTCCTTGCAGATCATGTACTTGTAATAACGCTGGGCGTCGTCAAGCATGTTGCCGATTTTGTGCTGGTAAATCCAGCCGAGCTCACGGTAGAGCAGCGGGTCGTTGGCGTTGTAGTTGAGCGCCTCGTCGCGGATGAGTTCAATTCCGCGCTGCACCCAGCGCCAGCGGTCGACGGGGGAAGTGTAGGTGACAGAGATGTTGTATGCCATGTTCCACGCGAGATAGGCGGTTGCACCGGTGAACTTCGGCTGAAGTTTGGTGATCCATGATGCGAGCTGCACCATCTCGAAGTATTTTCCCTGCTGCTGGAGTCCGTTTGTCCGGAGCCAGAGCATATCCGCGAGAACGCCGCGGAAACCGCCGAGAGCAACCGTGGTGAATGCGACCGTCGGAGGAAGTCCCTCGATGCTGGCTTCATCGACCAGCTTGTCGGTCTTCACGATATTGTCGAGCCGTTTCTGCACAAGCAGCGTCGCGCCGATGAGAACAGCGAACGCGGCGAGCGCGAAAAACCAGATTCGGAAACGTCTGAAATACATGATATTTTACCTCCGGATTGCGGCGAGCGAAAGCTCGCGGCGGTTGTAAAGCCACGCTCCGAGCAGGGCGAGCGGAACACCTTTCAGCACGATCTGGAAGAGAATCGCCGAACCGATTACCGAAAGTTCGATGAGTTCGCCGTTCGCGATTGCGTCCGATATGCCGAACTTCTGAAGCGGAATAATCATAGAATGCAGAGTGCGTCCCAACCAGTAGCCGTAAAGATCCATCGCCGGCATGTCAAGTCCGCCGTACGTCGCCTCGCTCGAAATCAGGAACGACGCGAAGAAGCCGAACGCCATATACGAGATCGTGATGAAAATCGCCGTCGGCATGGAGAGGAACGACGCGAGCGAAACCGCCACCAGAACCGATGCCGTCACGCCGAGGAAAATCATGAACACGCCGCGCACATAGTTCGCAAAAAATCCGGTTTCCTTGAGCAGCAGAGTCGGACCGTCCGCCACCTGAATGACGAGCGGTTTTCCGTTTGGCGCCAGGTTCGTGAACCCGATCACCGCTTCGCCGTTCGCAATGATTCCGTCCGCGGGAAGTTCAAATTCGTTCATCGCGGCCGTCAGAATCTGTTCCGGCTTACGCAACTCATAGACCTGGCCCGGCACCGGATCCGGTGCTTTTTCGCCGGGCTTCAAAGTCTTCGGATCGGGCTTTTCGATATAATTGATCACCGCTCCCCACGCACCGTAACCGTGATCCTGACTCTGCTGAACATCGACCATGCCTGAATACGCGCGGTAACGGATGAAGAACGTGCTGTCGTCGGGAATCTTGTCCGGAAGCCCCTTGTAAAGCCAGTAACGGGTCTTGCCCGCCGGAATTTCCGCCATCGCGGCGACAATCTGACGGTATATGACGTCAATCGCCTTCGCGCGGTCATCTCCGGTGAGCACCTGCGAAATGAGCACGCCCTGCGAATTCTTCTTTTCATTGAACGCCTTGAGCGCAATCGCTTTCACATCCGGCAGTTCGGGCCGGTAGGCGCGGCGTCCGGTGAGCACTTCGTTTTCCATGCGGGCGCGCTCCTCCGGCGGGAAATCCTGACGGCCGCTCTGGTAGAGAATAAAGCCGTAAACCACGGCGGAAGAGATCAGCAGCAGCGCCGCAAGCACGGCAAGCACGCCGGTGAACTTTCCGAGCCAGACGACATAGCGGGAAACGGGTTTGACGACGATCAGGTGCAGCCGGCAGTCCTCCACATCCGCAGTCATGGTCTGGCAGCCGAGCCAGACGCCCGAAAGCATCAGCATGACCGTGATAAACGTGAAGCTGTACTCCAGAGAAACCTGCATGTAGCCGTATGCGGTTCCGTCGCCTTTGATTGTGTTCGGCACAAGCAGAACGCCCAGCAGAAGCACGAACAGCAGGAACTGGAACACATGGGAACGCACGGCACTCCGGCAGGTCAGCTTGACAATGGCAGAAAACGAAGTCATTTCAACTCCTCCGCGTCACAGATCTTTTTTTCCGGAGAGAAGATCTTTGAGCTTCTGATTCGCCTCATTGAGCTGTTCCCTTGCGGCGTTGAGCTCTTTTGCATCCTCCGGCTCCGGTTTCGGAGCATCGTCGGATTCAAGAGCGGTCAGACGCAGTTCATCAACCTGCAGTTCAGCCTTGACCGGTTCCGGTTTCGGCGGCTCCGGCTTCTTGAGTCCGGCAAGCACTTCAAGTTTCTCTTTGGAATCAACGCCGCCGGAAAGATAATCCGCGATTTCCCCGCCCGAAGTCGCACCGGAAGTCTCCACGCTCTCGCGTTTCGCCTTGTTCACAACGTCGAGGAAGAAATCTTCCAGACTCATGCGCGGATGATCCAGCGTATACGTTCCGCCGTTCTTTTTGATGACGGAGACAATCTGGTCTATTGCCTCATCAGGCAGATCGGACATGGTGAGGCGGCTGGAACCTTTGACCGTAAGCAGTTCGCTGATCGGTCCCTGCGCGCGGATTTTGCCGCCGTACAGAATCATGACGCGGTCACAGACATCCTCCACGTCGCCGAGCAGGTGACTGGTGACGATAACGGTTTTCCCGCGTTTTTTGAGCAGACGGATGAGGTCCTTGACCTCTTTGCAGCCGATCGGGTCGAGCCCGGAGGTGGGTTCATCAAGTATCAGGAACGCGGGGTCGTTGATCATCGCCTGCGCGAGACCGATACGGCGCGCCATGCCTTTCGAGAACTCGCCGACCTGGCGGTTGCGGGCGTGCGACAGACCGACCATGTCGAGCAGCTGCTCCGTGCGGAGCTTGCGTTCCGCGGCGGAAAGGTTGAAGAGCGACGCGAAGAAATCAAGCGTCTCCGCCGCCGTGAGGTACTTGTAAAGATACGTCTCCTCGGGCAGATAGCCGATCATCTTCTTGGTATCGACGTCGCGCGGGGAACGGCCGAAGACGGTGAGACGGCCGGCTGTCGGATAGAGCAGACCGAGCAGCATTTTCACCGTGGTGGATTTTCCCGAGCCGTTCGGACCGAGCAGACCGAGCACTTCGCCTTCCCGGACCTCGAAATCAATATCGTTGACGGCTTTCGCCTTCGGACGGTTCCAGAAATCCTTGAACTCCTTGATGAGTCCGACCGCTTCCACAACGTTTCCCATTTCAACTCTCCTGAATTACTGTTTCGCGGTATTTTCCGCGCGGGTGATCTCCTCGCCGGTTCTCACCAGACGCGCACTGTTGAAGATGACAATCAGCGTGCTGACCGTGTGCAGCACCGCTGCAAGAACCGGATTCATCTGTCCGAACACCGAAAGGATGATGCCGCAGATCACAAACAGCATACCGAACACGAGGTTCTGGTTGATGACCGACGCAGATTTTCTGGAAAGCGTAATCAGCAGCGGAATGCGGCGCAGGTCGTTCGTCATAAGCGCTATCGAGGCGCTGTTGATCGCAATGTCGCTGCCGATCGCACCCATCGCAATGCTCAGGTCTGCGGCGGCAAGCGCGGGCGCATCGTTCACACCGTCGCCGACGAACGCCACAATGTCGTTCTTCTTCGCCTGTTCCACGTATTCCACTTTCCCTTGCGGCAGACAGTCGCCGCGGAAATCATCAATTCCGATTTTTGCCGCAACCGTCGTCGCAACCGCCGTGCGGTCGCCGGTGACCATTGCGCACTGGCGGATACCCTCCGCCTTCAGTCCCTTCACCATTTCCGGGGCTTCCGGACGGATCTGGTCGCGGAACCCGACCCAGCCGATCGACTTGCCGTTGCGCACGATCACCACAACGCTCATCCCCTCGACCTCGCTCTCGTCATGCGGAAGCGCAATGTTCTGAGCGGAAATCCAGGCGGGACGGCCGACCATGCATTTGACGCCGCCGATCATCGCCTCAACACCCTTGCCGGGCAGTTCCTCGTAGGATTCGCCCTTCTCCGGCGAGATTCCCACTTCTTTGGCCAGACGCTGCAGCGCAAGCGCCGTCGGGTGGTTGCTGGCGATTTCAACGGAAACCGCCGTTTTGAGCAGTTCCGCCGGCTCCACGCCGTCAACCGGTTTCAGACGCGCAACTTCCAGCTCGCCTTTCGTCAGTGTTCCGGTTTTGTCGAACACAAAACAACGGACTTTGGAGGCAAGTTCCAGGTGCGCGACATTCTTGATGAGGATTCCGAGACGCGCCGCGGCTGCAATCGCGGCGACCACAGCGGTCGGAGTCGCGAGAACCACAGCGCAGGGACATGCAATGACCATGAGCGTAATCACACGGTTCATATCGCCGTCGGAGAACCACCAGGTAAGCGCCGCAAGCATGAGAATCGTCGGTGTGTAGAACCCGGCGTATTTGTCGATGATGCGCACCATCGGAGTCTTGCTCGTTTCGGCGGCGAGAATCATCTCTTTGACCTTGCCGAGCGTGGTGTCGTTGCCGACTTTCGTAACCTTGACGTCGATTGCGCCGGAAAGGTTCATGGTTCCGGCGTAAACTTCATCGCCCGCGCCCTTGTCGACGGGGAGCGATTCGCCGGTGATCGACGCCTGGTTGACCGCGCTCTGTCCCTTGACGATCACGCCGTCGATCGGGAAGTTTTCGCCCGGACGGACATTGATGATGTCGCCCAGCTGAAGATCGAGCACTTCCGTTTCAACGAAATCGCCGTCAACCAGTTTGCGCGCGGTGTGCGGCGTCAGGCGGATCAGGTCCTCAATGGAACGCTGGGCGCCCGATGCGGTGCGCGTTTCGATAATGATTGTAATCAGCAGGAAGAATGCGATGATTCCGGCCTCGCGGAAGACTCCGCCCGCGAACGCCGCGAGCAGCGCCATCGCGACGAGCTCGTTCATGTAGACGCGTCCGGCGCAGAGGTCCTTGATTGCCGCCCAGATAATCGGGAGTGCAAGAACGATTGCACCGAGCACGGCGCTGAGTTCGGAAGCGAATTCCTGCGCGGGGAAAAGCCACTCGAGCAGGAAAGAATTCAATATCAGGAAACCGCCGGCGACGGCGAATCCGGCGCGGCCCATGGAGCGGGAGTGTCCGACACCCTCCCCCATCGGCTGTCCGCAAACGCAGATCGAGGCGTCCTCGTGGTGATGATCATGATCGTGGTCATGTCCGCAGCAGCAGCTCATTTCTTTGCCTCCTCATTCTTTTCTTCCGCCTCTTTCTTTTCTTTGGCGGTCAGCGGTTCGGGATTCAGCTTGAGACGGAGCTCCTGACGGCCGCCGCCGATGGAGTTGACGATGAATTTATCCTTGACTTTCCCCATTGCCTCCGCCATCACCTGCGAGAAGAGCGTTACGGTTACCGTATCCGGACTCTTCCTGTATTCGGCGAGAATGCTCTTGAAATAACCGGCATCCGCGGAAACGTCGGAAACGACGCGCTTGCGGTAGCTGTCCGCCTCGGAAATGATGCGGTCCGATTCCGACTGTGCAAGAGCGAGCTGTTCGATCTTGTAGGCTTCCGCCTTCTGAATTGCCGCGCTGCTCTGCTGCTGGGCATGCAGAACATTGTCGAATGCATTGATCGTCTGCGGAGGCGGACTCTTCAGCTCAAGATCAACGCGGAGAACTTCCACTCCGATGCGGAGATCGGCGACACGCTTCATCACCATCGTTTCAACCGTCTTCTGGTACTTCGAAGCGCTGCTGTTGTTGTTGTAGAGAATGCCGTCGACGTTCCATCCGGCGGTAACGCGAAGAACGCAGTCGTCAAGCACGGCGCGGAGCAGAGTCTGCGGTCCGCGGGTTCCACGGCGTTCGCCGTCGGGAGCAGTCATGACGTCATCCGCCTTCTCCGGATTGAGCGGCGTCATGCACGTTTTGTAGTAGCGTTCCGGGTCGACGACGCGGGCGGTCATCTTCCAGTCGGTGTGAACGATGCAGGCGTCTCCGGTGAGGAGGTAGCCGTCGATTCCCGGCTTGAGGGCATCGGGAGCGCCGCCCATCGCCTCTTTGCGGTTCGTGATGAGCGCTTTGTTCGCCGGCATGAACGAAGATGTTTCAATGCTGAAAGGACTCGTTTTCACCTTCACGGTCTGACTGACCGGGTAGGGAAACACCCAGTGCCAGCTTTCCGTGCAGACCTTCTGGAATTTTCCGAACTGGAAGGTCAGCACGGCGGTATCGGGCTGAACGGTGAAGAAGCCGCTGAATATGAAGAACCATACCAGCAGCACGGCAATCGCCGCGACAAGGAGGGTGAACACCGCCTTGAGGCTTTTGTTGAGCGTTTCGAAGCCGGAGGAAAACGCGCTGTTCTCCGCCGCCCTTTCCGCTCTGATTCTTGATTCAAGATCCTGCATGGTGATCTCCGTCAGTTCTTTTTCGCCGGTTTTTCAAGCGCGGAGCCGCCGAACTTCAGAATGTCGAACGGCGCGGAGTTGGTGTCGAGAACGAGAGTCGTGCGGCTGCCCATCAGACGCTTCATGGAATCGAGCTTGCGCAGGAAAACCGCAAGTTCCGGGTTTTCCGCAAAGACCGCGAGGTGCTTCGCCGCGGCGGCGTCGCCTTCCGCACGCAGAGCGGTTGCTTTCGCCTCCGCCTGAGTAAGGGCGTTGCGCTTGGCGGTATCCGCTTCGGTCATGATTTTGCGGGATTTGACGTTGCCCTCTTCCTTGTACTTGGCGGCGGCGGCGTCACGCTCCTGAATCATGCGTTCCGCAATCGCCTTCGCCGGAGTTTCGGGAACGCCGATCGTCTTGATGTTCACCGCAACGACTTCCAGTCCGTAAAGCTGTCTGGCTTTCACTGCAATCTGTTCCAGCATCTCTTTTTCCATCTGCGCAATCATGATCTTTTCCGGATCGGAGTTGACCAGCTGGTCGAGGTTGTATTTGCCGATCACCGCGCTCTTGGCGGTTCTCATCTGGCTGGAAAGGTCGTCTTCCGCCGCGGTGATGTTGCCGCCGGAGGTCTGGAATTTGACCAGATCCTGAATGCGGTAAACCGTGTAGATGCCCGCGGTGATATTCTTGCCGTCCGCCGTGCGGATCTCCTCCAGCTTGCCGATATTGCCGTCAAAGCAGCGGAGACGGATATCGTACTTCTGGATTTTCTGAATCGGAAGCGGCCAGCGGAAGTGGAGCCCGGGTCCGCGTTCGCCGGTGATTTTGTTGAACGTCAGAACGACAGCGCGTTCGGTTTCATTGACCTGATAGGAAAAGATCGCGATTCCGAAGATCGCCGCGACGACAAGTCCGAGCAGCATAATCGGAACATTGATTCTGTGTCCCTTGTGGTGTGTGTCCGCCATTTATATTTCTCCTTTATGTTATTTTTACTTTAAATCGCCAAGGTCGGTATCGGTCAGATCGGTGCGGGGTTTCTCCTCCGCATTCAGTTCCAGAATCTGAGTCGGGATGGATGCGGAAATGATGTACTTCCGCAATGGTGCGCAGTCGTTTTCCAGGAAGGAAAGGTAGGTGCGCAGTTTGAACATTTCAGGCATTCCGCGGTAAGCGGCGAGCTGGCTGGAGAACCGGCGGGCTTCCGCGCTCGAAACCGTGGTTGCATTGAACTTGTAGGCCTCCGCCTGCTGAACAAGCTCAATCGTCTCGATTTCTGATGCGGCAAGCGTCTTGGTCTTGTAAGCCTCGGCCTTGATGACCGCGGTTGCCATCTCCTCCTCCGCAACAAACACCTTCTGGAACGCCGGAGCGACGTCCTGAAGCGGCGGATGCGTATCAAGCAGATCGACATTCAGAATCGTAACGCCGAGTCCGCGTTTGTCGACCGCCTGCTGAATCTGTTCGCGCAGCTTGCGGGTGATTTCGAGACGGCCGACCGAGAGATCGTTCATGAAGTCGGTGCTCGCAAAGTAGATCGTCGCCTGACGCGTTCCGATGTCGAGAACATAGCCCTTGATGTTTTCAAAGCCGAACGCGTAATCAAGAATCTTCTCGTGGTTGACTTTGAAGGTCACCGGAAGCGAAGCGTTGAGCATGGAGACCGCGCCGCCGATGTCGCCGCTGGAATCCCGGTTCGCCACAAGGAACGGATTTTCGCCCGAACTGTGCTCGTTGTTCCAGAGAATCGTGCGGATCGGCTTGCCGGCTTCGTTCTTCGATTTGATGACCGCGCCGATGGTAACCGTCTGCGGAGTGTCGACTTCGATGCGCTGAATGTTTTCGCAGGGCCACGGGAGCTTCAGATAAACGCCCGGCAGAAGCGGCGTCTTGTCAACAAGAGCTCCGAACCGCGTCTTGAGTCCGAGCTCTCCGGGTCCGACCTCCGCCACACATGTGAAAATCCAGAGGATGAGCAGCCACGCGCCGATTGCGGGAATCGCGACTTTGCAGAACATCTGATAGAGCGAAGTTCCGGAAATTTTGAATCCGAACTGGTAATCGAGCGCATCCGTGATGTTTTTCGCCACACTTCCGGGCTCGATGAAAAGTGCGAGAAGACGGCTTTCATGAACCGGACGGTCCTCAAGCTGTGTTCTCGGACGGTAGAATTCCGTGATGAAAGTGAAGAGCTGTTCGACCGCGATGACGGCGATCAGCACAAATGCAATTTTCGCAAACGGCATCTCAAGCCCCGCATTGTCCCAGCGCAGAGCAACCGAGGGGACAAGCGCGAGAAGGAAAATCACCGCACCGGCAACCATCCACGCGCCGACCGGACGCAGCCAGCGGAATTCGGAAACGCGGGACTGTCCGGCCAGGAACGCCCCGAAGAAGAGCGAGAAAACCGCAATCACAACGCAGACGAACGAGACCGCGACCGGCTCTTTCGGCAGAGCGGGTCCCGCCTCGCCGAACGTTGCGGCAACCGACCATGCGATCCAGAGTCCGAGCACCATCAGCACAAATGCGAGGAGCGAGAAGACCGACGGCGCGTATTTCACGTAGTTGCGGAAGGTTCTTCCCGCCGTAAAACGGACGTCTTCCGCGACGTCGAGGAGACTCTGCGTGTTCTCCTTGCGCTTTCTGAGGAGCTCTTTTTCGTATTCCTCTTCGGACGCGCTTCCCGCGAGCATTCCGTAGACCGCCGCGGCAACAGCGAAGAGAGTTGCGACGGCGAACGGGATTGCGCCGAGTCCGTATGCTCCGTATCCGGCCCAGTCGTATACACCGCCGGAGAATCCGGCCAGCAGAGCGACCGCCAGCGAGTAGACAGCGGAGAACACCGCCAGTTTCATGGCGAGTCCCGAGCGTCTGCTGCTCGCGGAGTAGTTTTTCGTTTCCATTGTCATGCTTTGTCCACCCTTCTTCTTTCCGTCTTCCGTTTTTTGGACGGAAAACTCTTTTATCTTTTATGATTCAATAGTCTTTTCAACCGGCCGCAGAATCTGCGGACATTTGCACAGAGGTACACGATATATCACAAATGCCTGTTTTTCAAATGGTTTTCTTGAAAAAACAGTGCAGAATCTCATTTTTTTTCGTATTTTTTATGCTTTTGCAACGGAACAATTTAAAAAAATCTCTTTCAAGTCCCCCGGACGCGCGTTTCCGGGGAGCGGCGCACCGGCATTTCAGTTGTGCTTGGCGATCATCTTTATGACCCAGAAAATCAGAAGCGCAAGCAGGATCATAAGAATCACGAAGACGGGATAGATAACTTTGTAATTTCCGCCGAACATCATCGTGAATTCGGACATGCCCCCGACTCCGGCGAGGAAAGAGGGAATCGCAATCGCAATCATGATCGCGTTCATGTTCTTCATCATGACGTTCAGATTGTTGTTCACCATCGAGGCGCGGGCGTCCATCATGCCGGAAAGAACCTGCGAATAAACTTCCGCCTGGTCGAGGAACTGACGGTTTTCAATGGAGATGTCTTCGAGCAGTTCAATGTTCTCCTCGGTGAAGCCGAGCTTGATTGCGGCTGCGCGCATGCGCTCAATCACACGGCGGTTGCCGTTGAGAGCGTTGACGTAGTACACCAGTCCCTTTTCCAATGTGAACATGTTCAGAAGCTCCTTGCCGTCGTAAGAGCTCACGATCGCATGCTCCAGCTCGTCGCTGCACATGTTGATGACGCGCAGGTGGCTCTCGAAGTGGCGGATCGTGAGAAGCAGAGTCTTCATGATGACGTCCTGGACGGTGTGGACGTTGTTTGCAATTTTTCCGGTGAAAAGCGGAACATATTCGTCGATAATGATGACGACGCGGGCGGCGAAGACGAAAATACCCATGGATTTGACGCGGAAAAGAAAATTGTCGTCAGCGGAATAATTTTTCGGGTATTTCAGAATGAATGCGGTATGATTGTCCTCAAATTCAATACGCGGGGTCTCGTCGGGGTCGATGGACGAAGCGATGGTATGCTCGTTCATCTCGTATTCGTTAATGAGCTTGCTGCGCTCGGCCTCGTCAGGCATGATGTAGACTTCTACCTGAATGGATCCTTCGTCGCCCTGAACGATCCGGCCGTTCATCACGGAATATTTTTGAAGCATGGTGCGATCCTCCCGCAATCAAAAGACGGTGCATACTAAAACACGTTTAATATGCACCGTACTCATCGTTAATGCAAACGGCTTAGCCGTTTTCTAACAGAAAAACTCAGTTGTTCTTCTTGAAGTCGTTCATGAAGTTGACGAGTTTTTCGACGCCTTCCATCGGGACGGCGTTGTAGAGGCTGGCGCGGATGCCGCCGACGGAGCGGTGACCCTTGAGTCCGATCATGCCCGCGGCTTTGGCTTCCTTGACGAACTTGGCTTCGAGGTCCTCGTTCGGGAGACGGAAGACGACGTTCATTCTGGAACGGCTGTCCTTCTGGACGGGGTTGCGGTAGTAGCCGTCGGAGCCGTCGATTGCAGCGTAGAGAGCGGCGGCCTTCGCGTTGTTGATCTTCTCGATGGCCTCAATGCCGCCGATCTCCTTGATCCAGTCGGTGACGAGGGCGATCATATAGATGCCGTAGGTCGGCGGTGTGTTGTAGAGGGAGTTGTTGGCGGTGTAGGTCTCATAGCGGAGCATGGTCGGGACGTTCGCCGGGGTTCTGGCGATGAGGTCCTTGCGGATGATGCAGACCGCGACGCCGCTGGGGCCGAGGTTCTTCTGGGCGCCGGCGTAGATCATGGCGAACTTGTTCATGTCGAATTTGCGGGACATGATGTCGCTGGACATGTCGGCGATCATCGGGCACTTGCTTTCCGGGAAATCCTGGTACTGGGTTCCGTAGATCGTGTTGTTGCTGGTGATGTGAAGGTAAGAGGACTCTTCGGTGGTGGGAGCCCAGGTGTTGAACGCGGGAATGTAGGTGTACTTGTCGGCCTTGCTGGAAGCAACGGTCTTGACTTCGCCGAAAAGTTTGGCCTCTTTCATGGCCTTGGAGGACCACGTTCCGGTGTCGGCGTATTCCGCATAGCCGCCCTGCTTCATGAAGTTCATCGGAATCATGGCGAACTGCATGCTTGCGCCGCCCTGAATGTAGACAACCTCATACTCGTCGGAGACGCCGAGGATTTCGCGGATGTTGCCGTTGGCGCGGGCGATGATCTCGTCGAAGAGAGGTCCGCGGTGGGAGTGTTCCATAACGCCGCATCCGCTTCCCTTGTAATCGCAGAATTCCGCCTGAGCGCGTTCCATGACGACCGTCGGCAGCATTGCCGGCCCTGCACTGAAGTTTACAACTCTCATCGTGTCCTCCATTGGTGACGTGAAAATTATTTGAAAGCTATAATTTAGCGCAACTTTTAAAATTTACCAGATGAAAACCGCATATTTTAAATAATATCTTGATTTTTTCTTTATTTTCGCACTTTTATTCTTGCAAAAGGTGTGCTACATTATCCGGAAGAATCAATTTTAAAGACAAGGAAGAGCGGAGAAAAGAATGCTCAAAACACTGAATTTTTATGTTGCAAAAAACTTTCTGTATACGTTTGTCATGGCAATGGGCGTGCTGACATTCGGCATGACGGGCGCCCGGCTCGTCAAGGTTTTCGAATATGTTTCCAACGGAGTCGATATCGGAACCGCCATGAAATTCATGATCTACGTCCTCCCCATTGCAATGGCGTTCACCATCCCCTGGGCGGCGCTCGTCTCCATCATGCTCGTGTTCGGACGCCTCTCCGCGGACAACGAAATTACCGCAATGCGCGCCTGCGGCGTCTCGATCCTCCAGATCGTCGCCCCCATCATCCTGCTGGCTTTCTCCCTCACATGCTGCTGCCTCTGGCTCGAACTCGACGTCGGCCCGCGATACCTCGGCAAAGCGCAGGAAGTCGTGAAAAGCGTCGCCGTCGACCACCCGCTTGCTCTGTTCGAACCGGGAATTCCCATTGAATTCAACGGACTCAACATGTATATCGACCAGAAAAACCCGGAAACCGGAGAACTCCGCGGAATCCAGGTATACCGTCTCAACAAAAACAACAGCCGCATTGAGCAGGACGTAACCGCGTCCGCCGGAAAAATCGTGATCGACAAAGAGGCGCAGATCATGCACATCATCCTGCATGACGCCACGATCATCGCCTATGAAAACAGCACGGACACGCATCCGCGCCGCAGTTTCAGCAAGGAAATGTCCTTCTCCATTGAATACGGAAAACAGTTCAACTCAAAACGAATTTCCCTGCGCGACAAGCATCTCGGTTACAAGGGGCTTTACGGACGCCTCATCATCGAACGGGAACGCAACAACCGGGAACGCATTACGGAAATTGAAACTGAACTCAATCAGCGCGTCGCACTCGCACTCGCCCCGATGGCGTTCCTGCTGCTCGGCCTCCCGATGGCGATCCGCACCTCCCGCCGCGAAACCTCCATCGGACTCTTCCTCAGCGTGCTTCTCGCCGGACTCTACTTCGGCGCGGTTCTAGTTTCCGACTCCCTGAGTTCATTCGCCAAGGCGTTTCCGCAGTACATCGTCTGGATACCGCCCGCATTATACCAGATTTTCGGTGCAGTCTACATCATGAAAATAGCCCGCAGCTGAGGAGTTCCGCTCATGAAACAGAGTCTGAAAGTTCTTACCATCGGAAACAGTTTTACAGACAGCCTTTCGGTTTTCTGGCAACAGGTCGTGGAATCCGCCGGATGCGAACTCCATTTTGAGCGCGCGAACCACGGCGGATGCGAACTGCACCGTCACTGGGAATACATCTCGAACGAGGAAAGAGACCGCGTATACCGGATGTACCAGAATTACACGGCGAAGATGCGCGAGATTCTGGCGCGCGAACCGTGGGATGTCGTTACGATTCAGCAGGCAAGCCACTTCAGCTGGCGCGCGGAAACCATGCAGCCGTTCGCGGGATATATTTACGATTATGTGAAAAAACATGCTCCGCAGGCGGAAGTCATCATCCAGCAGACATGGGCGTACCGCGCCGATGATCCGCGCATCTGTCCCGGCGGAGTCTGGGAAATCAGCGAATGGTTCAGCGAAAGCTGCAGAAAGCGCGGCATCACAGTTCAGCCGGGTGTGTATCACATCGACCAGACCGGAATGTACGATGCGCTCACCGACGCATACCGCAAGCTGGCGCGCGAACTCAACTGCCGCATCATTCCGACCGGATATGCGGTTCAGCTCGCCCGCAAATCACAGAAGGATCCGTTCCCGAATTACGACCCGGAGCTGATGCATACCCTCCGCTGGCCGGATCTTCCGCCCCAGGCTTCTGAATTCGTCGGCAACATCTGGTGGGCGAAAAACGCGGAAACCGGTGAAATGGAACTCCGGCGCGATACGATTCACCTGAATGCGCGCGGACAGTACCTTCAGGCATGCGTCTGGTTCGCCATGCTCTACGGACGTCCCGCATCGGACGTCACTTTCGTTCCCGATATGATCGGCAACAGCGACGCCGCGTTTCTGCGGGAGATTGCGCAGAAAGCGGTCGATGAATTCGAGCAGGAAAAATGCTGAATCAGAATCTCAGAAAAACCCTCTTCCTCTTGTGGGATGCGTTCGCGGTTTTCGCGCTTGTCTTCACCGTGTCAATGATGTTTGCGCTGCATTCCGCCCTGATCGTTTCGGCGGAATTCATTGTGATCTTTCTCTTCCTTCTGCACCGTCTGATGAACTGGTCGCAGCCGGAGCGGAAAGGAAATATTTTCCGTACGGCATTCTGGCATTGCATGCGCGGATACGGCGTAATTATGCTGGCTTTTATTCTGATTTCACTGATAATCGCTTCATTCGGAGGTGCAATATGAAGTATTTTCTGTTTCTGCTTCCCGTGTTTCTTCTGACCGGCTGCGCATCGGGTCCGGTCTATACGGAACTGAACCGTTCCGCGCTCCCTTCAGCGAGTACGGAGGAACAGGCGTTTTTCGAAAAAATCTCTCCGACGGGAAAAATTTCCGCGCGGCAGATTGAGACCATTCATCTCTGTTACTGGCAGCATTCCGCCACGGAACGGGTGTGGATGCTCTGGACCGATGCGAAGGCGGAACGCATTCCGCTGACCTCCGACGGTTCGATTTACGCTGTCTACGACGCCGCGGGCGGAAAAGCCCGGCTGGAAGCCGGAGGAGGCGCCGTTTCATATGCCGATCTGACTTCAAAGCCGCTGTACATTGTCGGTTCCCGGGAACTCGTGTTGGATGTTCCGCTCGAAAAGTGAACGAGGCGCCGCCGGGTTCTTTGCAGAACACCCGCAGCGCCCCGTCTCTCCGCCGGATTCTTACAGTCCGATATCCGCAAAGTGAATTGCAAAACCAAGTTTCCGCAACTCATCCTGCAAACTTGAAACGGAGATTTCGCCGGGCTCTTTTCCCGCATCGATTGCAAGCGAGGCGGCAAGACCGGCAACCTGACCCGTCATCGCGGCGGAGGGAATCACACGCGTCACTTCCCATGCGTCTCCGCTTGCGGAACTGCAGCGTCCGGCGGCAAGAAGTCCGCCAAGCCCGTTCGCGGGGAACAGCGTCCGGTACGGAATCTCCCACACATAACCCGATTTGCGCCAGTCGGCAAGGAGTCCGACCGAATCATCAAAATGCGTTGCATGTTCGTTGTCCTTCAGGACGTATGCGCCCTCGATGCATGCAATCTTGCGGAGCTGCGGCATGACAGGAACCTTCAGCGCGTAGCATGAATTGCGGTCGTATTTGCCCGATGCGTAAAGATCCTTGTAATACTCCAGCAGGAAATGACGCGTCGCAAGCACATAATCGGAGATCGCCTTGCCCGACGCTTCGTGCACGAGTTTCGTCTTGAGCGTTTCGCGTGTGAAACCGCATTTTGCAAGATTCTCATCGGAAACAGCGCTGCTGCCATCCGCCCACGCGCCGTCGAAATGCATGATCACGCTCTCGGTAAGGTTGTCCGCATCCTCCTGCGCATTTGCACCCTTGCGGTACTCCAGCGCCCACAGAGAATAGAAATTGCCTTCGCTCAGACACGGCACCCCGGCGCGGCGCGCAAGAATGCAGCTGCCGCTGGCGTCGATAAACTGTTTCGCGCGAATCTCGCCGCGTCCGCTTTCGTTCTCAACCACGGCGGCGGCAACGCGTCCGTTTTCGACAACGGCATCGCAGACGCGCGTATCGAACCAGACGTCGACTCCGGCATCGCGGACCGCTTCATCGAGCGCGAGCATGAATGCGGCAGGTGAAAATACCGTGCGGAAGCGTTTGCGCTCATCCGCGTTCTTTTCGCCGCGCCAGTTCGCGGGGATTTTGCCCGGACCGTATTTGATGCTCGCCCGGAGCAGCTCCTCGCTGAGCCCGAACGTCACCTGGTGCCCGAATCCGTCGCACAGCGGCAGGTAGATGTAAACCAGACCGCTCGTGGCAAGTCCGCCCAGAAGAATGGTCTTTTCGACGAGGATCGTTTTCTTTCCGGAGCGCGCAGCCTGCACGGCGGCGGCGACTCCCGCGATTCCGCCGCCGATCACGGCGACGTCACAGTTCACCTTGAAATCCATGATTCTATTCCTTACTTTACGCCTGAAACTCTGCTTCAGACAGGTTGTTTTCCGTTTGAATATCCCGGAGCGAAAGCAGATGCGGAATCATCGCCTCCCGCTCGCTGTAATCGTCTGAACGGCGCGTCCACGTGAGCGCACCGAGAAACTTTCCGTCACCGAAAACCGGAACCGCGATCCGCTGCGTTCCCGGAGCTTCAAACGGAAGCTTTGAAAATCCGTTTTCGCGAACCTGTGTCACACAGGTCATCAGCTTCTCCTCCGAACCGTTCCATTCGTTTTTGAAAAAGCGGTCTTCCATGTGCGCATTCAGCATGATTTTCGCTTCGCGCGGCGGCAGAAACGCCAGCATGACGAGTCCGGCAACCGAATTCAGCGGCGGCAGAAACTGAAGCACACGCCGCGGTTCCGTCTCCGCAATCTCTTTCCACAGCAGCGCATGAATCTGCGTTCCGCGCGACACCGAATAAACAAATGAATGCGGCTTCGAAAACCTGCTCAGACGGATAATCTCCGCCCGCACATGCTCCAGATACAGATGTTCGCGCCGCAGAGCATTCAGTTCGCCCAATGCGGAACCCGGATAATACAGGCCGTTCCGCTTTTCCAGCATCCCGCACTGAACCAGACTCGCGACGAGATTGTAGACAGTCGTGTACTTCAGCCCGGTCTGCTCCGCCGCGTCGGCCAGCTTCATTCCCTCTTCCGACTGCGCGGCTATCCGCAGAATACGGTCACAGCGCTCAATTGTCTGAACCATTGAAACCTCCAGACTTTCATTATTAATGAAACTTATTTTGCTTTATAATAAAATATATCTCTTCAATAATAAAATTCAAGGGCAAAAGTAAAAAAATCCGGTCTTTCGGCAAATGAAAGACCGGATGCGTTCAAAAACAGCGGAATCTCTTATTTTTTCTCTATGCGCTTTGTCCACGGATTCTCCGGATATTCGGAACGCAGGATTCCGGCAAACTTCTCAGCATTGGAATCCTTCAGTGTCTTGAGGACGGTATACAGATGCGCAAGCGCTTCCGGACGCTCAGGGACGTCAGGGAAGAGCAGTGACGCCTGGAGATACATCTGTGAAGCCTCCCGGAGTTTACCGTTGCGGCGCAGAATATCACCTTTGCGGATGAACGCAAACGCGGCGTTGGAAGCGTCGGTTCCCGCCGCCATGCTGTTGAGAACGGGCTCCGCCTCCTTGTACTTGCCGAGCTCAACACAAAGACTCGCGCGGAGACGCTGAACATAGTTCAGATGCGGTTCCCGTGTCCGGTCATGCAGTTCGAAATTTTTCATCGGTTCCAGTTTTTTCAGCGCCGCCTGCTTCTCGCCCAGCCCTGCAAGCGCCTCCGATTCATGTCCGATGCAGTAGAGATCCCAGCCGAGCAGTTTGTATTTGTCATACGCAAGTTTGTACGAAGCCGCCGCCTGCGCAAACGAACCGTTCTTCAGGAAAGCATCCGCCTTTTCAATCTCGGCGGGTTTCGGAATCCGCGCATAAAGATACTGTCCGTGCGCAATCTTCGTCCGCACTTTCGAGCCGGGAAGTGTGTACTCCAGGGAAGAATCTGGAAGAGCGGCGAGCGACTCCACTTTGAATGAGCGTCCGTCAAGCGTGCAAATGACACTGTCCTCACTGAATGCTGCGAGGGAGAGAATCGAGAGAAGGGCCGCAAAAAATTTTTTCATGGAAAACTCCTTTTGTTCAAATGGTTCCGGCAAGTTCTTCCGCCCAGTCCGAAAGCGAATTGTCGCGCGCACCCATCACAACCGCTGCATCCGCGGCGCCGAGTGTACGCAGAAACTCCGCCGCCTCCGCGCGTGTCGCGAAAAAGCGGTAGCGTCCGCCCGGATGATATGCATCGTATTCCGCGGCAACCTCCTCCGCTTTCGGACGGAACGAGGTAGTCCCACCTGCATAGTAGACAGGCAGAAATGCGAAAACGTCGTCTTTCCTCAGCACTTTTTCGAGCGCGGGAAGCAGTTCCGGACGCATGAAACCGAACGGACCGTATCCGTGCGGCTGAAAGAGGAAAACCGTGCGGCCGGTGCAGACTTCATGCGCGGCTTCAATGCACGAGCAGATCTTTTCGACGTTGTGTGCGTAGTCGTCGTAAACCGCCGCGCCGCCCCGTGTCCTTCCGGCAAAATCGAATCTCCGCCAGACTCCGGAGAAGCGTTCAATTGCGGAGAGCACGGCATCCGGATCAAATCCCAGGAGCGAAAGTCCCGCAAGCACTGCCGCCGCATTCGCCGCATTGTGCAGACCGGGTACCGGAAGATGAACTTCCCGTCCGTCGATCTTCGCAGTCACTTTTCCGTCTCCGGAGCGGTAATCCGTCACACGGAAGACTTTGTATCCGTGCAGTTCCGCGGGAGCATCCGGTGCAGCGCTGAAGAGTGCGACTTTGAGGTGTTTCACACAATCGGTCCCGACGGCGTCGAGCACGCGGTCTTCGATCACGGCGGAGACGCGGGTCTGCCGCAGGAACTTGCGGAAGACTTCGGCAAGCTCCTCTTTGGAATAGTGATCCGTTCCAATGTTCAGAATCATCGCATGGTCGGCGGTGTAATTCAGAAGGGATTTATCGCTTTCATCGGCTTCAAGAACACAGAGTTTTCCGTTGCCTGGAGCGTAGTTTCCTGCGAATTCATCGCGAATGAAATGCTTGGCGAGCCCGCCAGAAATCAGAGCGGGCGCGGCGCCGAGACGGTCCAGAGTTTCCGCAAGCCAGGCGGATACGGTCGTTTTGCCGCAGCTTCCGGTCACCGCGAAAACAGACGCGGAGAGCTTTTCGACGAGCAGACGCATCGCTTCGGAGCGGTGCAGGCGCGCAGTCCCCTCCGGTGCACGGAGAAAGTCGGGATTGTCGCCCTCTATCGCGGTCGAGTACACAAGTGCGGCGGGCGCCGGCAGATCGGCATAACGGGAACCGTCCTGCGCATAGAGATGCACACCTTTCGCGCGGAGAGAATCGATGATGCGTCTGTTTTCGGGCGAATTGAGCGCGCGGTCGCTGCCTGATGTTTTGCATCCGAGCACCGCCGCCATCTGCGCAAGCGCGCTCATGCCGATTCCGCCGACACCGACAAAATGAAGAGATTCCGGCAACTGTTCCATGATCGATTATCCTTTCTTCGCAAAGAGTGAACGCCACGGAGCAAGATAATACCGTTCCGCGGCTGAATCGTAAACCCCGACCTCGCCGTCCTCCGCCTCCCACGCGGGGAGCACGCAGATTCCGCGCACCTCCGCCTCCTGGTGAAAGTGCCCCATGAGACAGAGCGGAATCTGTTTCTTCTCCAGATCGTCGGCAAGACGGCAGAAATATTTTTCGGGAAAATTCTTTTTGTGTTTCATGTTGCTCACCTTGAGTCCGCGCAGAATTCTCTGCGACAGAGGGCGCCCGACAAGCGGACCGAACAGACGCACCAGAAACCGAGTCATCGGATTCCGCATGAAAAGACGGAACAGGCGGTACGCGCAATCGGCCCCGTTGACCAGGTCGCCGTGCATCAGACACACTTTCCCGTTGGAAAGATAATATGTGCGGTCGGACGCCCATGTAAAGGCGTCCGCGTGGCGTTTGGCAACATAGAATTCATGGTTGCCTTCAATGAAACCGACCATGCGGCGCGTTTTTTCCCTGCGGCACCAGTCAAGAAAGCGGCGGTGAACCGGATCTTCATATGCGTCAAAAGCGATCCAGAGTTCAAAAATATCGCCGAGAAACACAACGCCGAAGCCGGAATCCGCAATCTGCTCAAGCAGCCCGAAAAAAGGCTCCGAGGAGACGGGATCGTCGACGATATGCGCATCCGCAATAAAAATGATTTTTCCGTTTTTCTCCATATCCGCAATATAATTCACTGCGGCGGATTTGCAACCGGAATTATGGAAAAACCTTTTTCATTTCCGCGGAGAGCGGGAACGCTTCCGGTCGGGTTCGGAGTTGCGTTCCCAGAAAATGCCGTCCGCATAGCCCTGAATGCGCGGATTTTCCTTTGCGAGCTCCAGCCGTTTCAGCGCCCAGCAGCAGTAGTCCGGATTGCGTTCGATTCCGCAGAAGCGGCGGTTCAGTTTCAACGCTACCGCCGCCGTCGTTCCCGACCCGAGAAACGGATCGAGAACAAGTCCGTTCTCCGGACACGACGCAAGGATGAGTTTTGCAATGAGTTTTTCCGGCTTCTGTGTGGGATGATCGGTGTTTTCGGGCATCGACCAGTAGGGAACCGTGATGTCGTCCCAGAAATTCGAGGCGCAGGTCATGCGGAAATTGCCCTCTACTGTCTCCTCCCAGTCCTTCGGACGCCCCTCGCTGCGGTACGGCGCAATGACCTTGCGGCGCACCTTGACGGCGTCCGGATTGAAATAATAGTCGTTTCCGGCTGTGGCGAACCAGATGTCTTCCGTGCAGTTTTTCCAGTTATGCAGCGCGCCGCGTCCTTTTTCTCTCTGCCAGGTGATGCGGTTGCGGATTTTCAGATGTTTCCGCGCGGCCGCATAAAGCGCGGCGGTGCACTGCCAGTCGCCGCAGAGGTAAACCGACGCCGTCGGTGCAAGAAGCGGCACGAATGCGGCAAGACAGCGGTCGATGTACTCGAAATAGGCGTCATCGGAAACTTTGGAGAATTTGAATCCGTGAAAATCCTTGTCGAGATTGTACGGCGGATCAAGAATCAGCAGGTCGAACGCGCCTTGCGGCAGCAGTTTTGCGACTTCAAACGAATCTCCTTTGAATACATTTCCCTGCGCCTCCTCCACCGTCATCTTCCGCTCCGGCGTGAAAAGTTTTGCGCGCAAAGCCGTCATCTCCTCCGCGGACAGCGACAGCGTCTGATTCCGTTTTGATTTACGTTCCGTCATGCGAACTCCCGTTATACGGAAAATTTAGCACATTTTTTATTTTTTGCAATTTTCCATTTGCAAAAATTCCTGAGATGCATTACGTTACATAAACCAACAATTAATTATGAGGCAATTCAAATGCAGCATTGTGTAATCCGTTCGTTCGGACTCGCCGCTTTGATGCTCTGCGGGACAGCTCTTCTCCCCGCTCAGGAAAAAGCGCCGGTCAAAAAAGAAGCACCTAAAATCGAAAATTATTCGCTCCGCATCGCAACCGATAAACCGGACGCAATCTATAAAAAGGGCGAAACTATCACTTTCACTGCAGAACTTCTCAAGGATGATAAACCGACGCCGGGACTCAAATTGAGCTACCGTCTCTCTGAAAACGGGAACTGGGGAAAATTTCTCGAGGCGAAATCCGACAAGCCGCTCACAGCAACAGCAAAACTCGACAAACCCGGCTGGGTTTCCATTGAAGTCTTCGCAATCGGACCGGACGGCAAAAAGCTGAAAAATCCGAAAAGGAAAAATGTAAATCTCAAGGCGGAAATCGGCGCAATGGTCGACCCGCTTGAAATCACCGAATCCGCCCCCGAACCCAAAGATTTCGACGCATTCTGGAAGGCGCAGCGCGAACTCCTCGACAAGGTTCCCGTCGAAGCCGAACGCGTGGAAGTCCCCGTCCCGAAAAAATTCCAGGATAAGATTGTCTGCTATGACGTCAAGGTCAAATGCGCCGGCCCAAAGCCCGTTTCCGGTTATCTTTCCATGCCGAAAAATGCAAAGAAGGGTTCCCTCCCCGCCGAAGTTATTTTTGATGGAGCTGGAGTCCGCGATTCATACAAGCCGCTCAAGATGGCAACCAGTCGCATCGCGTTCGCCATCAACGCGCACGGAATCCTCAACGGACAGCCGAAAGAGTACTATGACAACCTCAACAAAGGCGTGCTCAAAGGATACCGCACACAGGGCAAAGAAAACCGCGACACCGTCTATTTCAAGGATATGTTCCTCCGCGTCATGCGCGCCCTCGATTACGTGAAAACCCTCCCCGAATGGGACGGCAAGACGCTGGTCGTGCGCGGCGGAAGCCAGGGCGGTGCTCAGGCAATCGTTGCCGCGGCGCTTGATCCGCAGGTCACCTTCTGCAATGCCGGAGTCCCCGCTCTCGGCGACCACGCCGGACGGCTCGTCGGACGCCGCCCCGGATGGCCCTGCTATGTAAACAAGAAAAATCTCAACGACGCTGATCTGAAAGTCATTGACGCCGTCAAATATTACGACCACGTCTATTTTGCCAAGCGCATCAAATGCGAAACCTACTTCTACACCGGGTTCGTCGACTTCGTCTGCGCTCCCACCTCTGTTTACGCGGCATACAACAACCTGCCGAAAGACATCGTGAAACACATTCAGACCACCCCGACCGGCGGCCATGGCGCACCTGGCAATCTTGCTTTCAAGTTCATGGATGAATTCATTCAGAACTACTCCATCAAAGGAAATGTCATTAAAAAGAACGCCGTCAAATAACCCGTCAATCCGTCAAAACAGTCGCATCAAACCGGTGCGACTGTTTTTTTTACTGCACATCTTTAAGCCCGATTCGCGGCATTCTTCCGCAGAGACGACGGAACAGTCTCCGCGCTTCCGGAGAACAGGGATCAAGGTTCAGCGACTCCTTCAGCAGACGCAGCGCCTCCGCGCGGCTGCGCTCTCTCAAAGCTTTTTCCGCACGGTTCAGAAGCCCGATTGCCTCCATACGTTCGTCAAAAGTGACGACACGAAAAACGGTATATTTCACACTTAAATCCCGCAGATCGGCAGGAGGAGTGACGGGATAAAAATCCGTCATTTTCCGTGCTTCATAATACATCCGGTATGCCGGAGCAGTCCGGCGGATATTCACCGCATTCGCAATATACGCGCTTGAATAAGGATGCAGCGGACCGAGCGAGCCGTGGTCGTAGATAAAGTATTTTGCACCGTAACGCGAACAGAAACCGCTCAGCGCGCGCTCGTTCTGATGATAGAAAATATTCAGATATTCCTCCACCGGACGACGGATCGGCTCCATGCCGAACTGCGGCTGAAGAACCAGATTCGTTCCGCTGTACGCCATCAGCATCGGCCCGATCGTGAAGTTTGCAAGAACCGTCTGCCCGCGCATATCCTCACGCCGGAACCAGTCGATCAGTTCCGCGGTGTGTTTCAGATAAACATCCGCGCTGTATGCCCGCTGCCGTCCACCGAGCGACGCCGTCAATTCGACCAGAAGCGCAAGAACAACCAGAGCAGCGGCAATCCCCCGCGCCACCTTTGCAATCCGGTTCCGCGGACGGTATCCGGTCCGCAGACCATGCCGTACAGCCTGCACCGCAAGCGGAAGCGACAGCGCCAGATAGATGATAACAAACTCATGATAACGGACAATGAATACAAATCCAATCAGGAATCCGATCAGAAAAAGAAGCGGCATTGCGGAGCGCGGAAGATCCCGCAGAAGCGCCCGGCGTGTCGGAGTAAACAATCCGCCAATGACGAACAGCAGAGCAAGAATTCCAAGCGCCACAGGAGTGTAATTCCAGGACTGACGGATAAGTGACGGAGCCTTAACTGAATTCAAAAACGGCAGCGATCCAAATGACGGAAAGAAACTGACGGCTATGTTCCATGTTGCGGAATGCATCGATGGAGTCCACATCATGCGGGCGTCATAATTCAGTTTTGACGGATCGGAGGGCTTGACGTTCTTAAACTTCACCTTCGCTTTCATCGCTTCCGAAAAATGGCTGTAATTTGCCCGGTATACCGGATTGTCTACAAATGCGGTATGGAAACTCCAAAGACATCCAAGCGCAATTCCGCAGAACAGAAGACGGCGCAGAAACGTTTTCCGCAACACCGTTCCGGCACAAAAAATCAGGACCGTCAGCGGAAGCAGAATGCAGAAGAACGGAGACATCAGCAGTCCGTAAGTGACGTTGAACGGAACCAGAAGGGCGTTCAGCGCAATGGCGAGAACGATCATCAGCCAGACGCTCCGCCGCTTGCGGGTCGGAACGCCGCCGCAGAGGAACCGGAACACTTCGAATCCGGCCCATCCGGCAAACAGAAGCTGGCTGAGATCCCACGTTACAAAGCAGAAGAACGTCGACCCGAACAGCGCCGCAAGTTTCCAGCGTTTCGGACGCGCGTAAAACGAGTACGCAAGAACCATGCTCAGCAGAATCAGCGGAATGCAGAGGTCGCCGCGCACAATATCCTGTCCCGTCGCGCGAGCAATGGCGGAAGCGGCAACCGCATGCAGCATTCCGCCGGCAAACGCAAGCCCTGCGGGAGTCCGGAGAGCGAGAAGCCAGAGAAAAATCAGCCCCGGAATGAACGCAGTCCACAGCCGCACGTTCCACGCAGTGAAGGCGGCGAAATCGGGCGAATCCTGGTAACGCAGTTCCGCCGGGGACGGCGCGACGGGCGGGAAAACAAGGCATTTCAGGCGGTAGCTCCAGCCGAGCACCCATTCCAGCCCCATGTTCATCTGCGCATACGGCGCAACGTCCGGAAGGTACGCAAGACGCGGATCGTGCGCGGGAACCCCCTTGCCGTCCGCGACGTCCTTCGCATAAGCGAACATCATCGCGCTTTCGATGGTGTAGGGAACAAAATTCGGACGCTTCGTCGGGAGCGCATCGCGGAAATCGCGGTAACGCAGCGGCTCCGCGTCGCCGACAGCGGCCGCAACCCGCGCGGCCTCCATATTGTAGTGACAGGTCTTGATGAAAAACGACGTTGCCACGCAGATACAGAAAAGCAGAAGACGGAGCAGGACGCGCTTCATCAGAAACTTCTCCGGAGATGGGAGGACTGAATGCCGAGTTCTTCGCGGTATTTCGCAACCGTGCGCCGGGCGACGTCGAGTCCGCGTTCCTTGAGCAGCGCCGTAAGTTTGCTGTCCGAAAGCGGCGATGCGGGATTCTCCTTGTCCACCAGGTCGCGGATCATCTCCTTGACGCCGCGCGAGGAAATTTCTTCGCCCTCTTTCGACTGGAACCCGCCGGAAAAGAAATATTTGAATTCAAACAGCCCGACGGGAGTTTTGATGTATTTGTTCGCCATTGCGCGGCTGACCGTCGTTTCATGCAGCCCGAGCTTGTCGGCGACCTGCTGCATGGTCATCGGCTTGAGGTATTCAACGCCCTTCGCAAGAAAATCGTGCTGAGCTGCAACGAGGATATCCGCAATGCGCTTGATCGTCTTCTGCCGCTGTTCAAGCGACTTCATCAGCCCGTTTCCGTTCGTGAGTTTGTTCCGGATATAGGAACGGACGTCATCGGGCGTGTTCGGGTCTTCAAGCATCTTCAGGTAGAACTTCGAAATGCGCAGATGCGGAATGTACGAATCGTTGTAAATGACTTTGAAACCGTCGCCGTCTCGCTCCACGGTCACCTCGGGAACGATATAGACTGGCTTGGTGTCGGCAATGACATTCCCGGGACACGGATTGAGCTTTTTGATTTCAGCGATCTCTCCGTTGAGCTTCTCCAGGGAGATGTTCCGCGCTTTCGCAAGCTGGGGAAGTTTGTTGCGCGCAATATCCTCCAGATGGTTTTCGACAAGGTCAATCAGTTCCGGCGTATCTTTTCCGAGACGGCGGAGCTGAAGAATGAGACACTCCTTGAGGTCGCGCGCGCCGATTCCGGGCGGGTCGAAACTCTGAACCAGACGGATAGCCTTCTCCGCCTCTTGAAGCGTACAGCCGGAACCGGTGGCAATGTCGGCTGGATGAGTCTTGAGGTAACCGGATTCGTCTATTCCGCCGATGACGGCTTCGGCGACACGGGCGGTCTCCGGGTCGGCGTCGGCGACGCGCAGCTGATCAAGAAGCTGTTCCTGCATGGAAACATCGCTTGTGATGGAATCGAAAAGATACGCCTGCCGTTCATCTTCATCCTCAGGGTCGTAACCGGAGGGGAGCGACGCCTCTTCGGGAGAGAGTCCTCCGGCCGTAAGTTCAACGATGCGGGCAAGTTCATCTTCCATGTCATCGCGTTCGGAGCCGAGTTCGGGTTTCTCCTGATCGGGAGGCGGTTCGGGGAGCTCCTCCGCTGCGGGTTCCTCCACCTCGAGAACGGGGTTCACCGCAAGCTCCTGATTAATCTTCTGCTGGAGTTCAAGAACAGGCGCGCAGAGAATGTCGAGCGACTGAAGCTGCTGGGGTGTAAGCGTCTGTTCCTGCCTCATCACCGAAGTCTGCGTCATTCCCTGAACTGAATCCATCGTGCCTCCTGAAAAAAATTTTGCAGATTTTTTTTGATTTCCGTTTTAAATATAGCGCATAAACTGTTATAATAAAAGTCTGTGAAAATATTTTTTTAAAGGATTTTGCAATGGAACATCTTTTCGGACTGACAAACCTCGGGAGCGGGAGCTCGGGCAACGCCACAGTCATTCACACTCCCGAAGGCGCCCTGCTCGTCGACGCCGGATTCTCCGCCAAAGAACTCTGCGCCCGGCTCGAAAGCGTCTCCATCCGCCCCGAAACCATCCGCGCGGTGCTCGTGACGCATGAACATACAGATCACACGAAAGGCCTGCGCGTATTCACAGATGCATACGGAATCCCCTGCTGTGTCACAAACACCGTCTGCAAAGCGCTCGCACAGAAGAACCGCATCGGCGAAAAGCGGAGCCTCTTCACCGCCGGAACTCCGTTCGAGCTCCTCGGACTGGAAGTCGATCCCTTCACCGTCCCGCACGACGCCTGCGAAACCGTCGCCTTCAATTTCCGGTTCAGCGGACATCAGATTTCCATTGCGACCGACCTCGGTCAGATCACCGGTTCCGTGCTCGAAAAGCTCCGCGGTTCGGAAGCGCTCCTGCTCGAATCCAATCACGACCTCAAAATGCTTGCAAACTCCGACCGTCCGATCCGTCTCAAACGCCGCATCATGAGCCGCTACGGACATCTCAGCAACAAGGATACCATGGAGTCGCTTGATTCCATTTTGACGGAAGCCTCGCGTTTTCTCCTCTTCGGACATCTCAGTCCGGAGTGCAACAAAGAGGAAATTGTAACAGGAATGGCGGAACAAAGACTTGATTATTTAAAAAGATGTGATATTTTATATAAAGTAGCAAAACAATCACAGCCAACCGAGACTTTTTGGGTAGTTTAGTTTTATGGACAAAGAAACACAGCAGGAAGAGATCCCGTCATTAAATGAATATCTGGAAGAAGCCGCAGCCGGTTCTCTGAAAATATCCTGTCCGGAATGCGGACAGCATTTTGACGTGACGGAAATTGCACCGCTGACAACATTCATCTGCCCGCTCTGCTCCCATGTCATTACCCGTCCGCTATGGCTGGACAACTACCGGATTGATGCGCCTGTGACCGAATCAAACGATGTCGTCAGCATGACGGAAGCCGTGGATTTGAACCGGAACGACACCGTTACTCTCCACATTCTCAACCCTTTCTATGCGGCTTCCGAAGAGCGCTGCCGCCGTTTTGTAGATGTCGCCCGCTCCACCGCGTCGCTGCACAGCTGCACAGTGACGCCTATTCTCAACGTCGGCGTCATAGGCTCCCTCCCGTATTACATTACCCCGGATCTCTCCGGCAAAACGCTTCAGGACTATTACATCTCTCAAAATGTGCAGACCGTTCCGCTGGAAAAAGCCTGTTCCTGGGTTCTTGATCTCGCCTCCGGTCTCTCCGATGCACTCGACCACCAAATCTGTCACGGAGAACTCAATCTGCAGAATATTGTGGTAAATGAAAATGAACAGCTCTCCCTCATGCACTTCGGATTCTACGAACTCATGCTGGATTCCGGTTATATCAACGTGAATATTTTCACCGCTCCGGAAACAACGGAAAACGGAACCGTCAGCGAAAAATCCGATATTTATTCCCTCGGAGCCTTTTTCTATTATCTTCTTACCGGAACCGACCTTCCGGCAGACAATGAAGACGGCAGACACCTGATTCATTTTGACTGGATAAAGAAAATGGTCAACGACTCCATTTCCGAATTGATCTGCCGCATGGTGAATCCGACCCCTGCATTCCGTCCAAACATCAGCGAAATCATCGCAACAGTCAACGCCCGTCTCAACCACTTCCAGTATGTCCGGAATAAACTTCAGCGCATGACAAAATTGAAGTCGGCGGGCAGATTATGAAAATACGTGCAAAGTTCATCTCCCGGATCGGCGGGGCGGCTCTTCTCTGCGGACTCCTCTCCATGACTCTTTTCGTCTGGAAAACAGATGCCGAAGCCAGGAAAAGAGATTCCCGCATGTTCAATCTGCTCGAACGCGGCTCCGAACGCCGCATCCGCTCGGAATCCGAAATCGCCGCCCTGCGTCTCGAAGCGTTTTTCAATGATATTCTGCTGCGTCTGAGCGAACTCAACGCCGCGCTTGCCCTCGACCCGGCGGGAGCGCGCAGCACAATCGGGCATTTCCCGTTTCCGGGTGAACTCTTCGTCTCGCTGACCGCTCCGGGACAGACCGAACAGCGTTTCACGCGCTCCGAAAACGGAAAAATTCATGAAAACTCCATTCCGCAGACCGTTCTCGCCCGTCTGCCGCAAGGTCCCGCACTGATTATTCCGGAAAACGAAACCGGCTGCATCCGCCTCTCCATCTCCAACACAGCCCAGGGAACCACCGTTCACACCATCTGCGAAATAGACCTCGCGCGTCTGCTGAAATCCATGCAGCCTTCCGGAAAAACGGGCGTGCTCGCTCTGCTGCATGGAAAACGGATGCTCAAATGCGAAACCGATGAAGACAGCCAGACTCTTTCCGAACTCAAAACACGGATGCATCTCCTCGGAACGCGTCTCATTCCCGGCTCCGGCGCACGGAGATTCGATATGGATTCCATGATCACCGGAAACGGAGAAACCTGGGAACTTTCCGCCTCCACACTCGGAATCGACACCGTTCCGGCGCAGGAGCTTCGGCTCGTCCGCGCCGTTCCGTCCGAATTCGTCTGCACAGCCGCCCCGCAGGGAAAACGGATTCTGATCGGCAACCTCATTCTCTTCGCCCTGCTCGGATACCTTATCTTCTTCGCGTATCTCTTCCGCCATGCGGAAGAACTCGGAAAATGCGTGCATGGAATCCTGAAGTTCGCCGCCGCCCTCTCCCGCGGCGATGAACCGCCGAAAAACCTGCGCTCCGGAACAACAGAGGAATTCCGCGAGCTCTCCAGCACCTTCAACCACCTGCGCGACAAACTCTCCGGCATGACTTTGCGTCTCAAGAAAAGCCATGAACGCGAACTGCTCGCCCGAAGCGACGCGGAAAGCTCCAACCGGCTTAAATCCGTCCTTCTCAACGACATGGTCGCCGAGCTTCAGGAACCCGTCGGCATGATGACCGGATTCTCAAGCCTGCTCCAGCGCAAACTCAAAGACTGCAGCGAAGTTCAGGCTCCGCTCGCCCGCATTCACGATGAAGCTCTCGCCGCCGGACGCCTCCTCGCCGCGCTCAACAACCTCTCCGAATTCGATCTCTCCCGGCGCGAACCCGCCTACACCGAATTCGATGCAAACGACGTCATCCGCGAACTCTCCGACTCCTGCGTTCCCCTCGCCGCAGAACGGCGCGTCCGCTTCGAAATTCACTGGCCCGGAATGCACGGAAAAATCATCTCCGACCGCGACGCCATGACGCGCATCCTCACTCTTGCCGCCTCTACCCTCATCTCCGTCGCCTCACCGGATTCCCGTGTACGCTGGAGCGGTTCCGCAACGGACGACGGCATTCTCTTCCACTGTTTCGATGAAAAGGAACTTGGCTCCGTTTCACTCGCGACACTCTTTCTCGACCGCGTGCGCTGTCCCGGAATCAAGCACTCCGTCAGCGGATTCGCCGCACCGATTCTCAATCTTACGCTCATCAAACTGCATTCGGAACTCCTCGGCGCGCGCCTCACTGTTCAGGAAACGAAGAAGGGCGGAACAGAAATAAGTCTCTTCTTCCCCAACCCGGACCCGGCGGAAATCACTCTCGCCAACGCCCTGGATGCCGAAGAACACGATTCCAACCTCGCCCGCACTTCGCTCTGCATCTTCTCGCCTGACCGCGCACGCCGGATCGCGCTCCGCCCCGGACAGCGCTGCAGCGTTCTTGTCGCCGACAAATCCGATTCCGTCTACACCATGTTCTGCATGATGCTGGAGAGCGAACCCTGCAGCCTTGTCCACGCCTCCACACCTGAAGAATGTCTTGAAAAACTCAAAACCGGACACTTTGATTTTCTGCTTCTTGATCTGAAATTCCAGAAAGCATTCTGCACGGAACTTCTTTCCGCAATCCGCACGGGAAACAGCAATCAGGGACTTGTGATTCTCGCTTTCGGCTCCGGCATGACCGAAGCTGAACTCGCCGCTGTCAAGGAATCCGGCGTAGACCGCTGTCTGCGGAAACCCGCTTCCGTGGAAAAACTCACCGCAACAATCCACGAATTCATAGAAAAATAAAGAAATTTTCTCTTTCGCTCTTGAAAAGTAAACAGTTGTTTACTATATTACAGGTAAACAACCGTTTACTTTATAAACAAGATTCATCATGGAAAAGACCAAAGACAGAATTCTTTCCGCAGCTCTGGAACTTTACGTCCGGAACGGGTATGAAAAATCGACCATGCGCGAACTCGCCGCTGCTCTTGGCATTACAGCCGGGGCGCTCTACCGGCACTATCGCAGCAAGGAGGATATTTTTCAAGCCGTTCTCCGCAAAATGGAGCAGTTCGACCGCGAATATGCGGTGAAGTGCAACCTCCCTGCCGTAAACCGCGCAGACAATCCCGGCGAATGGAGAGGAATAGAACACGCCGACCTTGTCCGCTTCACCGTCGAAATGTTCCGTCACTGGACCGAAGACCCCTTCTGTTCCGATTTCCGCCGGATGCTCACACGCGAGCAGCACCGCTCCCCCGCCATGAACGCACTCTTTCAGCAGTACTTCGGACGCGGTCCGCTTGAGTATGTAACAGATCTCTTCCGTGTTTGCGGCGCACCCGACCCCGAAGCGGAAGGCATCCGGTTTTACGGTGCATTCTTTCTCCTGATGAACCTTTACGACACCGCGGAAGAGCCGCGGAAACTGGCAGAACAGCTCGAAAGGATTTTATCAAAATGAACAGGAAAACAATCATCATCCGTCCCGAAAAAACGGAACAGTACCATGAAATGGAAAGTCTCGTCCGTGATGCTTTCTGGGATAAATACGCGCCCGGATGCAGAGAACATCTTCTCGTCCACAGACTCCGCACTTCACCCGTCCTCCGCCCGGAACTCAGCTTTGCGACGGAATACGGCGGCGAACTTGCGGGCGGAATCTGGTATGCAGACGCCTCACTGAAAACGCAAAACGGCATTGTGTCTGTTCTGACGATGGGTCCCGTTGCCGTAGCACCCCGCTTTCAGAAACGCGGAATCGGTTCCGCTTTGATCCGTCACACACTCGAACTTGCGGAAAAAAGCGCAGTTTTCGCAGTCCTCATATACGGTGATCCGGGCTATTACAGCCGCTTCGGATTTGAACCAGCGGAAAAATATGGAATCACCGACGCCGAAGGCGGATACTGCCCAGCGCTGCTCATCCGTGCGTTCTCCGCTGTTCCAGCAGGCGCATTTTCCGAAGGAGAAATCTATTGCATCACCGCAGAGGAAGCGGACCTCTTCGACCGCAATTTTCCGTCACGGCAGAAGCATGTTCTTCCCACGCAGCTCTTTTAAATAAAAACGAATCATGCGCGGCCGCGGCGGCGGAACAGGAGGCTGATGCAGAAAATCACGCACGAGCAGAGAACAATCGTCGCCCCCGCCGCAGTCCGCATCCAGTCCTGAGCGGAAAGCAGGAGCCCCGCAATCGCGGAAAACAGGCTGATTCCGACCGAATACCAGAGCATTTTTCCGTAGGATGACGCCAGATTCCGCGCTGCGGCGGCAGGCGTGATCAGCATTGCGGTCACCAGCAGAACCCCGACCGCCTTCACCGAAAGAATCACCACCAGCGAAAGCAGCGCGGCAAAAAGATACTGGTACAGCGAAATCCGGATCCGGTTCGCCTTTGCCAGCTGAAGATTCAGACCGATGCAGATCATTTTGTTGAATGCGAACGACTGAAATACCGTAAAGACGAGCAGAAGAAGAAACATCGCGGCGATTTCCGCATCGCTGATCGTGAGAATATCGCCATAGAGAAACATCTGCATGTCGCGCATCGCCTGCGGATAACGGCTCACCACCGCGAGTCCTGCCGCGACAACTGCGGAGAAGAAAACACCGATCACCGTATCCGTCGAAAGCCCGCTGCGCTGCTTCACCGCCATGATGCCGAGTCCGACCAGCACAGCCAGCAGCGGCATCGTCAGATTCGGGCTGACCGCGAGGAGCAGCCCGAACGCCACCCCCGCAAATGCGGAGTGACCGATCGCATCCGAGAAGAACGCCATACGGAAATTCACCACCTGCGTTCCCGCCACAGCGGCCATCGGAGCAATCAGAATCAGCCCCAGCATTGCAGTCTGCATGAACCGCATCTGCATGCACTCAAGCGGAATGATCCGCCCGATCCACTCACAGAAAAAAGAGACGATATCCAGTTCCATAATCAATGTTTTCCTTTGCATGAACAGCCGGCCGCCGGAATCGTTCCCGGCGCGGGAATGCCTTTGTGCGGACCGAACGTCTCCGCGAGAACTTCCGGCGTCAGAATCGTTTTCGGATCGCCCTCCGCGACGATCCGCTTGTTCAGACAGATCACATGCGTTGCATGAGCCAGAACCGTGGAGAGGTCGTGTGTAATCATCAGCTGCGTGAAATTCCGCTCCTTGCGGAAACGGTCGAGCAGTTCGCAGCACACCATTCCGCCCTTGAAGTCGATTCCGGACGCCGGTTCATCAAGAATCAGCAGTTCAGGATCCTGAGAGAGCGCGCCGGAAAGCATCACTCTCTGCAGTTCTCCGCCCGAAAGCGCTCCGAGCGGACGGTCTGCCAGCTGCGCGCAGCCCGTCTTTTCCAGCAGAGCAACAAGCTCCGTCTTCAGCGATTTGCGGATGCCGAAGCAGAGCGGACGCTTCTGGTGAAACGCCGCCATGAATTCAAGCACGGTCAGCGGCATTCCGCGGTCAAACGAGAGCGACTGCGGGACATACCCGAAACGCGGACGTTCCGAATCGTATCCGTGGAAGCGGATTGTTCCGGAGTAGGGAATCTCATCCAGCAAAGTCAGAACAAGCGTTGTTTTTCCCGCCCCGTTCGGACCGACGATAGCCGTGCACCCTCCCCGCGGGATGGATGCACAGATGTCCGTAAGAATCGTCACTCCGTCATTTTCGACGGATACATGTTCGAAACTTACCGAGTGCGCACAGTTTGGACAGAGCTTGTGAGTCATTTTCTGTAGAACGCTTTCATTGCTTCCAGATTATCCCTGTGCAGTTTCAGAAACGCCTCAGGAGTTGCTCCGCTCTCCGGCTGAACAGCAAGCGTGAGAACCGGAATTTTTGTCTCGCGGGCAACCAGTTCCGTCACTTTTGACGGATAATTTTTCTCTGCCAGGATTGCGGAAGCTCCATGCCGTTTCAGGTGAGCGGTCATCTCCCAGATCTGTGCGGCGGACGGCTCGCTTCCGGTATGCGGCTGAAGGTATTCCGTTACGTGCAGTCCGAGTGCGGAAGCCAGATAATCGAAAATTCCGTGCTGAACTGCAATGTTCCGTTTTTCCGCCGGAATGGACTTGCCGAATGCGCGGTATTCTCTGTCAAGATTCAGCAGAGCATCCTGATATTTTTTTGCATTCGCAGAAAATTTGACGGAGTCTTCCGGAAATTTGACGGAAAGCTCTTCCGCGATGCGTCCAACCAGTTCCGCCGCAGTTCCGGGTGCTGCAAAAAGGTGTTCGTTCCAAGCATGCTCATGCTTGTGTTCATGCTTGTGTTCATGCTTGTGGGCGTGTCCATGTTCGGAACACTCCTCTTCGCTGTCGCGGAACGGAAGAAGCCCCTTCACCCCTTTCGAAGAATCAATGACAAACGCCTTGCGGTTGACACGGGGAATCGCCCCTTCCAGAAAATCCTCCATGCCGAGACCGTTTATAACGATCACATCTGCTTTTGCAAGTTTCCGCATATCCTGCGGAGTCAATGCATAGTCGTGCGGACAGCCGACCGCAGACGGAAGCATCGTTGTCACTTTGTATCCCTTAATTCCGTTAATGACGGCTTTTGTCAGCAGAGTGACGGGTGTTGTTGTGCAGAGAATATTAACCTCTGCAAACGCTGAAACGGCGATGAACACACTCAAAACCAGAGAAAAAGACAGTTTCATTCAGACCTCCTTTCAGTTTACGAAGATGGCAAATATTTTCCATTGTCCGTCAATTTTGCCGAGCAGAAGACGGATGAGAGTATCAGGAACGGGAACTTCTTCCGGATCTTTTCCGTTGCGTTTCAGCTCTGCTTCGGAAGCGCGCGAGCGGGCAAAGCGGGCTTTCCAGAGCGCTGTTTTGAAAATTCCCTGGTTGAGCGAACCGAGCCATTCAATTTTTTCAGCTTTTCCATTGTTCTTCCGGAACTCCTCTGTCATGAGTTTAAACTTGGCGGAGGTCATAGTCTTGCGGTATTCCGGCGCAAAATTCCGGATGAAGAGTTCGTAACTTCCGGATTCGAGCCCGTTCAGAACATCGGTGACGTATGCGGTTGCGGCGGTGCGCAGTTCCTGTTCATCTTCAGCATTGAATGCGCCCGACGGCACTTCCTGTGTCTGGACCGTGGAACAGGCAGTGAGAGCCAGCGCTGCGCCGATGGAGGCAAGAGCAGAGAGAAATTTTCTCATGACGGAATCTCCTTTTCTGTTATTTACTGTAATATACATCGGAAATCCACTTAATCAAAGAAAAAATGTCAGGAATCTGTTAAATCTTGCGGAGAGTGCACCGGCATCTTCACTTTCTCTGCAGACGTCGGCGATACGAAAGCGGAGTCTCGCCCGTTTTGCCGCGGAAAACAGCGCAGAACCACGCGCTGCCGCAGTAATGAAGCGAATCGGCAATATCCGTGATCTGAAGAAAATTTCCAGAAAACACTTCCCAACGCCATTTTCAGTTCCGCAAAATATTCATCCGGAAGAAAGAAAAACACAAAAAAGGGCTGTCTGTAAAAACTCTTTAGCGCCCTCCCCGCCGATGAATAAGAACGATCGTTTCCGGAGGCAGTACCAGCAGGGCAGAACTACTCTGGTAATAACTGGACTTTCTCTCCCCCAAATTATTTTGCAGACAAAAAATGACGGATGAAAACGGCTGATTTGGCAGGAAGCTCTGAACAGATCTGCACTAATGACAATAAATTGACGGATTGTTTAATCCGTCAATCCGTCAATTTAAAACAATCTGATTAGCCCCTGCAAACCAGTCCTCATCGGGAAGTTCGGTGAAGGCGTAGAGAATCTGTTTCGCGCTCTTCAGACGGGAAATAAAGGATTCGCGGGCGCGGTGATCCAGATCGCCGACGGCGTCGTCAACCAGCACAACAACTTCATCCTCCATCTCGGAAACCAGTTCAAACTCGGCCAGTTTCAGAGCAAGGGAAACCATCCGGCACTGTCCGCGGGAACCGTAGTAACGCAGTGATTTGCCGTCACAGAGCACGTCAAAATCGTCAACATGCGGTCCGGTCAGCGTCATGGAGCGCTCCATATCCTTCTCCACGGAACGCTCCAGTTTATCCAGAAAACGCCCCGCTTCCAGAGTGTCGGGAGAATGACGGGAGACAATCGTCAGATTTTGAAGTTCCGGACGGATTGACGACAGAACCAGCCGTACTTTCTTCTCAAGCAGACTCAAAAGTTCCACTCTTTCACGGACAATATACGACCCGTCATTTGCCAGAATTGACGCGTAAGTGCTCAGCATGGCTCGGTCAGCCCGGCGCGTTTTGAGAAGAAAATTGCGGTTCTTCAGCGCGGCGGCATAACGCTGCAAAGCGGAAAAATAGGTCCGTTCCATCATGCAGATGAACATGTCCAGGAAGCGGCGGCGAAAGACGGGAGACCCCGTCAGAATGACGGGATCGTCGGGAAGAAAAACGACGCATTTGAAGGAATCGGCAAACTCGCTCGCGCGGCGGACAGGAACATTGTCAAAGAAGAGACGCCGTTCTGCCAGATCTTCCACTTTCAGTTCACGGTTCCAGCGGCCGCCGCGGTCCATTGCCAGCCGCAGTTCGAATCCCTTCGAGCCGATCCGGCGCAATTCCCAAATCTTGGAAGTGCGGAAGGAGCGCAGAGTGGAAACATAATACACAGCCTCCAGAACCGACGTTTTGCCGCGTCCGTTCGCCCCGGAAAAAACCGTGGAAGGAGCGGACAAATCAAATTCCGCCGTTTCAAAACTGCGGAAATTCTTCAATTTGATGTTCTTAAGCACCGCTCACTCCGGGGAAAAGAAAGACGGGAGATATTCCGTCAATCCGTCATATCTCCCGTCAGATTTTATATTTTGAATTCAAATCAGTTTTTGCGCATCGGCATGATGACGTAGAGGAAGCCGTCGTTGCTCTTGATGGCAATCGGGCTGGTGGCGTCGTTCATGGTCAGCGTGACGTTTTCCACATCCAAACGCTTGAACGGATCCGCGAGGAACTGCGGGTTGAACGAAACGGAAACTTCATCGTAAGCATATTCAACCGGAATGGACTCATGTCCTTCACCGATGTTGATGCTGTTCGCTTCAAAACGAAGCTGATTGCTGGAGAATGTCAGTTTCACGTATGCGGAAGCATCGAACAGCGGAACACTGACGATTTCCAAAGCATCGATAAACGCACGGCAGGGAAGTTCGACCTGTTTCGAGAAGACAGTCGGGATCACCTGGCGGTAGTGCGGATAGGTTCCTTCGATCAGCTTGGAGGTGATGACGGTATCGCCGATCCGGAAAATAACCTGATTGGTGCCGATCTCGATGAAAATCTCGCCGTCTTTCTCCATGGAGCGTTTCGCCTCAAGAGCGGCTTTGATGGTGATGATGATGTCGCCGTCGGAACCTTCCGGAGCCTCTTCGAGGAGTTTTTCTACAAGTGCAAGACGTTTTCCGTCTGTTGCAACAGCCGTCAGATTACCCTCTTTGACGGAGAGCAGAATTCCGTGAAGAAACTTTCTAGCGTCGTCATTGCTGGCCGCATAGGAAATACGGTCGATGATGCGGGAGAAATCGGACTGTTTCAATTTCAGTTTGCGCTGCACTTCGATATCGACCGGAGCGGGAAAATCAGCGGGATCAAGTCCGAGAAGCATGAATTCCGCAGTTCCGCAAGTAATTTTGGAATGATGATTCTCGTTGGATTCGATGGTGACGGTATCGCCTTTGAACTTTGCAACGAGTCCGAGGAAACGCTTTGCGGGGATGGTGGTTGCGCCCGGTTCGGCAATTTCAGCTTCAACCCGGGTGGAAATGCGCAGTTCCAAATCGGTGGTTGTCATTGTCAGCTTACCGTCAGCACCGGTTTCAATGAGGACATTGGCAATAACCGGCATTGTAGTTTTGTTGCCGATGATGTTGCAAATCTTCTGCAATGCTTTCAGGAGAGCATCTTTCTTTATACTGATTTTCATGACTGAGCCTTTCTGTTGCCTAAAACAATTGATTGCATTCCCTGTATTCTACAACCGAAACGCGAAAATATCAAGTGCCAAATGCGGAAAATAACGGAATTTTTTCTTTTCGGAAATTTATGCACCAAGCTGATATTATCCTGATTTTATTATATATTTTAAAGGTATCATTAGTACTGTCCATATGTCTACAACTCCAAAGTTTACACTCAAAAATCAGTCTTTTCCAATGTATACAGTTTGTTGGCGCATGTTCAGAAACAGCCCGGTTCTGAACATAACGGAAGTTATTCAGCTTTTTTGAACACTTTTTTAACAATCTGTTGACATATTTGAGTTCAAAATTCCGGAAAAAAGCGAATTTTTCATGCGGCGCCGGTTATGCACAGATCTACTGCTGTACTTTTTCTATTTTATTCATTTATTTATAGCAGTAGGAGCTGTTTAAATGTTCATAAACGGTCTGAATACACTCATTTTCGAAATTTTCTCCGTGTGCAGAATTTGTCGGAATTCTGTTGATGAAAAAGCTGTTATTGACATGCGGAAAGTTATTCAGTTTTTCTGAACACTCTTTTGACAGATTATGAACACCTCTTCAACATGCGCTGATGGAATATTTTCCGGATTTGTTGCTTTGCAGCGTTGAATTATTGCTTTTCCGGTGTAAATTATAACCTTTAAAAAATTGAAAAAGAGAATTATCTTATGAAAAAGCATACAGAAAATACGGTGAAGGCCGGATTATGGTGTCTGGCCGGAGGTGCGGTGATTACTGCGGTTCTCATGCCGTTTTTCCACTTTGATTTCAACTGGCGCGAACCGCTTCTTTCCAAGGTGAATGCCGATATCACCGTTCTCGGATTTTGCGCGGCTCTGGCTTCGCTCCTTTACTTTCTTGTAACAGCTGTCTTTGCTTTTCTTTACCGCGAAACTCCGCAGCAGAAGGATTCCGAATTGCCGAAATGTTCCGTCATTGTCCCGGCATTTAACGAAGGCGAGTATGTTTTGACGACTCTTCGCAGCGTAATGAATTCAAATTATCCGTCAGACAAGCTCGAAATCATAGCCGTCAATGACGGATCAAGTGACGACACCTGGGAGTGGATTCAGCGCGGAGCCGGCGAGTTTCCGGGGCGCATCCGGACGTTGAATCTGCTGCAGAACGGCGGTAAACGGCGCGCTCTCTATGAAGGTTTTCAGATTGCGTCCGGTGAGATTGCCGTAACGGTCGACAGTGATTCCGCAATTACGGAAAACGCGATCCGCGCGCTCGTGGCTCCGTTCCGGCGTCCGGAGGTCGGCGCGGTTGCGGGAAATATCCGCGTCAGCAACTGCGACGAAGGTTTTATTCCGAAGATTATGGAAGCTGCGTTCGGATTCGGGTTTGAAATGATCCGCTGCGCCCAGAGTTTCATCGGGTCGGTGCTTTGCACGCCGGGCGCTCTCAGCGCATACCGTCTTTCCGCAATCCGTCCGCTGCTGGACGAGTGGGTGAACCAGACGTTCATGGGGCGTCCTTCCGGTATCGGCGAGGACCGGGCGATCACCAGCATGATTCTGCGCGAGCGCTGGCGCGTGGAGTACCAGAGTTCGGCGGAAGCATACACAAAAATGCCGGTCAATTACCGCACGCTCTGCAAGATGCTGATCCGCTGGACCCGGAGCGATGTGCGTGAGAATCTGGTGATGCTCAGCGTGGTTCTGCGCCGCTTCGAACCGTTCAACTATGAACTTCTCTCTTTCCAGCTTGGAATGGTTTTTCAGAGCATGAATCTGCTTCTTCCGCTGTTCTATATTCCGCTGTGGCTGACGTGTCTGATTGTTTCGCCGCTTCCGTTTGTGTTCTACTCAGCGCTTACCGCCCTGATCTGGTCCGGGATTCCCGCCGTGATCTGCGTGCGCAGAAACGGTTGGCTGAATGCTGCGTGGGCATTTGCGTTCGGACTCTACAGTCTGCCCTGTCTGACATGGATTTGCGTTTATTCCCTGCTCACAGTGGGTAATTCGCAATGGATGACGCGCGGAAACGCCGTCCGGAAACACCGGATTTCCGGTTTCCGTCTTACGGTGCTCCGTCTTTACAAACGCGCGGCCGTGCTGTTCTCGCTCTTATGACGCATTACGAAAGGCTTGAAGTCGCGCAGAACTGCGATTTTACGGCTCTGAAGAAGGCGTATTACCGCAAAGTGCGCACCTGCCATCCCGATCTGTTCGGCAATTCGCCTGAGAAGAACGAGGAGTTCAAGCTGCTGGTCGAGGCGTTCAACATTCTTTCCGATCCGGAGAAGCGTTACGCATACAATCTTCAAATCCGGGCGGAAGTCTCAAGCCCTCCGCGTTCCGTTGAAACAATCATGGATTCCGAGTCGGATGACACGCTGGAGGAGCTGATTGTGGGCAACAAACCTCCGGAGGACGCCACGCTCATGACTCTGTTCCGGGATCTGGAGCGGACGCTTGTTTTTGTGACGTGGCGCGAGGCGAGGGGACTTTATGTGGAGCGGCGTTTCAGGGAGGCTGTTGAGCTCTTTCTGCGGCTGGTTTCGATGGCTCCGGACAATATTCTGTACCGTGTTTATCTGGCGCGTTCGTTTTCCGCACTGCGCGAATATTCCAAGGCGAAATTCCACTACCGCGCTGCACTGAATATCGGTGAACGGCGCCGTCCTCCGCAGAATCTCTATACGGTCCGCGATGAATTCGAGCGTGTCAGCCGGAAGAAAAATCCGCTGATCTACCGGATCATAGAGGCGCTTTCTCCGAAAAAAAATGTCCCGCTTGTCCCCTCCGATGAGCAGATGCTGCGCGAGATTTCCCGCGCCATGCAGCGGATGATGGACGAACAGGAGCGGAACAGCCGGAGTTCTTCCGGAAAATTTTTAAAATAAAAAAGCGGAGATGCATGAGTGTTCGGATCATGCATTTCCGCGAAAAAGAGCACCCGGGACCGGAGCATTTTATCTGCAAAAAAATAATCGCCGTTCTTCCGTTCTCTGGCGGATGCCATAACATTCGTGAATTCTTTCTAAACACTCATCCCCGGAGCTGCGGTCGTCCGGATTTCATTTTTTCTTTCAGAACAAATTAAATAGGCGCCCGGCAACTGACGGAATTTCTTCCGACGGTCACCGCGGCGGCCGGATTTTCTCTGTCCTAATTCAGATAAAATGCCCGGTTGACCGGGCACCCGTTTTTCAAAGAACCTTGTCTTATCCGCGCGGCGGGCGCGGGGGACGCTTCCTCTCTTTTCCGGTTGCTTTTCTGCGCGCCTGCATATCCTTATGAAATTGCTGGCGTGCTGCGCGGACTTCCGGAGGAGTGGTTTCAATCCGCTCCTTCATGAATGCGGCGCGCTGGGCTTCAGACGGACGCGGGGGGCGCGGCGGCTGTTCGCCGTTCTTTGCGTTCTGAGCCGCCTGTGCGCGACGCTGAGCCATGTGTTTTTCAAACTCGGCAAAACGGCGGTCTTCTTCCGCAATTTTTGCGTCGAGATATTTTTCGCGCTCCGCTTTGGAGAGGGCAAAGTATTTTTTCAGTTCTGCGATCCGTTCTCTTTCGCGCAGTTCGTGCATGTTCTTGAACATGGCCTGCCGTTCCGCTTCGGTGAGGGAATCCATGCGTTTGCGCATATCCTCGCGGTTTTCACCGCGCGGCGGACGCATTTGGCGCATATATGCCTTCTGTTCGTCGTCGGAGAGCTTTGTGAAGCCGTCGGAAGCGACAAATTTCGCGATATCCTCCGGTTTATCCGATTTCGGGCGCGGTTTTCGGGTGACTGCATAGGTTGTGACGAGTCCGCAGAGGAGCAGCGCAACAATTGCGTAGAATTTCCAGCTTTTGAACATTCCGGTCATTTCGCACCTCCTCATATCATATCACCGACGTGACCGTCGGCGAAAAGGTAGTTGCAGGAACCGGATTTTCCGGCGAGTCCGTGGTACGGGCGGTAGTCGTGCATGAGCATTGCGCGAGTGCGGTCGGTGACGCGCCGCATGAAGGAGTTGAACTCATAACTGGAGCCCTCGCGCTCGAAATCGGTCTTGCCGTCGGAAACGTAATTGCTTTTCTCTATCTCGGTGAGCTTGTCGTCGTCTTCTTCGTTTGTGAATTTGCCGATTACATCCTCGGATGCTCCCCGGTCGGAGGGGCAGCGGAAGACGCGGCTGCCTTTCGGCAGTTCATTTTCGAGCAGTTCCGCTATGCTCGGTTCATATTCCTCAGAGCCCGGAGTCGCCTGGGCTGCGGAGCGTTTCGATGGCATGATGCAGACGCGCGGAATGCGCTGGAAGTCGTTGGAATACGACTTGAACGCGATGCCGATCTGCCGCAAGTTGCTTCTGCAGCTGATGCTGTTTGCCTTTTCGCGGGCTTTGTTCAATGCGGGCAGCAGAAGAGCGGCCAGCAGGGCAATGACCCCGATGACCGTCAGGAGCTCTGTCAGAGTAAAAAACATTCTTCTTTTCACCGTTATCCTCCGTTTAAAGTTGCTGCACATATAACGTTTCCCGGAGGATTTTATTGTTTCTGAAATTGCAGTCGATTTCAGCTCACATGAAAAATACAGTCTAATTTAAAAAAGTCAAACTGTTTCCTGAATTTTTCCTTCAACTTTTTCTGTTTCAGCAGTTTTCCCGGAAGAAAAACTGCTTTGTTCTGCGAAAAAGACCGTATGCTGCGAAAAAATCTTCCATAAAAAACGAAACGCCGCTTGAAAAATCCGTTTTCTGTGACTATATATACTGAAAACAGAAAAAGGAGAGCTGTACCCATGAATTTGATTCTTGCATCATCCGGCGGTTTCCTGGCGGGAGGCATTCTCGTCACGATTTTCCTGCTTTTCATCCTCTTCATTGTGCTGATCGGCATTGCGGCGCGCTATAAAAAATGCCCCTCGGATCAGGTGCTCGTCATTTTCGGTAAGACGAAGGGCGACAAGGCGGCGCGGTGTATTCACGGCGGCGCGGCGTTCATCTGGCCGGTGATTCAGGATTACGGATTCCTTTCCCTGCGCCCGCTGCAGATTGAAGTCAATCTGACCAACGCTCTCTGCATGCAGAACATCCGAATCAACGTGCCGTCGGTCTTCACGGTCGGCGTGAGCACGGACAACTCCCTGATGGGCAACGCGGCAAACCGTCTGCTCGGAATCTCGCAGGAGGAGATCGCGGATCTCGCAAAGGATATTATCTTCGGTCAGCTCCGTCTGGTGATCGCCTCCATGACGATTGAACAGATCAACGCCGACCGCGAAACCTTCCTCCGCAACATCGAACAGAATGTCGCGGAAGAACTCAACAAGCTCGGTCTTCAGCTTCTGAACGTCAACATCACCGACATTACCGATGAGAGCGGATACATTGACGCCATCGGAAAGCGCGCCACTGCGGAAGCGATCAACAAGGCGCGTATCGATGTTGCCGAAGAGGAACGGAAGGGCGGAATCGGTGAAGCTGAAGCGCGCAAAGCCCAGCGAATCGCCGTCTCCCTCGCCGAAGCGGAGGCACAGACCGGTGAAGCGAACGCCGACAAGGAACGGCGCGTCGCCATCAAGCAGGCGGATGCGGAAGCGCAGACCGGTGAAGCGAATGCCGACAAGGAACGGCGTATTGCCGTCCGTCTTGCGGATGCGGAGGCACAGACCGGTGAAGCAAATGCCGACCGTGACCGCCGTATTGCCGTGAAACAGGCGGACGCCAGTGCAATCGAAGGAGAAAACCTCTCCGCAATTGAAATTGCAAAGTCCAACGCCGCGCGAATCTCTCAGGAAGCCGAAGCGTTCCGTCAGGGAGAAGTTGCGAAACGTGTTGCGGAAGCCAAGATCAAACAGGCCGATTTCGAGGCCGAAACTGCCGCTCAGGTCGCCCGTGCCAAGATGGAAATGGAACGTCAGAAAGCGGAAGACATCGTCAAGACCGAAATCGAAAAGGAACAGACTGTCATCCGCGCGGAAGCGGAAGCCGAAAAACTCCGCCGCGAGGCAAAAGGTGAGGCCGATGCGATTTATCTCAAGCTCGAAGCGGAAGCTAAAGGTAATTTTGCCATACTGAAAGCGAAAGGCGAGGGCTTCAATCAGATCGTCTCCGCCTGCGGAAACGATCCGGACGCCGCGGCAAAGATGCTCATCATCGAAAAACTCGAACAGGTCGTCCAGCTCCAGGCCGAGGCTATCAAGAATATCAAGATCGACAAGGTCACTGTCTGGGACGGCGGAAATTCCAAAGACGGCAAGACAGCCACCTCCAATTTCCTCAGCGGCATGATCAAGAGTCTGCCGCCGCTGCATGACGTTGCAAACATGGCCGGACTTGATCTTCCGGAATATCTCGGCAAAGTTGCCGGAAAAACGGAGCCGGAAAAAACGGAAGCCGCTCCGGAAAAATAACACTTGCTTTTTCGGAAAAGCGTGATAGAGTTCCTCTGTATATGAAAAATACGGAGGAACTTTTTTTATGAAATATCTGCTGGCTTTGCTTTTTCCGTTCGCTTTGAGCGTATCTGCTCTGGATACTCCGGCGATTACTCCTGTTGCGGCGGAAAGCGGAACGGAAAATTACCCGTATTACAAAAAACTTCTTCAGAATCCGCCTCCGGGAACGACGGAAAAACAGAATGCGGAAAACCTCGTATCCGCTCTTCAGCGGCTTTCGCGGATGAATGAGCCTGAGGAGTTTGATTTTCTGCTGGAACTCGTGCGGACAAAGTATGCGGAGAGTGTGCCGGTTGTTCTTGCTCTGTACGATAAATCGAATGCGATTCCCAGTTACGGATACCGCATTGGTGAAAGTTTTACGCGCGGGAACAACCGCGGCGGATACGGTGTGTTTTTGAATTGCGCGGAGCGCGACCGTGTCCGTCTGCTGCGTCTGTTTGATCACCTTTACCGCAGGAATCCGGATGCGCTCCCGGCGGAATTTTACGCGAAATTCGCCGCGCTCTGGTTTACCGGACGAAGTGATTCCAACTCATGGAAACTTCAGCAGAAGACGGATCTCGGCTCGCTGCCCGATTATGAAGAAAACATGTGGAGAGGTTCCTCTTTTTCCCGTCCGCCGGTCGGCAAAAACGGTCTTCCGGTTTTCAGCCGGACGCCGAAGTCGTATGACGCCGCGGCAGATGACGGAGAACGTTTTCAGTTCTTCCGCAAGCTCGCGCGTGACCGGAAAAACACAGCGGCGGATAAGATTTATGCTGATTTTCTTGCCCGTCAGTTCCAAGTGAACCGGAACGATGCGGAAAGCCGCCGGGTTCTTGAAACACTTTCCGATTCCGAGACAATTGCGCAGCTTGCCAATGGAATCATGCGCTTCCGGATGCCTGATGAACACAATTTTATTTTGCTCTACAAGGAACTGAAGGATTGGCGGACCCTTGCGGATATCTACCTCGGACGCGGACAGATGGAGAAGGCTCTGGAGATGGCGCGCCGCGCCGGTGATAAAGAGCTTGTCCGGCAGATTTCCGGCAATTTCGGTTCGCTTGAGCCGCTCCGCATTCTTCCCGCCGGAACGGAACCCGAACTTAAATTTTATTTCCGGAATGCCAAATCCGGCACGGTTTCGATTCAGCGGATTGATGAAGCAAAATTGATGAAAGCCTTGCTTGATGCACACTCAAAACCGCAGAAAGACGGGATTTATGATCTTTATTCGCTTCCGGTTCCGCGTCTTCTGAAGGAATATTCCGGTTCGTTCGGACCTGTAATAGCGAAGATTCCGCTGAAACTCAATCCTCTGCCGCGCCATGCGGAAACGGAGACAAAGATTCCGCTGCCGTTGAAAAACGCCGGAGCGTGGCTTGTCACCGTTGCGCTCAAAGACGGCAATACCAGTCAGATCATTGTCTGGATAACGGATTACATGTTTACTTTCGCCAATTCAAACATGCTGGCTCCGAAGCTGCTTTTGAACCGCGCATCGGACGGCTCCCCGGTTGCCGGAAAGAAGGTTGATTTCCGGTTCTTCCGCACCGTCTATTCGCAGAATCCGGAGGAGATGAAAAAATACGGACGTATCCGGATTGAGACGAAGGATTTCTCCGTCATTTCCGCAAATGACGGATCGCTGGATTTGCCGCAGGAAAAGAAAATGAACAATTTCCGGGCGTTCGCGGAGTTCAACGGAAAATATGCATTTTACAGCGGATGGAATCCGGCTTCAGGCAGAAATCCGGGCGTTTATAAACGTCCGCGCGCATTTATGCTGACCGACCGTCCGGTTTACAAGCCGGGAGATAAGGTAAAGTTTTCCGGTTTTATCCGCCTTGCCGCCTACACTGAAATGACGGAAAAATATCCGTCATTTGTGACGGTTAAGGTCCGTGAGCCGCGCGGAAAGATTCTCTATACATCAAAAATGCCCGTCAGCCCCGAAACAGGAGCGTTTTCAGGCAGATTCACACTTCCGGAAGAGGCGGCGCTCGGTCATTACAGCATCGGAGCGGAGCAGCTCGGCAGCATTGCGTTCCGCGTGGAAGAGTATAAGAAGCCGGAGTATGAAGTGAAACTTGACATTCCGTCAAAACCGGTTCGTCTTGGCGAAACAGTGACGGCTACGCTTCATGCGGATTATTACTTCGGCGCGCCCGTTCCCGGAGCGGAGGTGAGGGGAACGGTGATCCGCGAGGTTTCCGGAAGCTACATTCCCCTTGTTTCCCCGTTCTCATGGCTCTATGGCAACGGTTATGAACTGCCGTCGACCTGTTACCTCTGGAAATGTCTGCCGTGGTATTCCGACCGAGAGGTTGTAACGGAATTTTCCGGAAAGACCGCGGCGGACGGAACGTTCTCCATTCGCATCCCTACGAAATTTTCCGCAGACCGGAAAGATCGGAATTACCGTTATACCGTCAAAGCGGATGTGACGGATTCCTCCCGAAAAGTCATTTCCGCGTCCGGTTCGCTGATTGCGGCGGCGAAGCCGTTCAGGCTCTTTATTTATTCCGCCAACGGTTTCCGCCGTCCGAATGAAGTGACAACACTGAAAGTCGAGGCCGTTGATCCGAACGGAAAGCCTGTGGAGGGGACAGGTCTGATCCGCCTGTACCGCGCGAAGTTGTCTGACGATCTGAAATATGAAAATGACGGATCAGTATTACGCTCAATTCCGTTCAAAAGTGGTGAAAGCCCGTCATTTGTGACGAACCGCGCGGGCGTTTATCGCGCAGTTGCGGAGTTTCGCGGAAAGGATGGCGGGGAAGACTCCGCCGCATGCATTGTCCGCATTACGGAAGATAACGGTGCTGACGGCATGTTCTCTGAACTGCCGATGGAAATATCACTCGACAAGGCGACATATCAGCCCGGCGAAACGGTGAAAATCCTGATTTCCGCCAACCGTCCGGACGCGGATGTCTATTTTTACCTCGGCGGAACAATGCGTCATTTGAAACTGAAAGGTTACTCCACACTTGTCACGCACAAAGTCACGGAAGCGGACCAGCCGAACATTTTTGCGGCCGCGGTGACCATCCGCAACGGTACGGTGCATCAGGTGACGAAACAGATCTGCATTCCGCCGGAAAAGCGCATGCTGAATGTGAAACTGGATGTTCCGAAACAGCCGTCGCGTCCGCGCTCCACGGTTCCGGTGGATCTGACGATAACGGATCTGAACGGAAAGCCTGTTTCCGGAGTGTTCGCTCTGACGGTTTATGACAAGTCTCTGGAGGCGGTTGCGGGGAACAACATTCCCTCAATTCAGCAGTTCTTCTGGAGTTGGAAACGGTTTTTCCATTTGAATCTGCAGAGCGGAATTCTTGCAGACTCATGGCCTTACTCCGAGGATGTGATGCAGAGATTTTTCGGCTTTGGAAGTGCTGTTCCCGTTTGTGATATGAGTCCCGGCATGTTAAGATCGAACAGAGTTCTGTATAAATCAAAAGCGGCTCCGTCGGCAATGTCGGAAGGCATGGGAGCCGGACCGGAGACGGATGAGGCGTTTATCCGTTCCGATTTTGCGGACAGCATTTTCTGGATCGGGCAGCACGAGTTCGACAGTGACGGACGGGTTCGCGTGATGGTTCCGGTTCCGGACAATCTGACGACGTGGGTGGTTCGCGCATGGAGTATCGGCGGGCGCACCAGCGTTGGCGAGGCGAGGGCGGAATTCGTGGTTTCCAAAGAGATTATCGCGCGTCTTGAGATGCCGTCATTTTTGACGGGAGGCGATATGGCGGATGCTCTTGCAGTGGTCCACAATTACTCAAAAAAGCCGATTCGTGCAAAGGTTGAACTCACGGTCTCTGAAAAAGAGGTGTCCGTCATTTCCGAAAGCCGGACCGTCTCTGTCGAGCCTGATGTATCGGTGACTCTTCCGTTCCATATTCGCGCGGAGCAGGAAGGTTTGGTAAAACCGACCCTGACAGTCCGTATTGACGGCAAACTGGCGGACGGTGTTTCTCTTTCGCTTCCTGTGAAGGTTCGCGGCATTCAAAAACATGTGCCGTTTGCCGGACGGATTCAGAATCAGACAGCGACGATCCGCTGTACTGTTCCTTCGGCGATTCGCGGCGGTGCTGAGCTTGTAATTGATTTTACTCCCGGAGCGGCTGTTGCGATGATTGATCTGCTCCCGTCACTTTTGACGGATGAGTCGGAAAATGTTTTCGGAGCAGTCACGCGTTTCCTGCCTGCTCTGAAGGCGGCAAATGCATTCCGGAAGATGAATATTCCGCTTGAAATCGCGCTCCGCCGCGCGGATGTCCGGAAGGAGCTTTATAAGAGTTACCGTTCTTCTGCGAAGCCCGTCAAGTTGGAAAAAAATATGGAACGTGTGATTGCGTCTTCCCTTAAAATGATTCAGGGAATGGTGAATTCCGACGGCGGCTGGGGCTGGTTCAGCGGTTACGGCGAGCGATCCTGGCCGGATACCACGGCTGCGGTCGTCAGCGCTCTGCTTGATGCGAAGGAGATGGGACGCGGGGAGGTTGATGCCCGTGTTCTTTCGCGCGGCATTGCATGGCTTGAAGCCGAAGCGAGAAGCCGTGCCGCCTCCCGCAAGTTTGTTTGCGGAAATTCCGATGCTCTGGTGCTACGCACTCTGGCGCGCGCGGGGAAACGTTCGGAAGAACTTGAGAAGCTGGTCTTTCAAATGCGGGAACAGCTTTCTCCGTTCGGGCTGGCAACTCTGGGACTCGTGCTCAAGGATGGTTCACCGGAACAGAAAACAGTTTTGAAAGAGCTTTCCGGTTTGCTGAAACAGGAGGAACAGCTGGGAACCGCGTATCTCAATATCCCGTCTTCCTGGCGTTTCAGCTGGTGCGGAAACGATACGGCAACCCAGGCTGCATACCTTGAACTGCTGCTGCGCACGGAACCGAAAAGCCGTCTGACGGAAGCTGTGGCGCGTTATCTGACGATCAACCTGCGCAACGCTCCGTCGCGTACCTCCCTGCGGGCTCTCGGTGAGGCTGTCGGGGTGCTCGCCCGGTACATTCAAATTTCAGAGGAGGGAGCGCCGGACAATGAAGTTTCCGTCAAAATTGACGGAGTGACGGTTTCTTCGTTCCGCATTACGGAAGAAAATCTTTGGAAGAATGATTTCCGTGCGGTTATCCCGGCGGAACAGCTGCTTCCCGGTGTGCATGAAGTGGAGATTTCCTGTACGGGAAAAGGTGCGATGATGTATTACGGAATGCTCTCGTACTTCACACGCGAGCCGCGCATATCCGCCGCCGGACTTGAACTGACCCTTCAGCGGCGTTACTGGCTGATTGAACCGGCTCGGAACAACGGAACAGTTCCCGACCGTTTCGGACAGCCTGTTTCCGTGCGCCGCGAGGCGGAAAAAAGGATTCCGCTGAACGATCTCTCATCCGTCAAACCTGGCGACATTGTGGAAGTGGAACTGATCCCGTCCGCGAAAAGCGATTATGACTATACCGAATTTGCGGATTGCCTGCCTGCCGGTTTTGAGTATGTGAATCCGAAGAGCGGTTATATTTCATGGTTTCCGTCAATCTATGCGGAGTTCCGGACGGAGGGACCGCATTTCTATCTGCGCAATCTGACGCGCGGTGTTTCCGCGGTCCGTTACCGCATCCGCGCGCGTTTTGACGGCTCCTATACAGCCCTTCCCGCGACGGGACGCGGCGTCTACGCCCCGGCTCTGCGCGCCAATTCAAACGATATGATCATCAACATCAAGGAGAAATAAGATGAAACGCACACCAATCACCTTTTCACAGCTCAAAGCCCAGCCGTTTGAAATTTTCAATACTGGCTGGTTCATCCTTTCCGCGGGCGATTTTGCGAAGGGAGAGTACAACGGCATGACGATCAGCTGGGGTTCGTTCGGCACGCTCTGGGGTAAGCCGTTTGCAATGGTTGTGGTCCGTCCGCAGCGTCACACGCTCCCGTTCCTGGACAACGGCGACAGCTTTACGCTGAGCGCGTTCGGTCCGGAGCACAAGGATGCTCTGAAGTTTTTCGGTTCGAAGTCGGGTGCGCAGTTCGACAAGTTCAAGGAGACCGGGCTGACCGCTGAGGCTGCGCAGAGTGTCGCCGCCCCCGCAATCGCCGAAGCGGAGCTGGTGATCGAATGCCGCAAGACCTATGCCGACTGGATGAAACCGGAGTGTTTCATTGATACGAAAGCCATTGCGGACTGGTATCCGGCGAAAGATTTCCACAAGATTGTTTTCGGTGAAGTGACTGCTGTAAGCGCGGTTGAAAAATACTGGAAATAAGATAATATATTCGGCAAAACGGAACCCTCCCGTTTTGCCGAAATCTGCGTGGAAAAGCACATCCGCCGCAGACTCTCCTGAATCTGACGAAAACCTATCAACTTAATGCCATCAAGAAGACACCGGCCTGCTGAATATTTATCAGCACCGCCGTACTTTAATTATAGCAAAAAATGCGAAAAAAGCAATACCTCTTTTTCGCATTTTTTAAAGAAAACTTGAAAAAAATTGCTTTTCGGCAATCTTTTTCAAGTTTTTAATACTGATTCTTTATTTTAGACTTTTGTTTTACTGTGTGCTTCCTGTTTGGCTGGACAGGAGAGATGTCCGTCGCAGTCGCGGCAGATTTCGTTTGCCAGCGGACGTTTGTAGAAATAATCGAGAATATTGTCGAGCGTGGTTCGTGCGATATTGCTCTCTGCCTCCTTTGTGAAAAACGCCTGATGCGAGGTGATGAGGACGTTCGGGAAGGTCATGAGACGGGCGAGAATATCGTCGTCGATCGCGGAGTCGGAGCGGTCTTCAAAGAAGTATTCGGTCTCCTCTTCGTAAACGTCGAGTCCGGCGCCGCCGATGAGCTTCTTTTTGAGTCCTTTTATGAGCGCCGCCGCATCAATGAGTCCGCCGCGGCTTGTATTCAGGAGGAAGACGCCCGGCTTCATCATGGCGATGGTTTCGCGGTTGATGAGATGACGGTTTTCAGGCGTCAGCGGACAGTGCAGGGAAATGATGTCGCTTCGGCGGAAAAGTTCTTCCAGCGGGACATATTCGATGTTGAGCCGTTTTGCCTCCGCTTCGTTCGGGTAGAGATCATACGCAAGAATTTTGACGCCGAATCCCTGAAGCAGTTCGGCGAAGGTGCGCCCGATTTTTCCTGTTCCGATGATTCCGACGGTTTTGCCGTAGACGTCGAATCCGATGAATCCGTTGATGGAGAAGTTGTTTTCCCGGACGCGGCAATAGGCGCGGTGAAGATTCCGGTTCAGGGTCAGCAGGAGTGCCAGGGTGTATTCCGCGACGGCATGGGGTGAATATTCGGGTACGCGCACCACGCGGAGCTTGCCGTGCGCCTCGGTGAGGTTGACGTTGTTGTATCCCGCACACCGCATTGCGACGAGTTCCACACCGACGTCATGAAGAGTGCGTATGGTCTCCGCTGAGAGATCGTCGTTGACGAATGCGCAGACTACTTGAGCACCTTCGGCGATTTTCGCCGATGCGGGAGCGAGCCGTGTTTCATAGTACCGGATATCGAATCCGAACCTGGCGCTTTGGTTTGCCTCGTCGAAAAAACGGCGGTCATAGGGTTTCGTGTCGAAAAAAGCGATTTTGATTTTTGAATGGATCATAGTATACCTCCCCCGTGGTTGTTGATAGAATATAAACCGGAAAACCGGATTTTTCAAGTTAATTTTGAACTTAAAAATAAAAAAACGACGGATTGACGGATAAAATTGACGGATAAAAATCAGTATGTTTTTTCAGACAGGCGAGCGGTCTTTCCAGATTTTTTGCGGACAGCAGACAGATATATGAGAATTCTTCTCCTGGTTGATCAAACATGGAATCCGGGAGCATGAATATTCTTTTAATTAAAAAAACAGCTTCCTGAAATTAAGTTGCAGTTATGCAAAGATCATTGAAGAGGCAATTTGCACATGCCGACTGCACACGGAAGGAGTGTTTCAAGAGGTTGCGGAAGAGTAATTTGAATTCGAATTTAAAATAAAAATGGTCGGGATAGCGAGATTTGAACTCGCGACCTTTTGTCCCCCAGACAAACGCGCTAACCAGGCTGCGCTATATCCCGATTGAAGATAATGCATTTAATATATATCCAGATTAAAAAATTACAAGCTCAAAAAATAAAAATATCGCAAGAATCTTGAGTGACGGAGTGACGGATCGTCATTCCGTCACTTTTTTCAGATAAAACAGATACGGGAAATGCACTGATCGAAACTTTCCTGTCCGCTCAGAATGTCAATTTCCACACGCAGAAATTGAATATCAATGTCGCGGCGGTCAAGGCGCGGCATACGGACGGCGTCTTTTTCCGTGGTGACGATCAGTTCGGCTCCGGCGGCTTTCGCATCGTTGATGAAGTCGATCATCTCCTGCTGGCGGTAGCGGTGATGATCGGCAAAATGACGCTTCAAAACCAGTTCGCCGCCAAGTTCCTCAAGGAAAAATTCAAAGCTCGCCGGTTTCGCAATCGCGGAGATGGAGGCGAGTTTTTTCCCTTTCAGAGAGGTGAGCGGATAGCGGCGGCCGCGGTCAAACACCGCTTCCAGGTATTTCGGACGGTGGCAGCATTCGATGATTTCCGCACGGTGATTGTGCTTGTGGATGAACTCCTTCAGATGGCGCAGGCGCGGCGAGCCGTCGGATTTGGTCAGGAAGATGTAGTCGGCGCGCTGAATGTGTTCAATCGGTTCGCGCATGAGACCGCGGGGGAGAACATGGTGGTTGTCAAAGGGGGAAGTGGAATCCACAAGCACAATGTTGATGTGCGGTTTCAAGCGCAGATACTGAAAGCCGTCATCGAGAATCAGAACATCGGTTTTGAACTCGTCGATGGCGTAAAGACCGGACTTGACGCGGTCTTTGTCAACGAGGACGGCGACATCTTTGAGATTGGAGGCGAGCATGTAGGGCTCGTCGCCGGCGGTGATGGAGTCTTGCAGCAGGTCTTTTCCGTCGGAGACGATGCATCGCGGAAACTTCTTTTTCTTGGAGAAAAGGCGCTTGCCGAGTTTCTCGAAGAACCCGCGTTTATCGCGGCTGCGGTATCCGCGGCTGAGGATGGCGACGCGGCGTCCCTTCTGGGAGAGCGTGCGGGCAAAGATTTCCACAATCGGGGTTTTGCCCGTACCGCCGCAGGTGAGGTTGCCGATGCTGACCACGAGACATCCGATTGCGCGGTTGCGGATCACGCGGTTGTCGTAAAGCCAGATCCGTGTGTTGATCGCGCGCAGGTAGAAGCGCGAGGCAACGAACAGGAAGCCTTTGACAAATGAATCGAACGGTCCCTTCCGTCGTTCGCGGATGACTTCGATGAAGTACTGTTCGATATGTTCGCCGAGTTCGCGAAGAGTCATAATGCGTCTCCGATGAGGCCGAGCTGTTCCGCGTGCGTGAACTGGATTGCGTTCCAGCCGCGCTTCCGGGCGCCCTCGATGTTGCAGAGCTTGTCGTCAAAATAGAAATCCGGGATGCCGTGACGCTTTTCAAAAAGTTCGTACATCGCGGCGCCGGGCTTGCGGACGCCCGCCTCAAAGCTGTAGACGCCGTCATAAATCAGGTGTGCGAACGGCAGAATGCGGCAGACTTTGCTGAGGTGCAGACGGGAGATGTCGGAGAGGTAGACGAATTTGACGCCGCTCTCCGCATATTTGCGGATGTATTTTTCCACGCCGGGGAAGGGCCCTGCGAGAATGCTGTTCCAGCCGTCGAGAAGATGCTCTTTTGAGAAACGTCTTCCGAGCGAGTTCCAGAGAACATCGAGCCACTCTTCCGTTTCGATGCGTCCGCATTCGAGTTCGCAGAACGCGCGGTCGGCGTCCTCCGGCAGCGCGGAGCCCGGTTCGAGTCCGGCGGCGCGGAATACGTTTTCATATTCCAGCCGGACGCAGACGTTCCCGATGTCGAGTGCAACGGTGAGTGTTTTCCGCATGATTCCCGTCCTTCCCCGTTATTTGCAGAAGCGCAGGTAGGCTTCGACGAACTGGTCGATGTCGCCGTCGAGCACAGCCGCGGTGTTTCCGGTTTCGCAGCCGGTGCGGAGGTCTTTGACCATCTGGTAGGGCTGGAGAACGTAGGAACGGATCTGGCTGCCCCATCCGATTTCGGATTTTTCGCCCGCAATCTGTTCGGCTTCACGCTTGCGCTGCTCTTCCTGGGCTTCATACAGACGCGCCTGCAGCATTTTGTACGCCATCGCGCGGTTCTTGTGCTGGGAGCGTTCCATCTGGCAGGAGACGACGATTCCGGTGGGAATGTGGGTGATACGGACGGCGGAGTCGGTACGGTTGACGTACTGGCCGCCCGCGCCGCTCGCGCGGTAGGTGTCGATGCGCAGATCTTTTTCGTCAATCTGGATATCGAGGTCTTCCTTGAGTTCCGGGAAGGCGTCGGCGGAGGCGAAGGATGTGTGACGGCGGGCGTTGCTGTCGAACGGGGAGATGCGGACCAGGCGGTGGACGCCGCGCTCGCACTTGAGGTATCCGTATGCGAAGTCGCCTTCGACGCGGAGGGTGGCGCTCTTGATTCCGGCTTCGTCGCCGGGTTGCATGTCGATAATTTCATCCTTGTAGCCCTTGCGCTCGAACCAGCGGCGGTACATGCGCAGGAGAATGGAGGCCCAGTCGCAGGATTCGGTTCCGCCGGCTCCGGCGTGAATGAAGAAGAAGCAGTTCATGCGGTCGAATTTTCCGGAGAGGAAGCTGAGCAGCTCCATCTTGTCGATCTCTTTTTCGAGTTCGACGAGCGCAGTGTCGGCTTCGGCGAGGAACGACTCGTCTTCCGCGGCGAATTCCGCGAGAGCGGCGAAATCCTCGCCGTGCTTTTCCAGTGCGGAGAAGGGTTCGACGATGTTTTTTTCGGAGCTGAGCTTCTGGACGGTCTCCTGGGCTTTCTCTTTGTCATCCCAGAAATCCGGACGTGCCATGACTTCTTCGAGGTCTTTGACCTGCTTCCGGTGGTCGGCGATCTTCAGAAATTTTGCCAAATAAGCAATTCTTTCTGAAATTTCTGTCGTTTTCAGTTTTAATTCTTCAAAATTCATGGTACATTTCCATGGGTTAAAATTTTTCCCCGCGATTTTAAAGTCGCGAAGGCGTTACGAAAGCAAAAACTTTACGAAAGGAGTAATATAATGCTAAATGCCGCAAGTTTAAAGTTTTTTGATGAATTATTACGAACTTCCGGTCCGTCCGGGTTCGAAATTCCTTCAGCAAAGGTCTTCCGGGAGCGTCTGGAAGCCTTCGCGGATGAGGTTTACACCGATGTCACCGGAAACACCATCGGCATTCTGAACCCCGATTCCCCCTTCCGCATCATGCTTGCGGGACACTACGACGAGATCGGTTTCCAGGTCGTCTACATCACCGACGACGGGCTGATCACCTTCCGCGCGGTCGGCGGCATCGACAAGGTCACTCTTCCCGCGCTTGAAGTCGACATCCTCACGGCGAACGGCAAGGTTCCGGGCGTGATCGGACGCAAGCCGATTCACCTCCAGACTCCGAAAGAGCGTGAAACGGTCATGGAGATCAACGAGCTCTGGATCGATATCGGCGCTGAAAGCAAGGCGGAGGCGGAAAAACTCGTTTCCATCGGTGATCCTGTTGCGTTCCGCGTCAACGCCGCACGCTTCGGCAAACACCGGATCATGTCGAAGGGACTCGACGACAAGATCGGCGCGTTTGTGATTGCGGAGGCCTTCCGTCTCCTCTCGGAGCGCGGATGCAAACTCGGCGTCTACGCAGTCGGCACGGTTCAGGAGGAACTCGGACTGCGCGGTTCCAAGACCAGTTCGTTCGCCATTGATCCGCAGGCCGCAATCGCGGTCGACGTCGGTTTTGCGACGGATGTCCCGGGTGTGGAAAAGAAGCAGTGGGGTGACGTCACCCTCGGCGGCGGTCCCATTATCTGCCGCAACGCCGATATCAATCCCGTGCTCTATTCCAAAATTATCGCCGCCGCGAAGAAGGGCAAAATTCCCGTGCAGATTGAAGCCGGTCACCGCGCGAGCGGCGGAACCGACACCGCACAGATCCAGCTCTCCCGCGCCGGAGTCGCCACTGCGCTCGTCAGCATCCCGAACCGTTACATGCACACGCCGATTGAGATGTGCGACCTGCGCGACGCCGAGAACGCCGCGAAACTGATCGCGGACACCATCATGTCTCTTGATGAAACAAGCACCTTCATCCCGGGGATCGACTGAACATGAGCGGACAGCTTCACATCTTTTCCGGTTCGGACAACTTCTCCATCAAGGAGAGTGTCACGAAGTTCATTCGAAAACTCTGCGGTGATTCGCCGGAGGACAACCCGGCGCTGGAGATCATCCGCGGCGATTCCGACACCGAAAAGTATGATGCTCTGCTCGACCAACTGATCAATTCCGTCACGACTCCGCCGTTTCTCACGCCCGAAAAGATCATCTGGCTCCGTCATTTCGACAAATTTGACGCCGCCTTTGCCGAGTCTTCCGACAAAAAGCGGAAGAACCGGCTTGAATATCTTGCCGGGCTTTTCAAAGACGGAATCATGGACGGCATCACCGTCGTCATTGACGGGCCTGGCATTGACCGCAAGCGCACGTTCTACAAGGTCTGCGCGGCGGTCTGCAAGGAGAACGGTTCGCTGAACTGGTTCGATAAAATCGACCCGAAAGCGCGCGACTTCGGTGTTGCCATGACCCGCCGGGTGCAGGACATGTGCGCGGCGGAGAACAAACGCATCGCTCCCGATGCGGCAACTTTCCTCGCGGAAACCTCCGCGGGCGACCTGCCGCGTCTGCGCAATGAACTTGATAAACTTCTTGCGTACACCGAGGGACAGCCGGGAATCACGCTTGCGGACTGCCATGCGGTCTGCACGGTGACTCCGGAAGCTCTTTCGTGGGAGTTTTCGGGCGCACTTGCCGAACGCAACGCCCCGAAGGCGATTGCGCTGATTCCGGCGATCATCGGAACGCTGGAACAGGGGAGTTCCGGCAAAGTGGAGCTGGCGATTCTGGGAGCGGTCTCTTCGGAATTCAAAAAACTTCTGACTCTGAAATGTGAAGGCGAACGTTATTCGATTCCGAACAATGCAAGCCCGTCATTTTTCGAGTCGCTTTTTGCAGACTTGAAGAATCAGGGCGTGAAGAATTCGTTTGTCTCTCTGCATCCGTTCCGCGCGTTCAAGATGTGGGGAAATGTGAAACGCTTCACTCCGCAGGAGATGGCGGATGTGTTCGACGCCATATTCGAGGCGAACCGCGCGATCGTGACGGGTTCCGATGCCCGCCGCTGTCTGGAAAATCTGGCAATCCGCATTGCCGGTCCGGCAAAGAAACGCATTTGAACCGCGCGTGCGGCTCCAGTTCTCCCCGGAGCCGCACGCTTCTTGAAAAATCATCTGTTTTTTTCATTTTTCCCTCTTGACAATTTTATCTGTTTGTGCTATAATTAAAGCAGAAACAAATCGAAATAATTTTATTTGCGGAAAAAGATGAGCACGAAGACAACGATATATACACTCAGCCGGATTGCGAAGGTTTCGCCTTCCACGGTCAGCAAGGCGCTGAAAAATTCGCCGGAGCTGAGCGAAGAGATGCGGCGCGAGATTCAGAAGATCGCGGCGGAGATGAATTTCCGTCCGCGCGCGGTCCGCAGCAAGATCCCGTGCATCGGCGTGCTTGTCCAGCAGCATGAGAACATCCCGCTGGATTTCAATCAGTATCTCAGCAGTGTTCTGGAGGGAATCGCGGAGTACTGCCATGCGGAAAAGCTGACCATGACTCTGATTGCCGGCTCCGCGGAGGAGTGGACGCGGTACGATCTTATCAAGGAGCTCGGGCGGCGCGGAATCGATGGCGTTCTCGCCATCCGCACCAATGAAGAGAGCGGATATCTGGAGACGCTGGAGAGAAACAATTTCCCCTATTGCGTCATCAACGGGACGGCTCCGGACAGGAAAAAGAGTGTTTCGGTTGATTTTTCCGGAATCGGCAGAACGGCGGGGGAATATTTGCGCGGACTCGGTCACACGAAAGCGGGAATCCTGGTCTCTCCTTCGGATGCGCGCGGCGGGCGGGAGCGTCTTTCGGGCTTTCTTGAGGCGTATCCCGATGCCGCGGTTGTCCGCGAGAGCGAGCTGGCGCTTGAGAAGCCGGATGGGTTTCTTGCGGGGGTGCTCGGGGCTGAAAAGCTGCTGGAGCGTGCTCCCGGATTGACCGCGATTTTTGCGACAGGTCTGGAGCCTGCGCTCGGCGTGATCAATGCGCTGAAACGCCGTTCCGTCCGCGTTCCGGAAGATATTTCCGTGCTGAGCTGCGATGATTTTCCGGTGATGGCGTATATGTCTCCCACCCTGAGCACGGTTGCGGTTCCGCTGAAGCTGCTTGGAAATGCAGCCGCGGGCAAACTGCACCGTCTGATGCGCGGCGTCGTTCCCCGCGCCACGGTTACGCGTGCGGAACTCGGTGAACGCATCATTGAGCGGGCGACAACCCGGAAGCTCCGGAGCTGAACAATGAACAGACTGCATATTTTTCGCAAAATAACAAATAAAAAAACAGAATGAAACAGAAATTCGTATTTCGCATGAACACATTGCGGAAAACGGGCAAAAACGGAGGAGATATGAGATGACAAATTCTTATTTCAGCGATTTTGCCGAACTTAACCGGAACCGGAAAACGAAAGACAAGACAGGTGACACAATGAAACATCATTCCGCCAGAGGAAACATTGCATATTTCAAGGGCAAATTCAACAAATTCACCCTTATAGAGCTCCTTGTGGTAATTGCCATCATAGCTATCCTTGCCGGCATGCTTCTGCCGGCGCTCGGAAAGGCGCGGGACAAGGCTAGAGCGATCAGCTGCGCATCAAATCAGAAACAGCTTGGAACGTATACACAGATGTATGCTGATGACAACGGAGGATTCCTGCCGATTGAACACCAGGTCGGAACGTACAACCCGGTCTGCATGACTTTGCTCTGGAGTTATGTTGCGAAGAAACCGATCAGCGGAAATGCAGAGTTTATGGAGCGGAACAATGACGGGCTGCACCGTCCGAAACTTGCAAGCATGAGATGTCCCGCTGTTACTGAATGGATTGATTATGCGACGGCCGGGAATCAGCACATCGGACCAAACCGTTTCATGTTTTCAGCGGACAGCGCGTCCTATGCGCACCGCTGGCGTCTTACCGCGCTGAAGCGTCCGACGGAGCGTCTGCTTTATGCGGATATGAAATCGGAGCGCGGCTATGCGCACATGGTTTCTTATGAGGAAGCTGCGACAGGCTGGGCTCCTTCGGGCTGGAAGAATACGGGGGTAATCGCGTTTCGGCATCCCGGGTTGACGGCGAATCACACCTTCGGAGACGGTCATGTTGCGAATCAGCGGGCGCGCGTCTGGGCAAATGCGGGAGCGCGCTGGGTTTCCTGGTTCTGGGGCGCCAGCCCGGATGATTCTCAGCTGCAGTAAGATAAAGGGAACAATGATGAAGCATAAAAAAATTTTCCTTTTCACCATGGTTGCCGCGGGCTGTCTGTTTGCTCCGCTCCGTGCGGAGGCGGAAGATGCCGCGCGGGCTGTGACGGCACACGCCCCCGCTTCGGTCTTCATTCAGGATGAACCGCTGAAGTTCTCTCTCAAATTCCGGAATCCAGGCGAAGTGAAATGGACTCTGCTTGACTGGAAGGATGCCGTGCTGCGCAACGGAACGTTCGCTCCGGATGGGACACTCGTTCTGGAAGCATTGCCGAACGGGTATTATAAACTCAGACTGGAGTCGCCCGATGCGGTGTTTTCCGGCGTCCGCACTTTCACGGTTGTTCCCGATCCGGCGAAGCGCACGCACAATCCGGATATGTTCTATGCGGTCGATACCGGACAAAGCTGGCTTGCGGAGCCGAACCGCCGCAACACAATCCATCCCGGAGCCGCATACGGGATTGTTTCGGAAGCGGCGAGGCGCGGCGGCATGACAGTTATCCGTGACCGTCTGCGCTGGTCTGAGTGTGAACGCACGCCGGGGAAATACGACTGGGGACGTTACATGCTCAATGCGGAACTTCTTTCCGCCCGGGGAATCGGAATTTCCGGCATGTTCCACGATACGCCGGTCTGGAACCGCGGCGGTAATGAAAAACTTCCCGCCGATCTCGGAGCCGTCTATGAATTCTGCAAAACGCTCGCAGTCACTTTCAAAGGGAAAATGACGGACTGGGAGTTCTGGAATGAACAGGATATCGGTTTCGCTCCGGAAGGCGCCTGGGATTATGCCGCCGCGATGAAGGCCGCGTATCTCGGATTCAAAGCCGGCGACCCGTCGCTTCCGGTTGCATTCGGCGGGCTTGCGCAGGCCGTTCCGCCTTATGCGCACGCCATGCTGAAGAACGGACTCCGGGATTATTTTGACATTTTCAATGCTCACACCTATGCGCCGCTTGACCGTTATCCGGAAATCTTTGCGAAGATTGAAGTTTTCCGGAAACTGTACGGCGTTTCGGAACGCCCGCTCTGGTTTACGGAAAGCGGCTGCCGCGCGGAGGGTTCCGCACAGGAGGAGAGCGGAATCCGGGGAGTCAAGCGCCATTCTCCGCGTCAAGAGCTTGTTGTCGCCGAATATCTTCCGAAGATGATGATCGGAATGCAGAACCTCGGTGCGGATCGCGATTTCTTCTTTGTCCTTCCTGCATACAATGAAAACGGAGGGTCCAAAGACTGGGGGCTGATGCGGCACGACTACACCGTCAAGCCCGGATACACGGCGTTCTCAAACCTTGCCGATATGCTCGGTTCCGCTGTTCTTGAGGGGAAGATGGAGGCGGGGAAAGAGATCCGTGCCTTCCTGTTCCGCCAGCCGGACGGCTCGCAGACCGTTGTGTTCTGGAGTGTTTCGGAAGTGGATGCGGGAGGTGACCGCCCGGAGATTACGGACAATCCGTTCAGCCGTACATTTACTCTTGCCGCGAAGGACGGGGTCTACCGCGGGACCGATATTTTCGGAACGCCGTTCCGCGCGGAAGCCCGGGATGGAAAGCTGGTTCTGAATTCCACGCGCATGCCGGCTTACATCAACGGTCTTTCGGGGCTGAAACCGGCTGTTCCGTGTGTGCGCGGCAAAAGATGTTTTGCTCCGGCGGAAACGCCGTATGACCGCACAATCGTCTACCGTGCCGCTCTTTCAAAAGATTTCCGTTTGAGTTCGGAAAAAGACGCGGTTGATGTGACGAAGGAGATGGCAAAACTGACCCTGGAAGTCTGGAATCTTTCGGCGGAAACGAAAACGGGAACGGTTCATCTGGAGGGCGTCAAGACAGCCGGACTTCCGCAGACCGTGACGCTGAAGCCGTTCGGCAAAGCGGCTTTCCCGCTTGAAATATCACCCGTTTTCCGGAAAGATTTTACAACAACCATGACGGTTTCCGGAACATTCAACGGCAGGGAAACCAGCCCGCTGGTGATGGATATGTTCAACAGTTCAAAACGGCAGGCGGAATCGCGTGTGGAGAGCTATCCGGAAATGCAGGACGCCGGGAACTGGAAGGCGAACAGTTCCGGCCGCATGGTTATTGCCAATGATCCGGCAGAGCAGGCGATCCGTTTTGAAACGAAGTTCTTCGGGCGCCGTGACCGCTGGGCTTACCCGACCTACGAACTCCAGCTTCCACAGGAGTCGCTGAAGGGCGCGAACAGCATTGTCTTCGATGTGAAAGCGGAGCCGTCGGACAAGGTTCTGTTCATGCTCACCATGACTGTAACGCAGGATGAACAGGGAAAGTTCCGCACAGAGCATCTCCGGATGGCGAAGCCGTCGGGCGACTGGAAGACCTGTCAGGTTTCCCTGAGCAAAACGAATCCGGAACGGATTGTGAAAATCCGCATCGGGCTGAACCCGAACACAGATTCGATCACCTACTGGATCCGGAATATCCGTATCCTCTATAACAAATAAGGAGAGTGAAAATGAAGACGAAAATTATCGGAGCAATGGCGGCTCTGTTCATCGGGACAACGCTGTTTGCGGGGGAAAAAACTGTGGACTTTACACGGGCGAACGACCCCGCCGCGTGGGATCAGAATGTGCCGGGGAAACTCGGCATCACTTATGACAGCGATGCCCGCGGAATGAAATTTGCACCCGTTTTCCGCGACAATGTTAAAGATTTCTGGGTTTATCCCGGTATGCTGCTGAATCTTCCGGTGGAGTCGATGAAAAACGCTGTGGAACTGAAATTTGAAGTAAAGGCCGTACCGGCGGAGAATGTGAAGTTCATGCTTGTCATTCCGACCGCTGTGAATGCGGAAGGCAAGCGCAAGTCGGTTCACCTGAATGTCGCCGCTCCGGCGGAACAATGGGAGGAACGTTCGGTTTCCCTGCTTCGCGACGATCTGAATCCGGAACAGATCCGGACTCTGCGCATCGGCCTGAATGCGAAGGACCGGAATATCACCTACTGGATCCGCAACGTCCGTATTGTTTACGCGGATTGAAATTGCAAAAGCAGAAGCATTCCAAGATGTTTCTGCTTTGCCTTTTGCCGTTTTTTGTGTATCCGTCAATCCGTCATTTCTTTTTGAAATGAGCGCAGTCATCCATCGGATTGACGGATTGACCCGTCAGTGCGCAGCGGAGCTGGAACGGATGCGGAACCATGTTCGCGCAGTCCTTGCAGAAACGGCAGTCCTTTTCAGATAAATCAACTTTGACGGATTCTTCTCCGTCAGAACCGAGAAATTGACGGAAATGATCCGTCAAATCCGGTTTTTCAGACTCGGTTTTCTGTTTCGAGCAGTCCTCAATGACGGCGGAACAGGAGACGCATTTCAGCACTTCCCCGACTTTCGTCCAGCCGTCCATGACGGATTCTTTCTTCAGAAAAGAATCCGCTCCGCAATGAGGACACTTGATTGGATCGCCCGGTTTCATTGTTTTCTGCCGCCGTCATTTTTACAGCAGCCACCGCAGCACTTTCCGTCTTTCTTCGGCATTTTGTGCTTTTCCGGATAGACGACGCGGACGTCGTCTTTGGAGAAGGAGACGTTGCGTCCGGAGTCCTCCAGAGCGACAACGACAGTCTGGGTGAGCAGGTTGCGGTCGACGATGCGCCCGCGTCCTTCCGGACATTCGCAGCAGTCGCCGCGGCGGGGCATGGTTTTTTCCATTTCCAGGTAGCCCTCGTGCTCGTATTTGAGGCAGCATTTGAGACGTCCGCAGACACCGGAAATCGTGGAGGGCGTGAGGGAGAGATCCTGTTCTTTCGCCATTTTCACGTTGATGGAGGCGAAGTCGCGCAGGAAGGAGCGGCAGCAGAGGACGCGTCCGCAGGGTGCGATTCCGCCGATTGCGGCGGTTTCGTCGCGAACGCCGATCTGACGGAGTTCGATGCGGGTGTTGAGCGCGTTGGAGAGCTGTTTGACGAGTTCACGGAAGTCGACGCGTCCGTCGGCGCTGAACTGCACGGTGACGAGTTTGCCGTCGAAAGAATAATGTGCATTGATGAGCTTCATGGGAAGCTGGAGAAGTTCGACGTGCTGGGCTGCGACGCGCATGGCGGACTTTGCCCGGACCGCGTTTTCGGTGGCCTTGCTCTGATCCATGACGGTGGCTTTGCGCTGAATGACGGGTGTTTCGGTCTTCTTGTCCGGTCCCTGGGGTTCCTGATGATGATCTTCGGGAGTTGCTTCGCGGCAGATGCGGACGACTTTTGCGATGTCCAGGTAGAAATCCTTGCGGACGACGCAGAAATCCTCCTGCCTGAGCATGAGTGAGTCGTCGCCGATTGCGCGATAGCGGACGCCGCTGTCGACTTGTACTTCGTATAACATTTCCATTTATTTTTCTCCAGTGTCTGAGACGGTTTCAAAACGGCGGTTTGAAATCGCCAGTCTTTATAGAATATCACGCGAACGGCATGAATTCAAATGCGAATCGGAATAAATCCGGAAAAAGGCGTCAGTCATCGGATCTTCCGCCGAAGACTCCGGCGCGGAAGAGGTAGTAGATGAGCGTAAGCAGAGAGCTGATCGCGGCGGCGAGGTAGGTCATGAACGCCGCGTTGAGCACCTGTCCCGCCTGTTCCTGTTCGCTTGCGGAGACGATTCCGCACCGGACCATGAGTTTTTTCGCTCTTGAGGAGGCATCCCACTCGACGGGGAGTGTGACGATGGCGAAGAGCACCGCCGCGCTGAACAGAATTGCGCCGAAGAGGACGAGTCCGGAAGACTGGAAGATGAATCCGGCGATGAGGACTAAATAGGAGAATGTTGAAGCGAAGTTCGTGACGGGCACGAGAGCGCTGCGCAGGTACATGGGTTTGTATTCCGCGGCGTCCTGGATGGCATGTCCGGCTTCATGGCATGCGACGCCGATTGCGGAAAGGCTTGTGCTTGCATAGACGCTTTCGGAGAGGCGGAGCGTGCGGCAGGAGGGGTCGTAATGGTCGGTGAGAAAGCCGTTGACGGCCTCAATGCGGACGTTGCGGATTCCCGCCGAGGCGAGCATTTTCGCCGCCGCCTGGGCGCCGGTCATTCCGGAGCGCGCCCGGACATGTGAGTATTTCTCAAAAGTGGATTTGGTCAGCATCGACGCGATTCCGGCGATGATAAGCCCTGGAATCATAAAGAGCAGATAAACGGGGTCGAAAAACATTGTATGGAGCCTCCTTGTTTGAGATGTGATAATATAGTCATATTTTTTGACAAATCAAACGGGAAAAAGTTGCGGAGGAGGATGTTTTATTTAAAAAATCATTTAAAATTAATTTTCAAATAAATTTTAAAGTGCCGTTGACAAAAAAACGGTTTTGTGTTATAATTTAAGGCATAGAAACGTTTTGAGGATGGAAGATGACTCTTTGCAGGAAACCGAGAAATCTGAATGACCTTGCCAGACAGCTGAATGTTACGGCGGCAACGGTCTCGCTGGCTTTGCGGAATTCTCCGCTGCTTTCGGCGGAGGTGGGCGAACGGATTCGCCGGACGGCCGCTGAATCCGGTTTTTCGCCGCGTTCCTATACCCGCCGGACCAAAGAGAAAGCCGCCGGAAAACCGGTGACCGGAGCGGTGATGCTGCTGATGAACGATCACGGCGAGGAAGACCCCGTGCGGGACGGCATTATGCCGGTTGTTTCGCAGGGGCTCAGCCGCTACGGGATCGAGCACCGGTATGTGAACCGGAGCGGGCTGCTGGAAAAGCCGGAACTGTTTTCGGAGTTCCGGGCGATTGTCTTCTGCAACGATCTTCAGGGTGTCCGGCTGCCGGAAAAATTCCCCGGAGTCCAGGTTTTCGGTTGGGATCCGCGCGGGGAGGCGCTTGACCGGATTACCGCGAACGACGATGAAGTTGTCTCTCTTGCGTCCGGGCATCTCCGCCGCGCCGGAGTGACCCGCGCGGCGGTGGTCTGGCAGCGGAACATGGTGCAGATTCCCGATCATCCGCGAATCTCTCTCTTTCTGAGCCGGATGAAAGCGTTTGGAATTCAGGCGGAGCCGATGCCGTTCGACCGCGAAGACCCGGATTTCACGGAGCGCATGAGAAATCTGATTGAATCGGGCGATGAAAAGATCGGTTTTTTCGGTTTCAACGCCCTCTGCGGAGTGAAGCTCTGTTGTGCGCTGGAGAGCTTGGGACTGCTGCGGAAATATTCGCCGGACCGCGTGGTGGTCTGCGACAAATCTCTGATGCTCAGCAGTTTTTTCCCGAGTCCGGTGATGATTGATCTGAATCTGTCCGTCATGGCGGAGCGCGCGGTGGAAATGCTCGTCTGGCGGCTTGCGAATCCGGATGCTCCGGGCGTGCTGATGCTCCAGACGCCGAAACTGCTGGATCCCCGAACAGAACAATTCCAAAAATTAAAATAAAGGAACACAGAAATGAAAATGAATGCAATCCGTCAACCCGTCCCATACTTCAGGAACAGATTCCGCAAGTTCACTCTCATAGAGCTCCTCATCGTAATTGCGATCATCGCAATCCTTGCCGGCATGCTTCTTCCAGCCCTGAATTCGGCGCGGGAGAAGGCGCGGAGCATTGCCTGTACCAACAATCTGAAGCAGAGCATGAGTGCTTTGCAGTTCTACGCGGACGATTACGAAAACCATATGCCGGTCGTCGTTTACCGTGACGGCGCGTACACGCGGTGGACGGCGGTCATGACGGACGGAGACGGGACCAACCGGAACGGGACGCTCGGGTGGAATGCGCATGCAAACCGGCAGTACATCTCCTCGAAAAGTCTGCGGTGTCCCTCCGATACGGATAACGGTACTTCGAACTGGAGACTTTACTCGACGTACGGGATGTACCGTCCGCAGCACGACGGAAGCACGACGGCGGTCAATCTGCAGCACTCCGCACTGGGAAGTTTCAGCGTCTGGGCGAATGACATGAGCATCTACCACAACACGGCGAAAATGAAGATGGCGTCGTCGACTTTCCTTGTCGGGGATTCATTCACGCTTTCGACGAACTGCGGTGTGGCGAACTGGCGTCCGAAGCGGAACGGAAGCGAACAGAATGCTCTGTATCTTCGCCACTCCGGCCGGGTCGGACTCGGGTATGCGGACGGACACGCGGGCAGCATGGACCGGACCGGGCTGGAGGGCAATGCGCTTCTTCCGGTGACCCGTTATTACACCGGAAGCATGCAGTTCATCAACCTTTGATCAGCGGGAGGAGCCGGTTATGAAAAAGTTTCTTGCATTGTTTCTGTTTCTGCCGCTGTTCTGCCTTGCGGAAGAGAAAGAGAGTATTTCCGTTTCCGGCGGGGGCTATGAACTCCGTCTGAACGGCGCAACGGGTGCGCTGGAATCCGTCTGTGTCGACGGGAAAGAGCTTACGCTTGCGAGCGGGAAGAAGGGACTCTGGAGTGCGCGTCTGCTGGACGGCTCCGTTGTTTCCGCCGGGAAAATATCAAAGATCAAGCGGGACGGGAAGCGTCTGGTTCTTTCATATGAAACCGGTGCGCTTACGGTGTCGGTCACGATAACGGCGGAAGAAGATTTTGTCGATTTTCAGGCGGAGCTGACGCCGCGGGGAGGGGATGTGATCGAATTTTCGGTTCCCGGGCGGCTGGAGTTTTCGCCGGATGCCGTCGGCGGCGTTGTCTGCCATTCGAATGTGACGACGAATATCGGGAGCCGTTTCAATGCAAAGTTTTTCCGTCCGGTCCGGGAGGCGGGAAAGGATTTGATCTGGAAGAAGGATAAGGTGATCGGAGAGGCGGCTGTTCGGAAACTTTTCGGTTCGCCGTTTTTGAATCTGGGCAATCACTACAGGGATATTCCGCTGACCGTGACGGAGGAGGCTTCGAAGTGGCTGCTTCCGGAAGACATGAAGCTCCTCTCTGAAATCCGTCTTACGCCGTCGCGTCCGTTTGGTGACGGACAGGCGGAGATTGCGCTTCTCAAATACAAAGATAAAGTGGTGATGGGCGGGACCCGTTTCGGCGGGAGCGGACTTTTCTTCCGGACGGGGACTTTTCAGCCGTCGAATGCCAGCTGCCGGAAGATTATGGAGGTGATCGCCGGAATGATCCGGAAGCGGCAGCTGGAAGCGGCGGAATCGCCGCGGAAACGGGTTGCGCTGATTTTTCTGCCGTTCGGAATCGGAGCTCCGAAACCGGAGCTTCGCGAATGGCTTGCGGCGTTTCGCAAAGCGTCGGTTGATGTGGAGCTGATCCGGAATCCGGAAGAGCTTGAGCGGGCGCTGCATTCGCCGGAAACGGCGGCGGTGATCAACCCGGGAAACGAATTCTGTCTTCCGCTTCCCGGAAAGGATCTTGTCGGGATGATGGATGATCTGAAGCGCTTTGTGAAAGAGGGCGGATACTGGTTCGAGGGCAGCGGCTACAGTTTTTATTATCAGCTCGGCGTGCAGGAGTATATGACGACGAAGCGGAACGGAGTTCCGGGGGCTCTGGCGGATTTCTTTCACTTCGAATTGAACGGGAAGAATGCTGCTCTGTATGCGGTTCAGCCGGTCTCGTGGGAACCGTTTGCGGGGCTGAAAGACCGGAAAGCTGTGTTTGTTCCCTCCGTGTTTGAGCTCGGAGGAAGCGCCCGCGGAGGTTTCCTTGAACGAGCGTTCATGATTTATGCGGAAAAAGGCAGGAGTTTTCAAACTCCGGTGACGCGTCTGCGGTTCCGGAAGAACGCGCTGGAATCGCTGAAGACATTCGCGGAGGACAACCGGATTGAGAAAAAGCTGGAAGAGAAGGTTCCGGCGGAGCTTTTGCGCGCGGTGAGCCGCGGCGTGATGTTTCATCCGCGGCAGGGAAGAACTTCGGAGAAGTGGACGCGCCGTGCGCTGCCGTTCCTTCCGGAAAACACGATCGTTCACGTCTCACAGTACCTGAAGGGGGGATTCGACAAACAGTATCCCGATCATCTTCCTCCGGCGAAATGGTGGGGGACGATGGAGGGATTCCGTTCCCTTGTGCGCGAAATCCGGGAGCGCGGGCTTCTGTTCATGCCGTACACCAACAACACCTGGTGGTGCGACAATCCGCGCGGACCGACGTTTCTTGCGGCGGGTGAGGATGCACTCCAGAAGGACCTCAGCGGAAAACCGATGAAGGAGGCGTATGCCGGCAACGGCGGGTGGAAGATCTGCATGTGGCATCCGGCGGTGCGGCGGGCGAACGACTCACTTCTGCGCCAGTTTACGGAAGATCTGCCGTCCGATATTGTTTTCCAGGATCAGAGCGGAGTGCGTCAGTGCTTTTCGGTGAGCTGGCAGAAGGCGACCGGCTACGACCGCAACCCGGCGTCTCCCGCGCCCCACGCGGTGACCGAAGGCTTTCTATCGCAGGTGCGCCGCGATGCGAAACGGATTCCGCTTGCGACGGAAGAGTGCTGGTGGGGACTCGTCGATGCGGAGTTCATGGTCTGCGGCTTCAGCGGCGGAATCTGCCAGTTCATGTCATGGCAGGGGAGCGTCTGGAACAAATGGCCGGAGGAGACATGGAGTTTCTTCCCCGTTCTGCAGGGGCTGACACACGACAAACTGGTTCTGACTCATCACGATCTTGCGGGGGACGTCAACAGCTCCGCGCGGATTGCATGGACCCTTGCGCTCGGCTACAGCATGGTCAGCCGCGCCGATGTTCTGAGCCCGGCGGGACGGGAGTGGTTCCGCTGGCTGGACTGCATCCAGAAAGCGGTCTGCTCCAGATATACGGGAAAAGAACTTGTGTCGTTCTCGCATGAACGCGGGAAGCGGATGGAGCCTGGAGTTGTCCGTGCCGTTTACGGAAATGTTTCCGTTGTTGCGAATCTCAGCAGCGAGCCGCTCCGGGAAGGGAACATTGAGATTGCGCCGGAAGGTTTTCTTGTCCGGAGTTCCGGCGTGACGGCGGGAGTGATTTCCGGCTGCGGCAAATTTGCCGGGAACGGCGCTTTTGTGGCGGAAGACTCTGTGGTCAATCTCTTTGCCGCGCCGGGTGAACAGGCGGTTTTCCCGCTTCCGTATTCTCCGCGCGGACTGCGGAGCGAAGCGGGACCGCTGAAATTCCGGTATGAAAACGGCGCCGTCCTCTGCACGCTTCCCGCGGCGGAGGGAACGCATAAACGGCTCTGGAAGATTGAGATTGAACGATGATGAAATACGCCGCGGTTCTGTTTCTTTTTTCGGCATTCTTCATCCTGTCCGGCAAAGAGGAGGGCTTTTCGCCGGAAGAGATGCGGAAGGCGATGGAATTTGCAGACCCGGCGTTTTACCGCGGCGCACTGGATTCTCCGGCGCGTTATTCCGCACAGCTTCGCGGAGGCTGGGAACATGTTGCCGAGCGGGTGAAAAATCCGAGTCATCCGCGTCATGCCTCCGCCGTTAGGCTTTTTGCCCGGATTTACGATGAGGTGCAGACAGGTCTGCACTGGAAAATTCCGGTTGCGGAAGTTTCAGTTCCGTATCTGGAAACGCCGCCGGATATTGACGGGACAGCCGGAGAGCGGGAGTGGGCGGATGCGGTTGTTTTCCGCGAGGAATATCTGCTGAACCGGACGGAGCCGCTGAAAGACATCCGGAGCGTCTGGCGTGTCGGCTGGTCGGGAAAGAATCTTTATGCTGCCGCGGAATTCCGGGATCCGGAAGTTGCTGCATACCGCGGACGTTTTGATACGCCGGACGAAACGCCGCTTTATCTCGGCGATGCGTTTGAACTGTTTATCCGTCCGGATGAAAAATCTCTTCTCTATTATGAATACCTGGTCAATCCGGAAAGCGAACTCTGGAGTCTGGTTCACATCAACGATCCCCGCGGTTCGTGGATTCGGATCTGCGATGATTTCCCCACAGGAGCGAAGTGTGCGGCGCGTCGGACTGCGGACGGGTATGCCGTCGAGCTTTGCATTCCGCTGGCGGAGCAGTATGGTCCGTGGTGGAACCGCGGACCCCGCGCCGGAGACCGTTTCCGGATGATGATGGTGCGGACGGACCGGACCGGCGGAGCTTACACCCGGACCGTTCCGGTGCCTCTGCTGTACGAGGGGCACAACATTTTCGGCTATATGAAAGCCGTTCTGGAGCCGGGGAAGAGCAAAAAAGATTAATTCTTCCCTTCGGACTCATCCGTCCCAGTTTCTTTTCCGCCTCTTTGCGGGCGTTTCCCGCGACTTCTCCGTGTGTCAGCGGTGAAGCAGTTTCCAGACGCGGTAGTACTCCGTGACGCCCCATGCCTGAGCGTCGCAGCCGCGCTGGGTGTGCGGATAGTCGCCGTCCAGAATCTCGGCGAGCTGACCGACGCAGCCGTTGCGCATGATCATTTCGCACGAAGAGAGCAGCGAACGCGCAACCGCCGCGCCCGTTTTTTCATACATCATCGCGTAGGCTTCGCAGTACGACGGGAAGGGCCAGGTCCATGCGGTTCCATTGTGGTAGGCGGGTTTGCGGCGCGTGTCCTCGTCCCCCTCGTAATGTCCCCAGTAGGGACGCGACGGATCGTTGAGAAGGTTTTCGTTCATGCCGCGGACGGGGAGCGGATAACGCGTCGGCTTGTCCGCGAGACTCCGGATTGCACCGGGAATCAGCAGACAGGCGGCGGCGTCCAGAATCGAACGTCCGAGCTCCTTGTCATCGATCGCGCCGAGTGTGATTGCAAAGATCTGATTCGGGCGGATATGATCGTCCTTCACCGCCCTCGCCGCAGGCGTTCCGGCTGTGCAGTGCAGACAGTCGGAGAGATATTTGCCGTCGTCCGAAAGGAACAGGGTGCGGATGGAGTTGCGGACCTGTTCCGCAAGTTTTTTCCAGCGCTCAGGTGTTGCGGAGACGGTCGAGAGGAAGCGGAGCGCGGCGAACCAGAGCGCCTGGATTTCGATGGGATAGCCCTCGCGCGGTGTTCCGGCGGGATAATTGGTGTCCATCCAGGTGAAGTGCGGCGGACTGAAGACGAGTCCGGATTCCGGATCGGCTTTGATTCCGTTCGGCGTTCCGGCGATGAGGTCGGAGGCGATTTCCTCAAGTTGGTCGAGAATGGTTTTGCCGGAGCGGACTTCGGTTTTGAGGAAGTTGTTGGAACGTTCTGCTTTGCAGAGGTCTTCAACGGCTGTGAAGAGCCAGAGCTGTGCGTCGCTTGTGTCGCGGTTGCCGACCGTGTCGCCGTGGATGATGTTCGGGATCGTGCCGTGATCCGCGAACATGGCGAACTGGCGGATGATGGCTTTGACGTCATTGCGGAATTCGCGTGCGGCGATGAGTCCGCGTGCGGCAATGAGCGTGTCGCGTCCCCAGTCGAGGAACCACGGATAGCCGGCGATGACGGTTTTGAGGCTGCCGCGTTTGACGACGAATGCGCGCATGGCGTCGAGCATGTTCGTTTCGATTCCGGAATCCGTTGCGGCGCGGAAATCGGTGGGCGTGACTTTGGCAGGCGGAAGCGCATCGGGTTCCGTATCGGTCAGGATGGAGGCCGCGATCTGCACGGAGCCGCCGCCCGTCAGACTGATTTCAAAGTAGCCGGGGCTGTACACATCGGAGTATGGATCGAGTCCGCGCGCTGCTTCGTTCGGCTGCCAGAGCATGTAGTTCCATTCGGCGGCGGGGACGAAGCGTCCGGAACCTGCGGTCAGGGCGAGTGTGCGGCCGGGGGCGGGCGTGAAATCGAATCCGCGTTCACGGAAGTTGACCTTGCCGGGCCAGACGGATTCCAGTCCGTTCGCCTTGGTTGAATAATGGAAGTTGCGGTCTTCGACATCGGGGCGGACGATGAGTTTCACCGGGTTTTCCGGCTCCAGATATTCGCGTCCGTGCGTATCGCGGCGGAGGAATGAAACTTTGGTCTGGTTTTTGCCTGCGACCATTTCGATTTTGAGGCTGATATCCGTGTAAAGTCCGTTTCCGGTCGGGACGTGATAGTTCCAGATGCAGCCGCCGTCCGCGGCGCGTTCAAAGTTGCGGAGACAGACGAGCGAAACCTCCTGGGTCCGTGCGTGGTGAAGCACCCAGACGCGCAGACGGCGGAACATGATGTGGCGGTCTTCCGGGTGATCCGGGCTGAGGTTTGCGAGCATGACGGCGTCGTAGCGCGAGGAGACGTCCGGCTGGTCGAGACGCAGATGCATGAGTGCGCCGCGTCCGTTCGCCTGCATGCAGGTGAGCGGGGCGTATTTTCGGATGTAGTCATGCGAGTAGCTGAGCGCGGTTGCGAGAATGTCGGGTGCAAGCAGCAGGAGATGTCCTTCCGACCGCTGCACTTTCCCTCCGGAGAATGCGGAGAAGCGGATGACGGCGCGTTTGTGCGGCAGCTCCTGTGTCTGCGGATAAAAGATCGCGAAGTGGCGTCCTCGCGCATCGACAAGGCTGTTGTGTTCCTGCGGATTTCCGTTTTCGATGTTCAGCGAGGCGCGGAAGCGGAACGGGGCGACGGCGAGGATGAATTTTCCCGGCGGAACCATTACTTTCCGGTGAGCGTCTTCCGGCCAGTTCCAGAGAACATACGGATGATCCTTGAGATCCGGCTGGAGCGTCTTGAGATATGCTTCCGGGGATTCGAGGAGCGCTTTCGCCGCGGCATTCTGGTCGTCGCCGGGCTGGAGCACGACGGAGCGGCGGAGGAATGCGATGCATTTGAGCGCCATTGCCTGCGCCTCCTGAACTTCGCTCTTGGAGAAGCGGTCGAAAATCTTTGCGCTGGCTTCGCGGATGCGGAGGAGATCCTCCGGGTTGCCGGAGAGGCAGAGCGCTTCGCCGGGGGCGAGCTCAAGCTGGAAGCGCTTTTCTCCTGCGGGTTTGACGTCGACGGTCCGGGCGGAGATCAGGTCATAAGCCGCGAGTCCGCAGGCTCCGGCGTCGTCGGCGTTCCACTGGATGAGCGCCGGATGTTCGCAGTCGAGATTGAGCGCGCAGAGAACCGTTCCGGTTCCGGAAGCGTCCGTGCGGCGGAAGAGCACAGCGTTCGGCGAGCCGGAGTTGAGAAACGCCATGCTTGCGCCGTTGTGGAATGCGGGAACGGTCAGGAGGAGCGTGTTGAGTCTGCCGATGAATTCGACGAGGTTCGGCGTCGCTCCCCAGGAGAGTCCGCGTGATTCATGAACGTCGATTTTCTCTTTTGCGAACCATTCGACGCCGTTCGCGAATCCGAATGCGCCGTTGACGGAAGCGAGCGCGGAGAGTGCTGTGCGCATCCGCGCATAGTTTTCGGAGACGGCGGCGAGACGTGAGTTGTCATGTGTTTCCGCGTAGTGAACCATGAGTCCGTTTCCGTTGGATTCGCGCCATGCGTAGTTCAGATATCCTTCGATCTGTTCTTTGGAATAGTTCTGGAACAGTTCGGAATAGGCCCAGTTCATGTTGGCGTAATCGAGCAGGCGTGTGGTGACCGCTGGATCGCCGCCGAGTCCCTCTAGCAGGAAAATGATGTCGGGGAACTGCTCGCGGACGCGGGCGATGATGTATTCCCATGCGGGAACGGGGATCATGTAACCGGCGTCGCAGCGGAAGCCGTCCACGCCGCGCTGACACCAGATGATGAAGACGTCTGCGATATATTTCCAGAGATCTTTTTTGGAGTAATCGAGTTCGGTGAGATCCTCCCAGACCGTGCCCCACGCGCCGGGGGAGACGATGGTTCCGTCATCGCGGCGTTTGAGCCATTCGGGGTGGATTTCATGGATTTTTGACGCCCAGCCGGTGTGGTTGACCGCGATGTCGATGAAGAGCTTGCCGTTTTTGCTGTGTACCGCGTCGACGAGTTCGAGGAACTGTTCCAGCGGAGTCGCGGTTTTATCGAATTCGGCGAGTTCGGGGTTGACCGCGGTGAAGTCGAGCGAAGCGTAGGGGCTGCCGAAGCGTCCCATGCGCCCGTAAACGGTCGGGGTCGGGTTGACGGGCAGCAGATGCAGGATGCGGCACTTCATGCGGTCGAAGATGTGATCAAGTTCGCGGATCAGCGCGCGGAACGTTCCGGAGGAGGGGATGACGGTGTAGTTTTCATGATCGAGTTCGCTTTCCGCCGTTGCGCGGAGCGGCCGGAGCGAGCGGTCGGTGGAAGCGAGCGTTTTGTTTTCCCCGAACTGCCGGACGAATGCGCAGTAGATGGAGTTGGCGCAGCAGTAGGGCGCGGGGGAGACGTTGACATGGATGTTCTGTCCGTCCGGCCACTGTTCGGCGGAGGAGTTTTCGGGAACGAAAAAGGCTTTTGCCTCGAAATGTCCGGTTTCGACGAGCGCGAGGCGGATGGTGAATTCGCCGTTTCCGAGATCGGTCATGGGGATGTCGTGCCAGTCCTGTCCGGGAGATGCGAGACCGCGGTCGACGACGGAGATGGTTTCGGCGCGGCGGACCGCGGCGTTGCCGAGGTTGGTTCGGAGAAATGCGCGTCCTGCGCCGGAGGTTTTGAGAGTGACCTGAAAGACGTCGCCGGTATAGAGCAGCTGATGGATTCCTGGTTCGGGGGTCTGGGTTGGTTTCATGATTTCATTCCTGTTCAGCGGATTTCAATTTCAATGGGCAGACTCTGTGCGGAGACGGACTGGAGATCCAGTTCGCCCTTCACGGCATACCGTCCGGGTTTGTCGAGCGTCCGGAGGAAGAGCAGCGGCACATCGACGAGCACCGCGTTGTTCGGCGCGAGTTCGAGCGGGTAGCGCGGAACGGAGTTTTTCAGCATGACGCGTTCGGAGATTTTCCATTGTTCCGCCGGAATGTCCTTTGCGGAACCGCGCACGGGACACGGCGCATAGAGCACGCGGATGTTCTCCTGTTCGTGCATTTTCCATTCATGGATGGCGAGCTGGTTTGCCCCTGCGTTCTTGACGGAGAAGCGCAGCACAGGGTTCGCTTCCGTCCTCCGGTATTCGCCCTTTGTCGAGATGATGGATAGATTGAGTGTATAGTTTTTGAGTTTCCGGTAGACTCTCTCCCCGCGGTTTTCCTTTTTGTCTTCGGACGAGCAGCCGGAGAAGATGAGCGCGGCGAGCAGACACGTCAGGACGCGGCAGAAGTTCTTTATTTGCGAAGCATGCATGGAATAAATTCCTTTCAGATAATTTTTGATTCAATATATCATAAAAAATCTGATTTGCAACTTGCTGTTGAAAAAGAGCCTGCGGAGTCAGCTGCCTGTAACCGGTCACCAAATCTTTTTGCCCAGTTCGTATGCCTGCTGCGGTCTTGAGAAATTCGCGGCGGGACATTCCTTTGTTTTCTGTGGTCATTTTTTATCCTTTCACTCTTTCGTTTTCATTTCCGGAACAAGGGGGATCTGATCGCGCAGCTTCAGTGTCTGCACCATTTTCAAAGTTCCCTGCTTGTACTTCTGAAAATGCGGAGTCTGAATGTGGTGTTCATAAGCCGCTCTGCCGGAATAGATTTCCAGAATGGTGATCCGCTCCGGATGCTCTTTGTCCTGCATGGAGAACATGAACAGCACGCCGGGTTCAAGACGCATGGATTCGCGTCCGCACTCGGATACAAAGGATAGATATTCCTGAAGATGTGCGGGATCGACCGTTATTTCGGAAACACGGACAATGCTTTCCGGGGGCATAATGTGCTGCCTTTCCGTCTGCGCCGCGGTGCAGAGCGCCGCACAGAGAATCATGCTTATGAGACAGATTTCTGCGCGGCGCATCGGTTATCTGCCTTTCGTCGCCGCGGCGTAGTCTGTGTCGCTGACGGGTTCGAGCCAGGTATTTTTGTTGGTTTTCGGATTGCACTCAATGGCGAGATGCGAGAACCAGCTGTCCGGCGCGGCTCCGTGCCAGTGATCTGTATTGGGCGGAATCTCGACGACGTCGCCGGGGAGCAGTTTGCGCGCGGCTTTGCCCCGCTCCTGATAGAAGCCGACTCCGCCGACGGCGATCAGAAGCTGTCCGCCCGTATGACTGTGCCAGTTGTTGCGGCATCCGGGTTCAAAGGTGACGTTCGCAACAGGGACGTTCAGGCGTTCGTCTTTCGCCAGGCGGGCGAGGTAGGATTTGCCGCTGAAGTATTTCGCATATGCGGTGTTTTCCTGCCCGACGGGGAAGTCGCTGATGCGCGGCACGCCGTATTCATTCTGAGCGACGAGGGCGAGAATTTCACGGACCTGTTCATCGGTCACGCCGTTGTGCTTGCCGATGCCGATGTGTGATTTGAGCTGGGAATCTGCCCCGGGGAGCGCGGCGAGAGCGGCGATTGTCGCAATTTCACGTGTCTTCCAGTCCAGATTGTCGCGTCCGAAAATGTCGCCGAACAGATGCGCTTTCAGATAGAAGTCGATCGCAGGTGCGAAGTCGAACAGAGCGCCTTTGACTTCGCGTCCGCAGAGTTTTGTCTGATTTGCGGTTCCGAAGTCGATGCTCTTGCCGGCTGGGAGCGGACCCGGCAGTTTGCCGTCGTTGTCCTTGATTCCTTTTGCGGCGCGTTCCTGAACCACGCTCATGAAGTTTCCGAGCGCGTTCAGGCTGCGCGGGAATCCGCAGTAGGCGTAAAGCTGAGTCAGAACCTCTTTGATTTCATTGACGGCGAGTCCCTCGTCGAGACCTTTGTTCAGGGCGGTTTTCAGATTTGCCATATCGCCGCGTGCGGTGTTTGCGGCGATGGCTGCGAGATTGCGTTCATTGGTGCTCAATGCGTTCATTTCCTTTGCCTCCAGAAAAGTTGCAGTGCAGAACAGAGCGAGGATAATTCCGAACAGAGTTCTCATGCGTCACCTCATTTTTTGATTGTGATAACATCCTTGAGCCAGCTGCGGATTGC
>DHMO01000030.1:12739-16071 GCA_002405835.1 Lentisphaeria bacterium UBA4640 | reverse complement strand
TCGCCGGAGCTGCGGATGCGGCTTCCGGAGAATGCGCCGCCTTTTGCAAACTTCGCATTCGGGAGAGCTTTGTGCATATCGCGTTCGCAGTTCGCCATTCCGCCGCCTCCGTGAGTGACAAACGGGATGACCGTTTTGCCGGAGAAGCTGCTCGAAGAGAGGAAGGTCAGGACCGGGGGCGCCATCGTGCTCCACCAGTTCGGTGTGCCGACGAAGATGACATCGTATTTGGAGAGATCCGGCGTCACGGATTTGAGTTCCGGTTTGACACCTGCGCGGATCTCTTTCTTCGCCTCGGCGACACATTCGTTGTAGTCGGGGGAGTACGCCTTGACGGGGACGATCTCAAAGAGCGTTCCGCCGGTCGCCTTCTGGATTTCCTCCGCCGCGAAACGGGTGTTTCCGCTGTAGGAGTAGTAGGCGACGAGAATTTTCGCGGGTTCCGCGGCTGCGTGTTCCATTGCGACGTTGTCTGCGGCGCATCCGCCTGCTGCGAACATTGCGGCCGCCATTGCGATAATGTTGAGTTTTGTTTTCATGACTGTATTCCTTTCATTTTGTTGATCAGATGGTCGAGACAGTCGATCCGGCTCTGATTGTCGTGTACTTTTTTCAGCAGGGCGATCCGCTGGCTGGAAAGCATTGCAAGCTGTTCCCGGACGCATCCGCCTGCTCCGAGACGCAGGAATTCTTCCGTTCCTTTCGGACCGAATCCGGCGTCTTTCAGGTTTCTTTTCAACAGGAAATCCTCCTGCAGGCACTCATTCAAGTTTCACCTCCGTTTTTTCTTTCCGGAGCTTACAATATCCGCATTTCAGAAAATAACAAATACTTATTTTCTATGCGTTCTTATGCCTGTGAAGCATGTGCTTCCCGCTTCCTCCTTCGAGGTCAAAGGAGACATGGCTGAATCCGGCTTCCCGGACCGCAGGGATAATGCGGTCGCGGGCGAACCATACATTCAGACAATCCTCTTCGCAGACCTGAATCCGTGCGTTTTCCCCTTCCGGGACGATGCTTGCAGATTCCGGAAAGAGGAGCGTTTCGCGCAGAATATTTTCTGCTTCCTGTAATTTCCGTGTGTTCAATTCCGGTTACCGAATGAAGTTTGTCGGCGTGAACGTTTCATATTGCGGCAGATCAATTCCCGCCGCCTTTCCCGCGGCGATGCACTTGAGAAGCCACGCCATGTTCTGTCCGAGCGTGCGCATGATCTGGAGTCCCTCGATATCCTTCTTTACATCTTCCGCGACGTCGCCGTGCACCATCGGCCAGTACTGCGAGGGGACGAGCGGCATTTTGCTGAAGACGAAGTATTTGTTCAGAACGTCCAGGGTTGCGGAGCTTCCCGCGCGGCGGCAGCTGGTTATGGCGGCTCCGGGCTTGCCGGCGAAATTTCCCTTGCTGAAATCGCAGAGAAACACGCGGTCCATAAAGGAAATCGTCATTCCGTTGGGTGAAGCGAAATGCACGGGCGCGCCGAAGACGAATCCGTCAAATTCCGGAACGCGGTCCAGAAAGCGGTTGACGACATCGTCCATGACGCATCGTCCGGTTTCCACGCATGCGCGGCATGCGATACAGCCGGAAATGGGTTTTCTTCCGATCCAGAAAATTTCCGAATCGACGCCGTTTTTCTTCAGCGCTCCGGCGACTTCCGAGAGGGCTGTAAAGGTGCATCCCTCCTTGTGCGGGCTTCCGTTCACGAGCATCACCTTGAGCTTTTTCCCGGTTTTGAACTCCGGCTCCGCCGCTCCCAGCGAAGTCATGGCGAGTCCGGTTCCGATTGCTGCCAGCCCCATCGTTTTCAATGCTTCTCTGCGGTTCATGTTTTCTTCCTCCATAAAGCGATCCTCCTTCTGTTTTTTGATAACATAATCTTTACAGCAGCTCTAAGTCAAAGAGAAAAATAAAAAATTTTAATTTTATTTTTTTGAACTCAAAAATGGCAGATGCTGCAGAGGAAAATCGCTTTTTTGCATGGAGAAAACTTGAAAAATGTGTTTTCGTGGATATATTAGAGCAACTCTAATATGAAAGGGATCTTGCCATGCCGAAAACAAAACAGTTTGATTTCCTGCGCGACAGAACGCCGAAATATACCGTCAAAGAAGTCGCGGAGATGATGGATCTCTCCCCTTACACGGTCCGCTATTACGACAACATCGGGCTCATCCCGTTTGTCGACCGTACAGACGGCAACATCCGCCTGTTTTCCGACTACAACGTCAGCTGGCTGAAGCTGGTGCACTGTCTCCGCTCCACCGGACTCTCGATTGAAGGCGTGAAGAGCTACATTGACATGTGCAAAATCGGGGATTCCACGATTCCCCAGCGTGCGGAACTGATTTTCAATCAGGAGAAAATCCTGCGCGACCAGCTCAAGAATCTGCGGAAGCAGATGCAGGTTCTGAAATACAAAAAGGATTATTACAAAAAAATTCTCGCATCCGGAGAAGGGGACCGCTGCAACCCGAAAAACTTTGCGGCGCGTCTTTCCGAACCGGAGATCGCCCCGCAGGAGAAAAAACGCGCCTGACCGGAATTCCGATGGCGCAATAAAAAATCGGCTTTCCCTCGAATCCGAGCTTGACAATCGCGCAATTCGGGAATACATTTCAGCGTTGCTTCAAAATTTAACGGAAGGAGACTGAAAGAATGAGACCAATCACTCTGTTTACCGGACAATGGGCTGATCTGCCGCTCAAAACAATGGCCGCCAAAGCCGCATCCTGGGGCTACGAGGGACTTGAGCTCGCCGCTTCCGGCGATCACCTCGACATCGACAAGGCCGCAACCGATAAGAAATACTGCAAAAAACTTCTTGACACTCTCAAGAAAAACAACCTCAAGCTCTGGGCGATCAGTAATCACCTTGCCGGTCAGCTCACCTGCGACCCCGACGACGACTGCCGCACCGACCGTTTCGCTCCTGCGAAGCTCGCAGGCAAAAAAGAGGCGAAACGCAAATGGGCGATCGAGCAGATGAAACTCAGCGCGCGCGCCGCCGCAAATCTCGGTGCGGAAGTTGTCACCGGCTTCACCGGCTCGCCGATCTGGCACATGCTCTACAGCTTCCCGCCGGTCACCGAAGACATGATCGACGCCGGCTATGAATTCTTCGCTAAGACCTGGAATCCGATCATGGATGAGTTCAAAAACTGCGGAGTGAAATTTGCTCTTGAGGTTCATCCGACCGAAATCGCGTTTGATATTTATTCCGCGAAACGCACGCTTGAAGCGATCGGAAACCGTCCGGAATTCGGTTTCAACTTCGACCCGAGCCACCTGCAGTGGCAGATGATGGATCCGGTCTGCTTCCTGAAGGAATT
>DHMO01000030.1:0-12643 GCA_002405835.1 Lentisphaeria bacterium UBA4640 | reverse complement strand
GGCAAGACCGGCATTCTGTGTTCGCATCTTGACTTCGGCAAGCCGAACCGCGGCTGGGATTTCCGCAGTCCCGGACACGGTGATGTCGATTTTGAAAGCATCATCCGCGAGCTGAACCGCATTGACTATCAGGGACCGCTCTCGGTCGAGTGGGAGGACTCCGGCATGGATCGCGAATACGGCGCTCAGAATGCGTTTGAATTTGTGAAGAAAATCGACTTCATCCCTTCGAAAATCAAATTCGATGACGCGATGGACAAGCGGAAATAATCCGCCGTTTCAAAGGTAAAAAGTTCCGCCGCCGGACAGCTTCCATGAGCAGTCCGGCGGTGGTTGTTTTTACGGGCAAATATCTTGCAGGTCTGTGCGTGGTTCTGTTCCGCTTTCCGCCGTGTGAACGGTGAAACTCCTCTGCAGTACCGCCGGAAATTCCAGGGACGCGTCAGACGGTGTAGCCCAGTTTCTTCAGAACTTTCTGGGCATGAACTTTCGCGGAAAAATCAAAGCGCGGAAGTTTCTGGAGCGTCTCTTCCTCAAGCTCTTCCGGAAGGTCGGTGACAACTTCCTCGCCGAAGGTGCTGACGGGTGTCAGGCGGTCCTCCCGGATCTGGAGAATCAGAATGCCGTCCGCCGTGACGGCTTTGCGGATCTGTTTCAAACTCTGTTCGACAATCCGGAATCCCTTGCGGTGGTCAAGTTCCATCGCGCCGCATCCGCGGACGTTGTGCGTTGCGTTCAGAATCTTGCCGAAAACGAGAACGGTTCCGTCCTCCAGTCTGTTCTTGAGGTCTTCAAATGTCATTGCGGAACTCCTTTCTGAAGCGCGAGCAGTTGATTTACCGCATCTAGAATATGGTCGGCAACCGCATAATCGCGGTCGAGTTTTTCAAGGATCTGTTCCGAACCGTGTCCGGTGCGGACGAGCGCGGCGGCGGGACAGCCGGCGGAAAACGCGGCGCGAAGATCGGAAAGTTTGTCGCCGATCATCACCGAGTCCGCCAGGGAAATGTCATGATCTTCCGCCGCCTGCAGCAGCATTCCCGGACGCGGTTTGCGGCAATTGCAGTCGCAGACATACTCCGCGACTGTTCCTTTTGTGTGGTGCGGACAGTAGTACCATGCGAGCGGGAGCGGTGCGTCTTCCGCCGCCAGCAGTTCGCAGATCCGGCGTTCCACGGCGGCGACGTCGGCAAAGGTGAAGTATCCGCGCGCGATTCCGGACTGGTTTGAAGTGACGATGATCTGGTACCCGGCTCCGGCGATTTTGCGGAACGCTTCCGCGCAGCCCGGACAGAGCCGGACCTTCGCGGGATCGGAAAGATAGTGTTCCTCCTCGACGATTACGCCGTCGCGGTCAAGGAAAAAAGCCTTATTCATCGCGTTCCCCGTTTTCTGTGCGCTCTTCTTCCTGCGCATCGCCGGAGGCGGCGCCGATGATGACAACGCATTCACCCTTCCAGGTTCGTTTGCCGTGCTTTTCCGCGAGCTCCGCGGCTTTTCCACGCAGGATTTCCTGATGAACTTTCGTGGCCTCGCGGACGACGACCACCGGGGCTTCCGGACCGAAGTACTGCGGAATTTCATTGAGGAGTTTGGAAAGACGGTATGGCGACTCGAAAACAACCGCGGTCAGTTTTGTCGCCGCGATTTCCTCAAGCCGTGCGGCGCGTCTTCCGGATTTGACGGGGAGGAAGCCGTGGAAGGCAAAGCGGTCGGACGGCAGGGCGCTTGCCGCGATGGAGAAGATGACGGCGGAGACGCCGGGGACGATTTCCGGCTCGATTCCGGCTTCGACGGCTTCGCGGACGAGGAGGAACCCGGGATCGGCGATGCAGGGCATTCCGGCATCGGATACGAGCGCGATTTTTTCGCCGGAGCGGACGCGGCGGATGAGTTCGGGAGTGCGTCCGTGCTCGTTGAAGATATGATAGCTTTCGAGACGTGAGGAGATTTCAAATTTTGAGCAGAGAATCCGGGTGCGCCGGGTGTCTTCGCAGAGAATGGTGTCGGCTTCTTTCAGAACGCGCAGGGCGCGGAGGGTGATATCCTCCAGGTTTCCGATAGGGGTTGCGACGATTGACAAACTCCCGCATGATGGTGCATTTGCGGGAGCCTCTGCCGCGCCCCGGACATTGGTATTCCGATCCGCCACGGTTATTTCGAGTTCCTTTCGGCCCAGTATTCCATTTTTTTCTGTTCCAGAAGGAGCCCGACCTGATCGAGGTCGACCGGTGTATATCCTTTGTCTTCAAGGGAAGCACAGAACTCAAGCCACGCCTGGTGATCCCACTCACCGGAGTGTGCACGGACGAAATCCATAGGAAGAGTTGTCTTTGCCAACCGTTTCAGATTGAATTCCGCATTTGAAGCCATGTGCGACCTCCTTTTATTTGCCAAAGAATCGTAGTACATCCCATGCAATCCGGAATTCCGGACTTGCACGCATTTAAAATACCACAGAAATTTGAAAAGTCAAGAGTAAACGATTAAATAGTCTTAAGAAAACAGCGGAATCTGCACTTTTTTTGAAAAATCTTTAAAACAGGGGGTTGACAAAATCGGGGGAATGTGCTATAATTAATGCAGTTACAACGATGTAACATTTTAACAGGAGAGATCGGAAATGCGGGTCAGAATCAAAGATGTGGCGGAACGGGCGGGGGTTTCCACGACAATGGTTTCGCTTTACCTGAATCACCACCCGCTTTCCGCGCGGATGGCGGAGAAGACGAAACGGCGGATTGACGAAGCTGTATGCGAACTCAACTACCAGCCTTCGCTCACTGCGCGCTCTCTGAAAAAAGGGAAAAGCAAAACGCTCGGGCTTGTCATTGCCGATATTGCAAGCGTGTTCTCCAGTTTTTATTCGGAGACATTGCTGGACGAGGCGGACAAGCGCGGTTATCAGCTTTTGATTTCGGTTACGCGTTACGGCAAGGAGAAAGAAGAGAGATGTCTTCAAAATCTTGTGAACCGCCAGGCGGACGGGATTTTATATACGCTGGATTTTGATCCCGAGAAGCCTCTGCCGGATTATGTGCGGAATTATCCGTTGCTTCTGACAACGGAGCATCCGGGATGCAATATGTTTCAGCGAGATTTCCGTCAATGTTTCCGTGATGCATTTGCCCGGATTTCGGAAAAAGGAATCTGCAATGCGCTTTTTGTCGTGGAAGGCGGTTGGAAGCCGATTGCTCTTGCGCGGGAATGCGGACAGGAATACGGCATCGGCGTGGATGCCGTTTATTTTGAGTCCATACCGCAGATTCTTGCTCTTGCACAGGAAAGAAAGGCATATCTGTTTTTCTTTTCCAGCGTTCTTGCACGGAAATTCCTGATTTACTGCTACGACGGCGGAATTGCGGAAATTCCGCTGCTGATTTACAGCTATTCTCTGCCGTATGATTATTTTGAGGCTCCGGAAGTTTTGGGCGCGCTGGTCGAGCCGTTCAAAGAGAGGGGGCCGCGTCAGATTGAGCGTCTGATCGAGATGGTGGAAAAACCGGAACCGCAGGTCCGCACCTGTTCCGTTCCGGATATTTTCATGGACGCCGCATCGCTGAAGAAGTGCTTCTTGAGCCAGTGCGGAGACCCGTATTACAAAACAGTCGTCGAAGAAAGAGAAAATATATTACTCAGAAAGGACTTTAAAAGATGAATGCGAAAAAGAACAAATTTACTCTCGTGGAGCTGCTCGTGGTCATAGCAGTTATTGCAATACTTGTGGGGATGCTTCTTCCGGCCCTGAACAAGGCGCGGGAAGAGGCGAGGAAGATAAGCTGCGCCGGAAATCTGAAACAGCTTGGGCTGGCTATTCCGCAGTATGCCGGGGATAACGATGACTACATCGCGCCGGCGAAGCGATCTGATTCCGACAGTTATCTGAAGAACTGGGATGTCAAGTACGCGGTATATCTGGGCTGTAAATTCTCGGGAGTTCTGCCCTCGTCTCCCAAGAGCTGGCAGGTCTTTGTGTGTCCAAGCCACAGCAAAAACAGGGTTCCGGACAATGAATTTCCACGTTCGTATGCGTTTGTCGAGGGACTTTTGCGGACGTCTCCGCGTGATGCCGCCGGCGCGCCCTTGCCAAAAATGTCGCGCTATAAGCGCCAGTCGTCAACGTACTGCATTGCGGATGTCGACTACAACAATCTGACTTCCACCGGATTCCGGAAGACCCGGATCGGTGCCGCGGACAGCGCAGGACCGCTTTGGTTTTCGAGCTCCCTCGGGGTCGGGGCAAATCACAACTCCGCCGCGAACATCACTTTTCTTGACGGGCATGTCGCATCCAGAAAAAAATGGAAAGGGCGCGATGCAATCGCTTATTGGGATTGGCCGCTTTCCTCTTCATATGTCGAATAATTTTCAGAGAAAGGAGATAAAATCATGAAAATTGCAACAACAAAAACTGCCGCTCTGCTTGCCGCGCTTTCGGCGTTCAGTCTGAATGCGGACACCTGCTCTTTTGCGGAGCCATTCACGCTGACTTCGGTGAAATCCAGGTACGTCAATGTGAAACAGACTGCCGGAAACCGTTTTCTCGGCAATCTGGAGGCGTTCCCGAAAGAGCGTTTCCCGCAGATGAAAGTATCCGGCGTGGATGGAACGCTTGCCCTGAATACGCGCGATTTTGATGTTTCCGGAAAAGATTTTGTCGTCATGCGCATGCATATTGCAAAGAAGGAGGACATTTGCCGGACCGGCGCTCCGGAAACTGCGGGGAAAATCAGCCGGATCAGCATTGAAATCAAGAGCGATGCGCCCGCTTTGCTGAACTTCGGATTCGAAGGAAGCCGGGATGTGAACGGACAGAAGCGTCACTGGGCAAAGATGAAAAAAGTTGCACTGGCCGCCGGCTGGCAGACTCTTTCGTTTGAACAGGAATTTCCCGTCGATCTTGCCGGAGTGTGGGCTCGGTTTGATTTCCTGAACACTGTGAATGTCCAGATCCGCAAAATTTCATTTGAAGCGGTTCCGAAGAAATGACGGGGGTGGCGATGCTGAAAAAACTTGGATTTCTGTTTGTGTTTCTGCTTGCGCTGACGTGTTTCGGCGCATTCAAAGTGACAAAAACAATCTACAGGAATGATTTTACTGCCGGAGAGATTGATCCGTTCATGCTGAGTCCGGTCCGCATTCACCAGCCGAAAGGCGGAGAAAAAGGGGATGGCGCGCTGTGGATGAAAAACATCAATTACAAAACTCATTCGCAGTACAAAGTAAAACTGTCTCCGGAGCTTTTCGCCGAGGGCGGATACTATGTGATTCAGGGACGCTATTGCGGAACGGATTTGAAAAAAGGCGAACGGCACTGGTATGGCGCCGGAGCGGTTCTCTGTCTGCGCGAAAAATCCACGAAAGAGAAACCGCGCTGGGAGGCCGCCGCTCCGGTTTACGGAACAACGGCATGGAGCGATTTCTATCAAGTCTTCCGTGTCAAACCGGGAGATGTCACGAGCGCCATGTTCTCCATCGACTTGAACCGCTGTCATGGCGACCTGTTTGTCGATTGGGTCAGCATCAGCAAAGCCGTGGAGATTCCCGATTTTGAAGTCGTTGCGCCGGAGAACAGAGAGGCGGCGAAAATCCGCCGCGGACGCGACATCAAGGATCCGGATTCCCTGAAAACCTGGAAGGGGCCTGTAACACAGTATCGCGGAACGATGGTGGCTCCGCTTCATATCACAGAAGCCGATATTGATGAACTCGGACGCTGGGGGGCGAATCTTGTCAGATTCGCGTTTACAAGCCCGAAAAGAGCGAAGAACGGAGAGGAATATATCAAATTCATCGGGGAACGCATGGCGCATCTTGATAAACTCCTGCCCGCTTTCAAGCGCAACGGAATCAGCATTGTCGTGCATCCGCCGATGGTTCCGCAGGGGAAATCATCGGTCTACGCGAGCGCCAACCTGAAGGACGTTGATGACTTCGATTGTCTGATAACCGCGTGGCGGATGATCGCGGAGCACTACAGGAATGAGCCGAATGTGATTGCCTACGACCTGCTGAATGAGCCGTACGGCATCAGCAAGGAAAAATGGCACGGGCTTGTCGGCCGCATGGTAAAAGCGATACGTTCCGTTGATTCGCAGAAGCGGATTTACAATCCGTCAGCCGCCGCTCCGACAGATCCGAATATGGGCTATACGCCGCATTATTATTCTCCGCATGCCCTGACTCATCAGGGTGTAGCCCCCGGTTCGAAGATCGAATGGAAATATCCCGGTTACATCAACGGCGTATACTGGGACAAAGAGCAGATTCGGCTTGCTCTGAAGCCGATTATCGACTATCAGGAGAAATACAAAGTGCCCATCTACATCGGGGAATTCAGCTGTATCGCCTGGGCGCAAGGACGCGATGAGTATATCCGTGACTGCATCGAGCTGTTTGAAGAGTACGGCTGGGATTGGACGTATCACGCCTTCCGCGAGTGGCCGCCCTGGTCGGTGGAGATGGAACGTGCGAGGGCGTTCAAGCTGAAAAAAGCAAAGGAGGACACGCCTGCAAAGAAGATTCTTCTGAAGTATTTCAGGCAGAATAAAAAATAACGCAACCCGGCCGCAGAGCCAGGTCCGGATTTTCGGAGGGAACACGCACGATGACGTTCCCTCCGTTTTTTTTGATTTTTTTTCAAAACAGGGGGTTGACAAAATCGGGGGAATATGCTATAATTAAAATTGCTGAAACGATACAGCACATAACCAGCGGAGGTCGGATGAGAACAAGGATTAAAGATATAGCGGAACGGGTCGGGGTTTCGACTGCGCTCGTTTCCATGTATCTGAACGATCATCCGCTCGCCCGGATGGCGGAAGATACGAAGCGCAAGATTGATGAAGCTGTGCGCGAGATGAACTATCAGCCGTCTGTCACCGCCCGTTCGCTGAAGAAAGGGAAAAGCAAAACGCTCGGACTTGTCATCGGCAATATTGCGACCGTCTATTCCGGCTTCTATTCGGAGATGCTGCTTGACGAGGCGGACAAACGCGGGTATCAGCTGCTGATTTCCGTGACGCGTTTCAACAAGAAAAAAGAGCAGAAGTGTCTGCAGAATCTTATCAACCGTCAGGCGGACGGGATACTTTACACACTGGCTTTTGATCCGGAGCAGCCGTTGCCGGATTATCTGCGGAACTATCCGGTTCTTCTGACAACGGAGCATCCGGAATGCAATATGTTCCTGCGGGATTACTGCCAATGCTTCCGCGATGCGTTTGCGATGCTCGTGAAAAAGGGAATCCGCAATGCCCTTTTTGTGTTTGTCGGCGACCTGATGCCGGTCGAAGCCGCGAAGAAGTGCGGGGCGGAATGCGGTGTCGCAGTGGATTTCATCCGGTTCGGATCGGCGCCGCAAATCCTTGCCGTTGCGCAGGACCGGAAGGCGTGTCTCTTCTTTTTGTCCAGCATCGTTGCGAGAAAGTTCCAGATTTATTGTTACAGCAATGAAATCCGGAACATTCCGCCGCTGATTAACAGTTACTCTCTGCCGTTCGATTATTTCGAGGCTCCGAATGTTCTGGGGGCGATGTTCGAACCGTTCAAAGAAAAGGTGCCGCGTCTGATTGAGCGTCTGATCGAGATGGTGGAAAAACCGGAACCGCAGGTCCGCACCTGTTTGATTCCGATGGAATTCGTGAGTTCTTCTGTTCTGAAAGACCGCTTTTGCGAACAGAGCAGAGATCCTTATTACGAAACAGTCGTTGAAGAAAGAGAAAACATATTGCTTGGAAAGGATTTTGCAAGATGAAAACAGGAAACCCGCTCATCCCTCAACACTTGACAGACAAAACTTTGAAAAGATAAAAAGAAAGGAAGGACAGTGTTATGAACAAGAAATCAATCTTATCAATCCAGCATCGCAGAAAAGCGTTCGGAAGGTTCACTCTTATAGAGCTCCTTGTGGTAATTGCGATTATTGCCATCCTGGCCGGCATGCTGCTGCCCGCGCTGAATTCCGCAAGGGAAAAGGGACGGGCGATTTCCTGCATGTCCAATTTGAAACAGCTCGGGACGGCGGAAATGATGTACCAGTCCACTTTTGATGATTATATTGCGCCTCCGATCGACAACAATAAAGTAAGGGCTCCGCATCTTTACACACAGCAGTATCACTGGGACTATGTTTTCGGCAAAAGTTTTCTCAATTACAAGGTCCGTTCCGAGGATGGCGGCTGGCCGGACAACAAGTGGAAGCTGTTCCAGTGCCCGACGGATTCCGGGCGCCTGGTCGAGAACGGAATCGGTTCGCCGCGCAGCTATGCAATGCTTTATTCGTGGGTTGATCTTACGAATACCTCTGTCCATGCGAGGCGTGCAGGCAAGATCAAGGCTGCATCCAGAGCAATTCTTCTTGCGGAGAACAACGCATCCGGAAAGCGTTCTGTGGACAATTCAAAAAGCAAAGAGGCCGCCTGCGGTTTTTCCGGAGGTTCCAGTGAGGTGGTTTTCTGGAGCTCGAATGAAATGGGCTGGAACCACAGCATGAATACGAATATGCTGATGCTGGACGGTCATGCGGCCTCTGTAAAAATTTTCAGAACGTCATGGTACGACGGCACCTCTCCGGAAGAGGATCTGTACTACACGAAATTGCAATAAAAACCTGAAAACACAGAAAGACTGTTGAAATGAAAAAACTTCTCCCCGCATTCGCCCTGATGCTTTCCGCATCCGCCTTCGGATTTGTTTCCGACTGGAATGGAATCAAAATCGCTCCTGAAAAAACATGGCTGCAGACAGCGGAAAAGAAATATTTCGGGAATATTCATATCGACCCGAAGGCGAAAGCCGATTTGGTGAAACTGGAAATCAAAGACGGAAAGTTTGTGATTGACGTCCGCGAATTTTTCCGCGAAAAACCTGCAACGGAAGTGACCGTCCGGATTCCGCTCAATGGTGTTGTTCCGGGAAAAAAGGCGCGCCTGACTGTGGAAATGTCCGCAGTTCCCGCAACTCCGTTTGAAATCTTCTTTGAAGGACAGAATGTTGTCGACGGCAAGGGACAGCATTTCTGGAAAGCCAGGAAATGCAATGCAAAAGAATCCGCGCAGAAATTTGAAATAGAAGAGCTTCTCCCCGCAACGGTGAAAGACGTCCGGCTGCGTCTGACCTTCCGCGCTCCCGCGGTGTATACGGTTGGCGCGTGTGATTTTCTTGCTGAGGTTCCCGCAAAGTAACAAGGAATGCAGACGATGAAATTTTCTTTATCCTTACTGGCGGCGTTGTTTTCGGTTTCCGTGTTCGGATTTGTTTCCGACTGGAACGGCTACACGCTTTCTCCGGATTACGGAGCTCTGAAAACTCCGGCGGGCAAATATGCCGGCGGGTGTTCCGTGATTCCGGCGAAAAAAAGAGACCTTGTCAAAATTGAGGTCAAAGACGGGAAACTGGTGATTGACACGCGCAAGTTTTTCGGAACGGACCCCAAAGAGGAAATCACGGTGCGCCTTCCCGTTTCCGGGATGATTCCGGACAAGCGGGCGCGTCTGACTGCGGAAGTGAGCGCGGTTCCGAATGCGCAGTTCGAAATGTATTTCGAGGGACGCGATGTTCCGAAAGGCAAGGATGTGCACTACTGGCGCTCCAGAATCTGTCTGGCGTCGGCGGAACCGCAGAAATTTGTGTTCGAGCAGAATCTGCCGGCTACGCTGAAAAATGTCAGCCTGCGTCTGACGTTCCGCAAGCCGGGGGTCTACACGATCGGCGCGTGTGAATTCACTCCGGTTGTTGCGGAGGAGAAGATCGACGGCGTCACGGAACGCATTGCGAACGGCGGTGCGGAACGCGGGCTTTACGGAATTGCATATTCCGATATCAAATTCCTCGGTTCGCACAAGGACGGGAAGCATTACGACTATCGCGGCGTCGGTTTTTCCGGCACGCTGAAAGTCGAATCGGACCTCTCGACCGCGCATTCCGGAAAGCGTTCGTTCAAGGTGACGGCTCCGGCGAACAGCATCAACCAGCTCTATCTGTTTCCGGTTCCGGTGAAACGCAATCAGCCGGTTTCGTTTTCCGCATGGCTGAAAGCCGACAAACCGACTTCGCTGTATATGGCGCTGTTCCCCTGCAACGGCGTGATCTATTCAAAACCGATTACGATCGGGACGGAATGGAAGAAATTTACGCTGAACATCCCCGCCTACGGCAAGCCGGTTGACGGCGTGCGGATCGTCGGCAGTCCCGGCAGCGGCTACGGCGATCAGTACGGTCTTGTGTTCCCGCGCTTCGACGTCCCCGCGAATTCCACCGTCTGGATTGACGACCTCTCCTGCCGTCAGAGTCTGAATACGGAATTCCGCGACGACTCTGCGGTGTGGATTTCCGGAATTCTGAACAAGAACTCCACGACGTATTACACGGATGAACCGGTTGTTGCGAATCTGAATTTCGAATCTGCCGGAAAAGCGGAGAAGACGTCGCTCGGCTGGTGTGTGAAGAACGTCTTCGGTCAGGTGATCGCCTCCGCTCCGGAGAAGACGCTGAATCTGCCCGCGAAAGAGAGCATTTCCGTGAAACTTCCGGAAACGGCGCGCGGCTGGATGACGCTTTACGTGACCGCGAAGACCGGAGACCGCATAGACGAGCATGTGCTGCCGTTCGGTGTGATTGAGCGTCCGCGCCCGATGGTCCGCCGTTTCGGAATCAACGTTTCCAGTGCGCGGGACCACAACATCAACGTCAGCATTGAGCTGATGAAACAGTTCCGTCTCGGTTCCGCCCGAATCTGGGATTTCGACGGAGCCGGATTCGAAAGCGTTCCGCTCTTTCACAAGGCGGGAATCTATTCGCTGTACTGCCTGAACAACGTTCTGCGCGGAAAAGAAGCGTTCTTCCTGCCGAAGGATTATTCCAAATGGACGGCGTATCTGACGGAGAAAATCCGTTCGGTGAAAGGCATGGTCGATACGTATGAGATTCTGAATGAGCCGAACATCTGGTCGGGGCGCACAGCCAACCCGGACCCGGCGAATCTGGTGGTTGTGGATGCTGACTCGGTGGCGCGCTGCATCAATGTCACGGCGGACGTTATCCGCAAGGAAGACCCGAATGCGACAATCGCGGGTCCCGACTCCTGCGGAACGGTTGTGCCGTGGATTGAAACGGTGATCTCCAAGCCCGGCGTGGCGGAACGGCTCGACATCATTTCCGAGCATCCGTACCGCCAGCTTCCCGAGCTTCCGGATTACGGCGAGGATATGCAGAGTCTTCAGAAGATGGCAAAACGCTTCAAGCCGGACTTCCGTTTCTTCTCGACCGAGGCCGGCCGCGTTTTCCCGCAGGCGTATCCAGATAACCGCATCTTCCCGGAAGCGGTCGTCAACACGGCGCGCGACATCCGCAATGAAATCGTCGGATTCGCAAACGGCGTGGAAATCTACTTCCATTTTGCAATGGGCAGCGGACACTGCCAGACCGCATGGACCTGCATCCGCCCCGGAAATGCGGAGAACGGCGATACCGTCATGCCGTCGCTTTACCTTTACGCCGTCCGTGCGGCGGCGGATCGGATTGAGGACGGAAAGCCTGCCGGACAGGTGAAACTCGGTGCGAATTACCGCTGCTACATCTTCGACCTCGGAACGCGCCGTACCGCGGTTCTCTGGAAGTGGAACGGCAAGCCGGAAAAGATCGAATTCGCAAAGAAATTCCGTGCCTATGATTTCATGGGTTCGCGGATCGACGGAACGACATTTGAACTCAACGAGTGCCCCGTCTACCTCGAAACCGAAGGATCCGCCGCGGAACTCGCGAAGCAGATTGCTTCCGCGAAGCTGAATATCACAGACAAAGCGTTCCGTACCGCCGTGAAAATCACCGGACCGCACAGCTTTACGGTTGAGGTTGCAAACCTCACGGCGAAACCGCTCTCCGGCACGGTCTCGGTTCTGACTCCGGGTCTTGTCGACGGTGAACAGAAACTGGAATTCCGCGACATTCCGGGGGAAAGCACCCGCAGTGTTGCATTCCGCACCGTTCCGGAAATCGGCATGACTCCGCGTGAAGCCAAACTGAAAGTTGAACTTCCGGCAATCAAGCAGAGCGAAACGGTAACTGTCCCGCTCCGCGCGCTGTTCGTCCCGAAGGCGGAAAAAGCAATCACAATTGACGGTGATCTTTCCGACTGGCAGGACGTTGCGCCGGTGGTTCTGACGGTGAAGAATTCGGTTCAGAACACGCCCTGGAGCGACGCCATGAAGAAGAATACAGTTTCATTCCGCAGCAAATGGAGTTCCGACCGCCTTTATCTTGCAATTGAGGTGAAGAAGGACGGTTTCCATCCGGTGGATACGCTCGGTGAAGGTTCGACGTGGCAGGGTGACGGCATTCAGTTCGCGCTGGATACGATCGCGAACGCCCCGAAGGGAACCGCCGGATATCAGGACGACGATTTCGAGTACTCGCTTTCGCTCTACCAGGGCAAGCCGCTGCTGATGCGTCAGGCCGGTTCCGCGAGCACCTACGATTCGCTTGCGAAGCCGCTCGGCCGGACGGATCAGGGCGACTGTGCGATCCGCAAAACCGCGGACGGCGTAGTGTACGAACTCGCTCTTCCGCCGGTTTCGATCAGCCCGTTCAAACTGCTGCCGGGCTCGGCGACGCGCTTCAACTTCATCGTCAACATGAACGACGG
>DHMO01000015.1 GCA_002405835.1 Lentisphaeria bacterium UBA4640 | reverse complement strand
CCTCCGCCTCCGCCGCCGAGACCCGCACCGCGCCCGATGCCTCCGCCGGGACATTATGATGGTCCGGCGAGACCCGCGCCGCGTCCGACGCCGCCCCCGCCGCCGAGACATCATGAAGCTCCGCCGCGCTGGTGAGTGTATTTGCCGATTGCCGACAGCAGAAAGAGTTGTCCGCAATCGGCTTTTTTCGTTAGAAAAAAAGTCTGCGAATCAATAAAGGGCTGCAGCTCTCTTGTTCTGCCGGGACTCGGGCTTCTGAAAAATTTCCGAAAACAATTTGAATTTTCGGAAAAACGGGGTATGTTTCCGGTATGAAAAACATCAATCCCCCCAAATATCATTTTACTCGTCCGGATCCGGAAGCTATGCCGGAGGCTCGTTTTCTTGTCTGCCCGAAATGCGGAGAAATGCTTATTCCCGCGGATATCGAGACGTTCGCGACGTGTCCGTTCTGCAATACTCATCTGGATTACTCCGCGGAGCTGGAGGATTTTATTCTCGCGCCCATCGTCGCCCGCTGGGAGAATGCGGCGAATGCCTTCAAGATGGCTCAGCGCGGAGGAAATTGACGGAGGGCGCCGCGATGAACCGGGCTGGACTGCTGATTCTTCTTCTCTTCCCCCTCGTGCTTTCCGCGGAGGTCTTCTCCCTGTGGCCGTTTTCCGGAAACGGAACGATCGTGCCGGATGAAGTCGCGGGGAATTCGCCGCTCTGGACCGAAAATGTAATTGTGAACGGCCAGTCTCTGGAACTTGGCGTTTCGATGAATCAGAATCCGCTTGATCTCTGTTTTCAAAATTTGCGGAAAATGCATCCGGATGCGGTTTTTGCGGCAAACAAAGAATCTCTGCTTGCGGAAATCAAACTCAAAAACGGTCTCCGCCGCAGAATCCTTCTGCTTTCGGTTCATGGAATTTATCCGGTGCTTTCATTCTCCATGGACATTCCCGCATCGGATTTGAAACCGAAGGACTGGCCTTCTGAATTTCCTCTGCCGCCGGGTGCGAAACCGCAGATGACCATGCGGTTCCCGAAGCGTGACGCAGTGTACGGTGCGTTCTCATCAGATTTTGATGTTCCGCAGACGCTTTCTTCACTCGGCGCGTCGCTGACGGCGATGGGCTGGAAGAGCGTTTCCGGGGAACATTTCGATCCTTCATCCGGAAACGGCGAAATCTTCATGAAAGAAAATCCGTCGTCTCTGCTGGTCATAGGATTAACTCCGCAGAAGAACGGCGGGTGCTTCGGGTCGCTCTATCAGCGGCGGAACAAATAATCCGTCATCAGTTCCGTCACTTCTCCGTCAATCCGTCACTTGAATTCGATTCAGCATTCTTGCGCACGCGCAGGCCGCGCCGAATCCGTTGTCGATATTGACGACGGTTACGCCGGAGGCGCAGCTGTTGATCATGGCGAGCAGGGCGGTGACGCCGCCGAACGATGCCCCGTAGCCGACGCTGGTCGGGACGGCAATGACGGGTGCCGCAACGAGTCCGGCAATGACGCTCGGGAGAGCTCCCTCCATTCCGGCAACGGCAATGACGGCGTCCGCTTTCCGGATTTCCTCAATGCGGTTCAGCAGACGGTGTATGCCCGCGACGCCGACGTCGGGGATGAGCCGGGCGGTGATTCCGCAGATGGCGAGCGTATCGCAGGCCTCCTCCGCAACGGGCAGGTCGGAGGTTCCGGCGCAGACCACGGCGACGGTCCCCGGGCGCTTTTGAACATAGTCGCGCATCAGCGCCGTTCGTGCATTTTCATGAATTTCCGCTTCGGGGATTTCCCGCCGGATGACGGGGATTGCTTCGGGTTTCAGCCGGGTTGCCAGCGCGGGCTTTCCCGCCTTGTGAAGCTGTTTCATGATGTCGGCAATCTGTTCCGGCGTTTTCCCCGCACCGAAAATGAATTCGGGGAAGCCGCAGCGTTTTTCCCTGTCAAAATCCAGATTGGCAAAAGGTTCGGTCATTTGTACTCCTTTTTATGGGATAATGGAACGGAAAAGCGCTTTCCAAGAAAAAGAAAGGTGTAGAGCTTTGCGGTTTAATGCTAGCTTTTGTACGGTGTCTTCTGTCGCTTTTGCTTCTCTGAGAAGTAATTCTGCCAGTCGTTTTTTGTATATATCAGGTGAAATTTGTTGAGCCGCCTCAGGGGTCTTTTCATAAAAATCTTTCAGAATTTGATATTCCAAAGCTGCTGTTGCTGCAGATCTCTTTGAGAGGTTGTTTTGATGCCGCCTCCTGCGAATTAAGGGGCGGTTGATTGCAAAAAACGGAGTGTCTAAAGCAAGTCTCAAAAAGAACTGATAATCTTCGTTTATCCGGAGCGAAGGATTGAATCGAAGTTTTTTTCTTCGAATCAGTTGGACTGGGATCAGTGTCGCACTGGGCAAAATTAGATTCATCTGAAACAGCGTTGGAAAAATTAATCCAGATGGGTAATTTTTACGTTTTAAGCGTGAAGGGAGGGGGAGCCCCTCTGCATCGATGCGGGTATACTGGGAATAGACAACTCCTGTCCCATTATGTTGCTCTGCTGTGGAACAGAGACAGGAAAGAGCATCCGGTTCAAGCAGATCATCATCATCGAGAAAAAGAATGTATGGTGCAGCCGCTTTTTCTGCAAGTATGTTTCTGCTGGTGGCCGGCCCTTGATTCTGCTGATAAAAATATTGAATCGGGATGGAGCAACTTTTGGTGATTTCTTGCGCGGAGTTATCTTTTGATCCATCGTCAAGAACCAAGACTTCGAGTGGTCGAGCATCTGAACCTACGATGCTTTGGAGCGTTTGGCGTAAGTAGTGGGCTCGGTTGTATGTTGCAATGGCAATAGTCAGTGGCAGCGTTTTCATGTTTCACACCTGGATTCTGTTGATGTAGGGGAGCATGTAATCATGGTCGATGAGAATATGCTGTTCCGATTCGGGCGGGAGAAGCGGGAGAAGTTTTTCCGAAATGTTGTTGTAGATGTCCTCCGTGAGGTTGTAGAGCTTCGGCTTGAACTCATCGTCGAGGACGGAGAAAAGGGGCTGTCCTTTGTCGTCTTTTCCGCAGAAGAGGATTCCTTTGCACTCCTGGTGATCGCGCTTGAGCATGGCGGCGAAAACCATTTTGAGAACAAACATCACCCGGTCGTCGTATCCGGCATCGAAGATGCGGAGCGCTTCAAGAAGGGCTGTGTAGCCGATGACCACGCGGTGCGGAAATTCGTTGGAAAGATTCATATCCGCCATTATCTTGCGGACATTTTCGTTCTGTTCGTTGATTTTCTCCCATCCCTCTTTCTTCTGGCAGCACTGGATGAGAAGGGGGCGGGTGTCGGACATGTCATGATAGAGAAGGTCGTAGCGCACGACGGTTTCGGACCCGCACTTTGAGCATTTCATTTTAAAGAGAGAGGTGTTGAGCACTTTCTCTTTAAGCTCCGGGTCGAGCGATACGTTGATGGAATCGTAGAAGCGGAACAGGTTTTCCGCGCCGCATTTCGGGCATTTCAGTATTTCTTCGCGAACAAGTGACATGATTTCCTCCTCATTACTGCGGATTACAATAGCATAAAAAGAGTTTTTATCAAGAAAAATACGGAAAAATGCATAAAAGCCTTTTTTTTGATTTGCAGAACGGAAAAGGTTATGCTATATTCAGTCCTGAAAGTATGGAAAAGAACATTCGGACTAACTTTTTGAGGTGAATCATGGCAGAGATCAAGCCGGACGGAACCGGACATAAGACAATTAAACTGACCCCGGTCGGGACGGGAACTCCCGAAAACGAGGGCGTTGGAACCAGCACGGTGAGAGTCAGCCGTGCCGCACTGAAACCGCAGGCTCCTGCGGAAGATCTCGAAAAAACACAGGCAATTCCGCTCAAAAAACTGAAGCCGCTTGCCGCAAAACCGGTCGATTCCCCGTTCGGCAAAAAGCTGACGCCCGGCGGAACAACCCAGGTGCTTTCCCCGAAAAAAGTGGAAACTTCTACAAAGGGCATTCCCCTTTCCGGCATTTCCAGCGTTCCGAAAGCGGCGGTCGACGACAGCGACCTGACCGCAACGGTCCGCCTGAATCGTCCGGCTCCGAAAGTGATGTCCACTCACTCCACCCCGATTTCCACGAAATCTGTTCCGCTTTCCGTTGGTGCGCGTTCCGCCGTGGCTTCTCCGCTCGGAGCACAGCCGCCGGTCGCAGATGCCGCCCCGTCCCTGAAGGGTGCGGCGGCTCCGAAAGTCGGCACCTCCACGACAGGCATCAAGATCGGCACTGCGACAACCAGCATTCACCTCGGCGCAAAACCCGCCCAGAAGATCGGGCATGGTCAGGGCGTTGCCACCTCTACGACAGGCATCAAGATCGGCACTGCGACAACCAGCATCCGTCTCGGCACAAAGCCGACTGCCGGCGCTGCCACGGTCAAGCTCGTTCCGCCGCAGCCCATGGAAGAAGATGCTGCGGAATCCGCCCAGACCGTCAAGATCAGCGGAGTCGCAATCCCCGGCGCCAGCACCGTTAAACTGAAATCCCCGGTGGTTCCCGCCGCGCCTGCAGAAGCTCCCGAAGTCGACAAGGTCGATGAACTTGTTCCCGCTCCCGCCGTGGAAGAGCCCGCGGTCGAGGAGGAACCGGCCGCCGTTCTTTCCACCGATGAGGAGCCGGTTGCGGAAGAGTCCGCGCCGGAGGAATCCGCCGGAGAAAACGCGGAAGATGCGGACGAAAAGAGCGATTTCAAACTTCCGGATTATGATGTTGCCGGAACTCCGGCTCCGAAAGCGCACTGGCTGTTCACCGTGACCTCCTGTGTCGCGCTGATCTGCCTGATTGTCTGGGTTCTGCTTGCCGCGGTTCAGTTCCTGAATCACTGGCAGGGCATGGATATTCAGCTTCCCGGACTCACTTTCCTCTCCGCCGGAAAGTAAGTCCGTTTCCCCGGAGGAAAAAGAATGGGTTTCCTGGCAATCCTGATAACAATGATTGTGGTGCTCTCCTTTTTCCGTTTTCTGGGAAGAATGCTTGCAATGCGGAGTTCGCCGTCTGACGGCGGCTCCGCAGAACGGAAATCTTTCACGTTCTCCGCTTCCGGTTCTTATGTCTCTCCGAGTGTTTGGATGGGGATTGCCGAAAATACCGATCTCGAATATATCCGGCCGAAGGACGGCAGCGGCTTTCCCGGTCTGCGCGGCATCATCAATGATCGTCTGGTGGATGTGTATATCCCGGAGGGAGAGGACAGAGAACGCTGCACGGTCGCCTCGGTTCTCTTCCGCACGCCGGGGAAAGCGGGACTGCGGATTCTGCTGGATGATGAACCTGTCCTGCGCGGTATTTTCGCCGGACAGCGCGTCTACAAGCTCTCCGGAATTGATAATCCCCGTCTGCAATACGTCGCCTCCAGCGAAAGTGCTTTGATCGGGGCTCTGACGCCGGCCAGAATGAACATTCTGAAGAACGCGCTTGGATTTTTCCGTTATCTGGATGTCACCGATCAATATGTGGTGATCCGCGTTCCGGGAATCTGCAATGACGAGGACTCTCTGGTTCATCTGATCAGTTTTACAATTTCCTTTGCCGAGAACTGGGAGAAGTGTTCGGTCGCGTCCCCCGCCGGTCCGATACGCGTTGAACATGCGGAACCTGTTCCTGAACTCAAAACTCCGAAGGTCTCCGCGCCGGTTTGTGAACCGGAACCGGAGATTGTGTCTGAACCCGAACCCGCAATGAATGAGGAAATTCCTGCCGTTCCGGAACCGGAAATTGAACCGGAGCGTGTTGTGTCTGAACCTGCTTCTGAATCTGTGCCGGATACTGTACCGCTGGATCAGACCGCATTTGCATCTCAGCTCTTCGGTGCTTCATTTCCCGGCGAGAAGGAGCGGAAGATTTTTGCCGAGGCAAAGGGAACGCGCGTGGAGTGGAGCGGCGTCCTGCGTTCCGCAAACTCATTCAACTCCGATTTCGTGCTTGGCAAAGGTCCCGCAGTCAAAGCGACTTTTGAGATTGCGGAGGTGTCGGGCTCCTATTCGATGAAGAGCAAAATCCGCGCAACGGTCCGTCTTCCGGAATCCGCTCTTCCGCAGCTGAAAAACCATACGGGCGGGACTTTCCGTTTCTCCGGCGTTCTGGAAAAGATGGAACCTTATGCGCGCGAATTGATTCTGCTCAACGGCGAGCTTCTCTGAATTTGTCACGAACTGTAGCGAATCTATCACATATTGCACATATTTCAGCCCTTGAAGCATTCTCCGGAACAGGTATATTATCTCTCAGACGGCGCTTTCGTTTTGTCGGAAGGTATGATATATTGACGAAAAATATTACGCACCCTTGACGGAACGAACAGTGTCGCTATATTACCATATAACGAATAATAGCAAGAGGCAAACGGCTTAGCATGAAAAAGGCATCTGTGATCATCGTTGGAGCGGGCGGACGCGGAACCATCTACTCCAATCACTTGAAAACTCTTTCCGACCGCGCCGAAGTCGTGGCGGTTGCGGAGCCTCGTGATTTTTTCCGCGAACGCATTGCCCATACGCATAACATTCCGCCCGAAAACCAGTTTCACGACTGGCACGACCTGCTGAAGCGTCCGAAATTCGCGGACGCCGTCATCATCGCCACACAGGACCGGATGCATCTGGAGCCCGCGATCGCGTTTGCCGAACTGAAATATGACATTCTCATCGAAAAGCCGCTCGCCCCGACTCTTGAGGAGTGCCGGACCCTGATCGCTTCCGCCGAGGCAAACAACATCATCATGTCCGTCTGCCATGTGCTCCGCTACACCAACTTTACGCGCACGCTCAAAAAGCTGATCGACAGCGGGCGTATCGGGCAGGTGATGAGCGTTCAGCACCTGGAGCCGGTCGGCTACTGGCGTTTTGCCCATTCATACGTGCGCGGCAACTGGAGCCGCGAAGAGGATTCCTCTTCGGTTCTGCTTGCAAAGTCAATTCACGACCTCGACTGGCTGCGCTACATTGTCGGCGCCGCCCCGAAACAGGTGTCGTCATTCGGTTCGCTGATGTTTTTCCGCAAGGAAAACCGCCCGGAAGGTGCGGCGGACCGCTGTCTGGATTGCAAACTGGAGCCGGAGTGTCCCTATTCCGCCCCGCGTTTCTACCTGGAGCGTATCCGTTCCGGCAACATCGGCGCCTACGTGGAATCGGTTGCCGGAGATGCGACGGAAGAGAGCGTTCTGCATCAGCTCCGCATCGGTCCCTACGGACGATGCGTGTTTGCGTGCGACAACGATGTTGCGGATCATCAGGTGGTGAATATTGAGTTTGAAAACAACGCCACGGCGGTGTTTACGCTTGCCGGATGTTCAAAATACGGCGACCGCCGGACCACTGTTTTCGGTTCGCTCGGCGAGCTTTACGGGGATGGCGACACGCTGCGCTGCTGTTCGTATCTGACCGGAAAAACGGAAGAGATTCCGATTCCGCCTCCGGAGGTCCCGGATCATCATGGCGGAGGGGATTACAATCTGGTCCGTTCATTTGTGGATGCGGTGCTGACGCGCAATACATCGGAGATCGTCACCGGACCGGAGATTTCCCTGGAGACCCATTATCTGGTTTTTGCGGCTGAAATCGCGCGCAAGTCGGGCGCGGTTGTGAACATGAAGGATTTTTTCCACAGAACTGGTGTGGAAGGGCTCCTGCATCATACCCGTCAGAATTCGTAATCGACGGAGAGCTCGGCTGTTTTGTAGAGAGTGACGCGTGATTTGCCCGCGCTGTGCGCACGGAGGAGAACGCGCAGTTGAGACTGGTTTTCATTGAATTCCGCCAGCCGGAGCTCCGGATTGAAGAAACGTTTCCCTGTCAGCATTTTCGGAATGGAAATGATGTCCCGGTTGTAAAGTTCGAGCTCATAGCGGTCTTCGAAAATCGCGACTTTCCGCAGCACTTCCCGCATGATTTTTTGTCTGCGCTCCATCGGCAGTTTTGCCCATTCGCCGAATGTCGCGACCCGTTCCGCGGAGCCGGAGCCGGGGAGCGCGTCCGCCTCTTTTTCGAGCATTTTGACTTCTCCCTGCAGAACCGCCTGCTGTCTTCCCGCATTTTCGAGCGGACCTTTCACGGTTTCAAACAGCATGAAATTCCTTTCCAGAGTTTTGCGGATGGAGTCGAGAACTCGCGAGACGTTTTCCAGAGCGGTGCGCTTTTCGCGCAGCTGTGTTTCAAGTTTGATGCGCTCAAAACTGACTCCGGTGTGGAGAAAGTAGAGCATCCCGAAGGGCGCGATCAGCGTTTCGAGTCCGAACTGACGCTCGGTGGTGTCGATGAGCGCGCTTCCTCTGCAGGGCGTGACCTGCAGACACTCCGCGTGCCGCTGGCAGATGTAATACTTGTCCGCGCGTCCCTTCCGGTTTGCCTGCGGCTTCATGATTCCGCCGCAGTACCCGCACCGTGCGAGTCCGCAGAGAAGATATTTCCGTCCTTTGAATTTTTCTTTTCGCGGATAATATTTCTGCTGGAGCATCTGGACTTTTTCCCATTCCGCGCGTGAGAGAACAGGTTTGACGACTGCGGGGCAGGGGATGAGTTCTCCTTTGGAATCGGGCATGAATCCGCAGTATTTCGGATTGTTGAGAATCATGTTGATCCGTGCCGGCTTGACCGTTTTCCGACCATTCGCACTGAGTTCGCGGCAGATTTCATTTTTTCCTTTCCCCGCGAGAAAATCCTGAAAGACTTTGCGGACGACGGCGAATTCATGTTTCTGCGGAGTGAGCACCTGCTGTCCGCGGACTTTTGAGAAGATGTATCCGTAAAGCCTGTGAAATCCGATCATGACGCCTTTGTTGCGTGCGCTGACGAGACCGCGGACGGCGTTTTTCGCTTTTTCCTCTTTGGACTGCGTTTCGACAGCGCTGATGATTTTGACTCCGATGTCGCGCGGGTTGTAAAGTTTTCCGCCGACGTAGGTTTTGACCTCCATGGATTCGAGCCAGTTCCAGATATTGCTTTCGTTCGTGGGAATGATGGTTGCGCGGACGAGCCGGGTTGCGGTGTCGAGCAGGAGGATATCGCCTTTTTTGATATTGCGGAAGATGAATCCGAGACCTTCGCGGAAGACCGGCTGACGGTTTGTCGCGGCGTGTGTGCTGAAATATTGCTGCAATGCAAGATCGAGTTTATAACATTCGCGGAAGAATTTTGTATCGGGATAAGAGTATCCGGTGATATTTGCGTCCCAGTCTTCCCAGTCGATATGCAGTCCGAGCATTTGAGCGGACTTCCGGTTTGCTTCGAGTTGGTCGGCGATGCTTGCACTGTCGGATTCATCGCCGCTGGATTGTCTTGCGAATGAGAAGACCGCGGTTCCTTGAGGATGGAAGAAGAGTTTTCGTTCTTCTTCGCGCTGCATGCGGATGATATTTTTTTTGCTTTTCATAAAAAGTTCTCCGTAAATGTTTTGTTTGTTATAATAATATACCACTGATTGTGGTAATTGCGATTATCGCAATCCTCGCCGGCATGCTCCTCCCCGCGCTGAACTCAGCCCGTGAAAAAGCCCGCAGAATCTCCTGCGCGTCCAATCAGAAGCAGATCGGTCTCGCTTTCCAGCTTTACACCAACTTCCCGGATGATGTCGTCTTGCCGTTTGGTGGAGTTCCTGAGACAGCCGCAAAGGTTGATGGACAGAAAAAGTCTACCGTAGGCCTTGAACCTCTGGTCCTGAATGGGGTCCTTACGGATATGAAAATGTATATTTGTCCGTCTACTTCACAGAAAGCGGCAGTTTACAGCTCTAAGGTAACTTCAAATCCGTTTGTTAATAATAGCGCAACTGCTGACGGAGCAGCTGTTACGACAGGTTTTAATGGGATCGGTCTTACTTACCATTACCTCGCTGGCATGAATGCGAATACGACGGGTTCTGACTCTGGTATCCTTTTTGACGGTGCCATTTCCGGAGGTTCCAGCCCGAATCACGATAAATTCGGCAACATTCTCTTTGGAGATGGTCATGTAGGATCTTTTGTCTCTGGCGCTGGAGATAACTATTGGAGCTTGAAGACCAATTGGTCTAAGGAGGCAAACAAAGTTTATAATGCCAAAGGCGACACCAATGGTATTCTTGACGGTAATGCTGTTAAGCAGGCTCAGGGCGGTACTGATGGCATTGGCAACACCAATGACTATGTGATTGAGTAATAGACTAGAAACCTGGTTTCTGGTTTTATTACAGCGATTAGCCCTCCGCCGGGGATGAATCTTTCGGGATTCATTCCCGGCTTTCGCGAGATTGAGTACAAAAAAGTTATCAAAGAGCTCGTTGACAGGTATTATAAAGATAGCATAATCCGTGTGGTAATTGCGATTATCGCA
>DHMO01000049.1:2950-3095 GCA_002405835.1 Lentisphaeria bacterium UBA4640 | reverse complement strand
CAGATGCCGTGTGTGCGGAAATTTTCTGCAGCGGCAGGAAATTGAAAGAGGTATCTCTCACCGGCAAAGAGCTGGCGGAGGTCTTGCTGTAATTCTCTGAAAAGCTCTGCGGGGGAGCCGGTTCTCCGCAGAGCTTGATTCTGTA
>DHMO01000049.1:2323-2903 GCA_002405835.1 Lentisphaeria bacterium UBA4640 | reverse complement strand
CCGTTTTTTTCTTTTTGCGTCTTGAAATATTCCCGTTCTGATAGTACATTGTTCCGCTTTGAAAGGGGATGAAATGCGGATACTCTTAATGATTCTGATTGCTGCGCTGCCTGCTCTCGCTCAGGAGCGGACGCTCCGGTTTGTCGGCGGCGGAAATGTGGGCGTTCCGGGGGATTCGTATCATACACAAACCCTTGCGCTGCGTTTTCGTACCGTTGTCCGCACGGCGCTTCCCCGGACCTCCGACCGTCTGAAGCCGGAAATTCTCTGTTCGTTCCATGTTCCGCCGCCCGATGGAGAAGGAGCATTCGGACTCGTCCGCAAGAATTGGAACCGCAGGGAGATCGCCTTTCCCGCGCGCTTCAACGCATGGGCGGATGATGCAAAGTGTCTTGACCTCTTTGTCCGCTGGAGCTGCCTTGCGCGTCTCGGTTTCGCTCCGGAGGATCAGGAGCGCGTGCCCGACAACTGGGTGTTTGCCGCACTTGTCCGCCGCACCGCAACCGAAGAGTGGAATTTCCGCAGTTCCCGTTTCGGACGCTTTCCCGCCGCGTATGCGTTCGCCTCGCACGGGATTTTT
>DHMO01000049.1:249-2267 GCA_002405835.1 Lentisphaeria bacterium UBA4640 | reverse complement strand
CCGCACTCAAAGATATCGTTTCTTCCGCACCCGCCGCATCCGATGGTTATGCGCGGATGGTTTATGAAGAGTGGGCGCAGCTGCTGTTTGATCTCTGCTCGCGTTCGGGCGCGATCCGTGACGGGCGGCTGGAGCTTTGGCTGACCGACCTGATCCGCAATCCGGAAGCCGACCGCTATGCGCTGTTTGAGCGTCATATTCTGAAAAATCTGGAAGCATACGGGAAGAAGCGTTTCGGTCGCTTCGTCATGACAGACGGCTCGTTCGATCCCGACAAGTGGTTCCGCCGCGAAACGGAAAAACTGCTTCTGAGCCGTTTCCTGCCGATATCCCTCGACTATCTGGAAACCGCATACCGCCAGGCGTTGCGTCTGCCGCGGAAGGATGGCGGAACAACCACGATCCGCGAGCTTGCGGAGTCGGCGGAGAAGGGGCCGCTGCCGCTGGATTCACAGCTTGCTCTTTCCGAATCAATCATCCGGTTGACGGAGCTGGCTTACACCGCGCCGCCGCAGGTGGTTTCGCCGTTCTCGGCGCTCGTCGATGAAATTTCGCAGTTCCGCACGTCCGGTAAGACGGAGACGACGGTTGCGCGGCTCGATGCGGCTGAGCGGAAATTCCTGGAAGCTCTGGAACGCCAGGCGCTCACCGACCTGATTCTGAAAGAGGCGGAACGGCGGCATGTCCCGTTTGGCAGACGCTATACGCTCAGTCTCAATGAAAGCGCTTCGATGGCGCCGGTAACCGACCCGGCGGGCGAAACGCTTGACCGTATTACACGAAAGGCGGAGTAAATATGTCCGACTTCCTTTACACCAGACAGAAAAAATATGTGCACGGGCTCTGCGTGCTCGGCGGAATTCTTGCAATACTGATTATCGTTTTTGCGGGCTACCGTTCATTCCGCCGGTTCTTTTCGGGCTTTTCGCGCGACTTCATGCGTCCGTATCTGAACAGTGTTGTGCGGACGGAAGACAAGACCGCCGCGGCGGCTCTGATGCTGAAATCGAAAACGGAACTTGCGCGCCAGCTTGCGGCGACTGCGCGGGAAAATGCGCGTCTTGCGGCGGAAAACAGCTCGCTCAAGACGCTTGAGACGGAGAATGCGCGTCTTCGCACACTCATGCGTCTTCCTGTGAAACAGGGCTTCCGTCCGGTGTTTGCGGAGGTGCTGACCCGCGCCGTTCCGACGTGGCGTGAGACATTTGTCATCAATCGCGGGCGGATGGAGGGGATCGCGCCGGGTGATCTCGTGGTCGCCGCGGATGAGAACGGGCGTCTTGCGGCCGCAGGGCGGATCAAGGATGTTTCGAGCCGGACTGCAACGGTGGTTACGCTCTTTTCCGATGAATGCCGCCTGAGCGTGATTCTTGCTTCATCGCACCATGCGGGCGGGCTTGAATTCGATGTCAACGCGCGGGTCCCGAAGGTCAAATATCTTCCGGCGGACGGCACGTATGCGGAGCGTGAGACGGTTGTGACGTCGGGAGTTACGGCGAACACGCCGCATGGTCTTCCTGTCGGGATGGTGACGAAGTCCGCGAACGGGAATATTGCGACGATCCGCAACCAGATGTATGCGGAAGTTGAGGTGAAGCCTCTGCTGACCATGGATGTTGTGAAGTATGTGGCGGTTTATACGAAACGGGGCGCGAAATGACTCGCTTCGCGTATGTGTTTCTGCTCTCTTTTCTGCTGATTTTCGCGGAACTCCTTGCGGAAAGCGCGGGATTGCGTCTGCTGCTGTTTGCACCGTTTGTTTTTTACATTTCGTATGCAACGGACGTGCGGACGGGCTGTGCAGCAGCTCTGCTGGGCGGGATGGTTCTTGATTTCTGTTTCGGTTATGCGAACCCGTGGAGTGCGGTGTTTTTTCTTTTTGCGGTGCTTCTTGCGCGTCTTTGGCTCCGGCGTCTGGGATCGGATTCACTGGGTTTGCTGATGATTCCGGGAGCGGTTCTTCCGTTTCTCACGCAGTTTCCCCCGGCGTTGATTCAGAGTGGTTTTTCGCATTCCGG
>DHMO01000049.1:0-198 GCA_002405835.1 Lentisphaeria bacterium UBA4640 | reverse complement strand
TTGCTTGACGCCGCTTCGGATGCTGTTACGGCCTCTGTGTGCACGGCGTTGATTTTGCCTCTTGCGGTTCTGTTTTGGGATTGGCTGGCTTCGCTGTTTTCGCTTGCGCTTTTTTCCGATGCCCGCAAGCGTCTGAAAGAGACGCTGAGAGACTGACATTCTCCGAACCGGGAAACATTTCCGCATGGTTTCTGAAAG
>DHMO01000007.1:41962-73502 GCA_002405835.1 Lentisphaeria bacterium UBA4640 | reverse complement strand
ACAGCGCCCTCCGGGAAACCGGAGGGCGCTGTTTTGTTTGGAAAGCCGGGAAAGACACTATTCCGGCTTTTTTCTGTGGACCTCAACTCTCCGGAGGCTGGTCAACAGCCCCCGGAGAGTTCTTTATTTCACGACTTCCACGCCCGCAGGGGCGGAAATGTCAAGATGGTCCTTCTCCGCTTCGATGCGGACAACTCCATGCGGAGTCGGGAATGTCCCGCGTACATAATCCAGTCCGGCGAGGTCCGGGCGGATCTCCAGTTTCCGGCAGCCGGGAGAGAGAATCTTTACACCGAGAACACGCTCGCTCAGGAACGGCGCCGGACCGCACGCCCAGCCGTGGCAGAGACTGTGGCGCAGTCCTTTATAGCAGTAGTTGCCGAAATCGGCGTGAAGATCCTTCTTGCCCGGAACGGGAAGTTCCGAGACCGGAGAGGTGTTCTCCAGCCAGTCCAGATCAAAATCTTCCCAGAAGGTCGTTGCCCCGTAATCCAGCATTGCGCCCCAGTAGCGGCGGATAAGCTCCAGCGCGGATGCGGTCGGCTGGGCGCGCAGCATGTAGTAGCCGTAAAAAGTGCTCACGCCGCGGAACGGATCACGGAGAACGACGTCCGAACGGTCGGCAAGCCCGGAAAGAGTCTGAACCGCCGCCGCGGACTTGCTGCCCGCGCAATCCGGGACGCATTTTGCCATGCGCGCAAGCGTGCGGTGCAGTTCAGAAACATCAAAATCAAGAACCTGCCCCAGCTCAATTCCGCACTTCAGAGTCCAGAAAAGAAGTCCCTGAAGCCCCGCATGCATGGTGACCGGATTGTCGTTGTTCGGCCAGTCGAGGAAACGCCACGCGGGAATCTGCTCGCTGCCGTTCTCATCCACCCAGGAACAGAAGATCGGAAGAAGCCCCGTCAAGTATTCCCGCTGCTCCTGCAGCCATGTGAGATTTCCGCTGTGACGGTAATAATCGCAGATCGTAATCACCCACCAGCACGAATAAGAGGGAATGCCGTTCATCATGGCGGGAAGCGGCGTGCGGCCGCGCTGGAAATCCAGAGTAGCCGGAATCAGCGAGGTGTCGCGGAAAACGGAAAGGATGCCGCGGACTTCCGGGTTCATGTCGCCCATCCAGACAAGACGGTCGCGCTTTGCTCCGTCATAAATAAAATCCTGCATATTGAGGTGAACCGTATAGGCGGCGGTTTTCCAGATCCGGTTCAGCCGCTCATCCGAAGATTCAAACGAACCCGCATATTCCAGATCGCGGAAAACGGCGACGGCAAGCACATTGAGCAGACAGAGATTTCCGCGGACGGCGTCAATGCGGACGAAACGGAAGGCGGTGTTGCCGTACTCCAGCATTCCGTACTTCGGGATGTCGAGAACGGTGTCATGGATCGCATGATCCTCATCCGGCGTCCCCATCGCCTCACTCGCCGATTCGCCGAAACGGAGACGGATGCGCGCTCCGTAGTCAGAATCACAGAGCAGACGGATTCCGCCGTGCAGTTCGGTCCCGAAATCAAGAAGAACTCCCCCGCCGTCCGCAATTTCAAGATGAGTATGGACACGGTATGCGTCAAATCCCGGTTGAATCTCCATCCGTCCGGGCAGATCCTCCGCATGGGAACACCCCTGCTGCCAGACAATACGCTGAACCGGGAGATATTCCCGGACCCTGGTGTCTCTGATTCCATTTTCGTAGAACATTTTTTCTCCTCTTGTTTTTGATATCATTAATTATACACCACGGCAAAAAAAATGGCAATCGTGCATCATCTGGTTTTTATTATCATTTTCAATAAAAACATTATCATTTTCCGTTTCTGTAAAATTCAGCTGCGCAAGATCACCACTTCCGGAAAGGGAGGTTTTTCATGAACTCGAATTCCGGCTGATACATCGCGCCGGACGGGATATGCTCGCCGTAAAAGCCGGAAACGGTCACGCCGAGCAGACGCAGTTTGATTCTGCCCGCATCCGTCTTCGGAAGAAGCTCCTCAACCGTGCGTATGATCGTGTCGTCATCGTTGAAATAATCGGGAAGCGTGCGGCTGCGCGTGATGGTGCGGAAATCAAAATACTTGATCTTCAGAGAGACCGTCTTCGCGATCAGATCCCGCTTGCGCATATCATCACCGACTTCGCGCGACTGGCGGCGGAGAACAGAACGGATCATCGCCATGTCGTCGATATCCTCCTCAAACGTCTCTTCGGTGCCGAGCGACTTGCGCTCGCGGTCGGGACAGACTTCGCGGGTGTCGATGCCGCGCACGATGTCGTAATAGAACTCCCCGACCGCGCCGAACGCAAGGGCGAGTTCCAATTTCGATTTCCGGCGCAGATCCGCGCCGTTGCGGATACCGAGCTTGTGCATTGCCTCCGCCGTGGCGCGTCCGACTCCGTAAAACTTCTCTATGGGCAGAGAATCCAGAAGCGCCGCGGCGTCCTGCGGACGGACCACGGTCAAACCGTCGGGCTTGCGGAGGTCGGACGCCGTCTTCGCGAGAAATTTGTTGAAGGAAACGCCCGCCGATGCGGTGAGTCCGCGCGTCACCCGCCGGATTTTCTGTTTGATTTCACGCGCAATCGTGCTGGCATACGGAATGTTTTTCTTGTTTTCCGTGACATCCAGGTAGGCTTCATCGAGTGAAAGAGGCTCGACAAGATCGGTGTATTCATGGAAGACCGCGTGCATGAGTGCGGAGGCCTCGCGGTATGCGGCGCCGCGCGGTTTCAGAAAGATTCCGTGCGGGCAGAGCCGCTTTGCCATATCCGCCGACATCGCGGAGTGAACGCCGAACTTGCGCGCCTCATAAGAAGCGGTGCAGACGACGCCGCGCGTTCCGGGCATCCCGCCGACAATCACCGGCTTCCCGCGCAAAGACGGGTTGTCGCGGATTTCGACGGAAGCGTAGAACGCGTCCATGTCGATATGAATGATTTTGCGGATCGGCAAATCCATGAATGGTCACCGCAGGGCAAGCGCGTACGCCATGACTTTCGCGTCGATTTTCGCGCCCTCTTCAACGGCTTTCCGGAGAAACGCGGAGAGTTCGGAACGGGGCACAAGGAAGGTTTCGATGTGCTCGGAGTCGTCGAAGTCGGTTTTGAGTTCACCCTGTGCGGTCTCGTCGACTTCCATCAGAACGGGGACGACGAATTCGCCGGTAAGGCCGGGGGAGTTGTAAGCCGGAGGGAGAAGTTCGCGTATGGTTCCAATGTATCCGGTCTCCTCGCGCAGTTCGCGGAGAGCGGCGGATTCAGGCGTCTCGCCGGGGTCGATGAGACCGGCGGGGAACTCGATCAGGAGAGCATCCGCGGGCGGGCGGTACTGACGGATCAGGATCAGGCGGTGCGAGGGCAGGAGTTCAACGATGAGAACGACGGCGCCGGCGCAGCGTTTCCGCGAGACGGTTTCCCAGAAGCAGGTTTTATTCTCAAAATCGGTATATTCCAGCTGTTCGAGAGCGAGCCATTTTCCCGCTCCGAGTTCTTTTCTTCCTGTTATTTTCATTAAAAATACCTCCTCTTCAGAAAAAGAACTTGACTTTTTCTTTTTTTATGGTACAATATAGCATTGTTTTTGATCAGTTCCATACGTCTGGTCTTTTTATTTCCCGAAATTTTGCAGTATCAATTACTGCCGAGAATATTCCGCTGGAGATTTTTCTTTGAAAAGGACAGGTTTGACCGGAGCCGCCGGGTGCGGCAAATCCACGGTTTTAAAAATTTTTCTGGAATTCGGCTGGAAAGCTGTCGATGCGGACGCCATCTGCGGCGCGCTGCACAGCAATCCGGAATCGGGCATTCACCCGCTCCTGCGCGAGCGCTGGGGCGGACGCGTCATCGCAGCCGACGGCACGACCGAGAAGAAAGCCGTTGCCGAGATCGTTTTCGCCGATGAAGCGGAACGCAAATGGCTGGAGCAGATCGTGCATCCGTTCATCAGCCGCGAGGCGGAAAAACTCGTCGCCACGTTCCCGGAAAACAGCCGGGTGATGTTCGACGTTCCGCTTCTGTTCGAATGCGGATGGGAGAAGCTGGTGGATGAGACCATTGCGGTCTGGACGCCGCCGGAAATTCAGATGGAACGTCTGCTCGCCCGAGGCTGGAGCCGTGAACATGCGGAATTCCGGATACAGAGTCAGATTCCCGCCGCGAAAAAGCTGGAGCTGGCGGATTACGGAATCATCAACCATTCGGATATGGAAAACCTGAAAAGACAATGTGCGGAACTGAACCGCATTCTGAAATAAACAACATAAATTCATATAGCAACCCCGGAGAACATCAAACGATGGAAAACGAAAACGAACAGCAGATTCCGCAGGCAGTACCCGCGGAGCCCGTACCGGCAGCCCAGAACCCGAATCCCGCGCCCAAACCGCGCAGAGGACGTCCGCCCAAAGTGCGCAAGGAAGCGGAAGCCGCAGCGGCAGTCCCCGCGGAAAAGCCTCTTGAAAAGCAAGCGCCCGAAACGGGAAGTCTGAATCTGGAACAGGAAACCATTCCGATGCCGCAGCCGAAACGCAGCATCCGCCGCCGCGAACCCGCAGCGGAGCCCGAAATCGAACCGATTCCGGAAAACGTCCAGCCCGATCTGCTTGTTCCCCCCACCGTCGTTCCCGTCGAACCCTCCGAGACCTCCGCGCCCTATCAGAACGAGGACAAGACCCCGTATGAGGAAGGCGCCGACTTCAACGCGCCGCGTCCCGCGCCCGTCCCCGCCCAGCCGGTCGATTTCCGCGACGAAGCACCTTATCTCCCCCGCGAAAACTATCCGCAGAGAGAGAACAATTATCAGCCGCGCGAAAACAACTACCAGGCGCGTGAAAACAACAATTATCAGCGCCGCGAAAACAACAATTACCAGCGCCGCGAAAACAACGGCGACCGCTACAACAACGACCGTTACAACAACAATAACGGCGACCGCCGCCATTTCAACAACAATAACAACGGCCAGCAGAACAACCGCTACAACCGGAACAATAACAACAATAACAACAACCGCCGTTTCGTTCCGAACAACAACCGGTATCAGCCTTCGCAGTATCAGCCGCAGTTCCAGCAGAACCAGCAGAATCAGCAGATTCCTGCGCCCGTGCAGCCGGTGAATGCGGAACAGAACATCCCCGCGCCCGAACAGCAACAGCAGCCGCCCGTCGTCCGAGAAAAAGCGCCCGATCTCAACATCACCGACATGCAGGAAAAATCCATGCAGGAACTCACCGCCATGGCGCACGATCTCGGCATCGAAGGCGTCGGCGCTCTTGAGAAATCCAAGCTCGTGTTTGAAATCCTGCGCGTCACCACCGAACGCAGCGGCGCGGTCTACGGCAGCGGCTTCCTCGAAATCCTGCCCGACGGCTTCGGCTTCCTGCGCTCCCAGGCGTACAGCTACCTGCCCTCCTCCGAGGACATCTATCTCAGCCCCTCGCAGATCCGCCGCTTCTCCGTCAAAACCGGCGACTTCATCTCCGGACAGATCCGTCCCCCGCGCGAAAAAGAACGCTTCTTCGCCATGCTCAAAGTCGACAGCATCAACCACGAGCCGCCGGAGAAGAAACGCGACATCATCCCGTTCAGCAACCTGACCCCCTACTTCCCGACGCAGCGTCTGATTCTGGAAAACGACCCGGAAAATCTCTCCACCCGCGTGGTCGACCTCGTCACCCCGATCGGCAAGGGACAGCGCGGACTCATCGTCGCACCGCCGCGAACCGGTAAAACCGTGCTCATGCAGAAGATTGCAAACGCCATCCGCAAGAACAATCCGGAAGTCCAGCTCATCGTTCTGCTTATCGACGAACGCCCCGAAGAAGTCACCGACATGAAGCAGTGCGTCGATGCGGAAGTCGTCAGCTCCACCTTCGACGAGCCGCCCGAGCGCCACGTCCAGGTCGCCGAAATGGTCATCGAAAAGGCGAAACGCCTTGTGGAATACAAGAAGGACGTCGTCATTCTTCTCGACTCCATCACCCGTCTGGCGCGCGCCTACAACACCCTTCAGCCGCACTCCGGCAAGATCCTTTCCGGCGGTGTTGACGCCAATGCACTCCACAAGCCCAAACGCTTCTTCGGAGCCGCGCGAAACATCGAAAACCACGGCAGTCTCACCATCATCGCAACCGCGCTCATCGACACCGGAAGCAAGATGGATGAAGTCATCTTCGAAGAGTTCAAGGGAACCGGCAACATGGAACTGCACCTCGACCGCCATCTGGTCGACAAGCGCGTTTATCCCGCAATCAACATGGAGCAGAGCGGAACCCGTAAAGAGGAACTCCTGCTGCATCCGGATGAACTCCAGCGCGTCTGGACCCTCCGCAAAGCCATGAACGGCGTCCCGCCCGTCGAAGCCATGGAGCTGATTCTCGGCAAAATGAAGAAGGTCAAGACCAACGCCGAATTCCTCATGACCCTCCAGATCAGCAACTGACGGAAGGCGGTGGGAACGGTGAAGATCAACGCAATCGTTCTCGCGGCGGGGTTCGGCTCCAGGCTCGCCCCGCTGACGGAAATACATCCGAAGCCGGTGCTCCCCATCGCGGGAACACCGATGCTCACACGTATCTTCCGCCGGCTCAAAAACGCGGGCGTCGAACGCATCGCCGTCAACACGCATCATCTCCGGGAACAGGTCGCGGCATGCGTGGCGGAGTCGGAATACGCCGATTCCGTCACACTCTTCGACGAACCCGAAATTCTCGGAACCGGCGGCCCGCTCGTCAATGCAAAAGAACTCCTCGCGGACTGCGACTGTTTCCTGCTGCACAACTGCGACGCCGTCAATGATTTCGATCTCAGACGCATGATCCGCGAACACCTTGAATCCGGCGCGGACGTCACCATGGCAATGGTCGACGGTCCCGAAAACCGCGTGTTCGTCAAAGACGGCGCAATCCGCGCGATCGGAAACCGTCCGGAGGGAAACACGGACGGCATGACGCCCATGACTTACGCGTGCGTCTCCCTCTACTCCCCCCGCTTCTTCGAATTCCTGCCGGACCGCCCGTGCAACTGCTCCATCGTCGACGCATGGGTCAAGGCGATTGAGGCCGGATGCAAACTCAGCGCCTTCTTTCCGGATTCCGGATATCTCTGGTGCGACATCGGTTCTTTCCAACAGTACTTCGACATCCATGCGCGTCTGCTCGGACATTCCGTTCATGCGGAGCCGGGGGCGCGGATCGCTCCGGATGCGCAGTTCGGCGGCTTCGTCTCCATCGGAAGAAATGCGGAAATCGAAGCCGGAGCGCATCTCGAAAACTGCATCGTGCTCGACAATGCAGCCGTCCGCGGCGTTCACCGCTGGGAAGTGCTGACGGAACGCGGAGCAGTTCATCGCGAAACGCGCTTTGTCTCCCAGCTGCCGTTCGTCAAAAATCTGCCGCACGACTGGAGCGTCAGCTCGCTGGAGGAACAGGGCTCCGACCGGCGCTTCCTCCGGTTCCGGCGCACGGGTGCCCCCTCGAAAATCCTGATGATCTCCAGCGCGAAAGACGCCGACTTCGGGCGTTTCGTGCAGCTCGGACGCTTCTTCAACCGCCACAACCTCTTCACGCCGGAAATTTATGAGAGCGACCCGGCGACCTTCACCGTTCTGATGGAGGATCTCGGCGACCGCACAATCTGGCGCATCGCGCACGGACATGAGACGGAGAATCTGGAGCTTTACCGCCGGATCGTCCGCGCGCTCGCGGAATTCCAGGTGCGCGGCACCTCCGCTCTTGATGCCGACGCGCAGGAAGTTCGCGTCTTCGCGCGTCCGCTTCTGCTCTGGGAAACCGGCTACTGCCGCGAAAATTTCTTCCGTCGTCTCTGCGGATTTGAATTCAGCGGAGCGGAGAATGCGGAGCTGGACCGGGAGCTGCTTCTGCTGGCGCAGGAGAACGAACGCGCGCCGTATCTGCTGATCCACCGCGACTTCCAGTCCCAGAACATTCTGGAGCACAACGGCAGAATCCGTTTTGTGGATTATCAGGGCGCGCGGCTGGCGCCTTATGCCTACGACCTCGCGGCTCTGCTGAAAGATCCGTACATGAACATCCCCGCCGCCATGCGCGATGCACTCTGCAAAGAGTACCGCGCCGCGCTTGCGGAACTGGACTATCCGGTGAATGCGGAGGAGTTCCGGCGGCATTATGCGCTCGCCTCGCTCCAGCGCAGCATGCAGGCGCTCGGAGCCTACGGCTTCCTCTCGCTGACCAAGGGGAAAATGAAATATCTGGATTACGCCGCGCCGTGTCTTGAACTTCTCGCAGACGGACTTGAAAATTCGCCGTTTGCATTTACATTGCTGAAAGAACTCTGCGCGAAAGCGCGAGAGGTTCTGCCCGCACGAATCAAACTTTGCAGGGAGTCAAAATGAAAACTGTCGCCGTTCTGCTCGCCGACGGATTCGAGGAAATCGAAGCCGTTGTACCGTCCGATATTCTCAAACGCCTCGGATATGAGGTGATCACCGCCGGAATCAAACCGGGAACCGTCAACGGCGCCCACGGAATCCGCGCCACGCCGCAGTGCGGTATCGCGGATCTCGATGCGGATTCGCTCGACGCCGTTTTCCTGCCCGGCGGAATGCCCGGCTCCACCAATCTGCGGGACTGCCCTGCCGTCATCGCCCTGCTCCGCAAACTTTATGAAGCGGGGAAAACCGTTTCCGCAATCTGCGCCGCTCCGATCGTCCTGCACAAAGCCGGAATCACAGCGGAACGCCGCGTAACGGGATACCCGGGTTCGGAACAGATGGCTCCCGGACTCGTCTACACAGGTTCGCGCGCGGAGACCGACCGCAACGTCGTCACCGGCAAGGGACCGGGCGCGGCATTCGACTTCGCCTACGCTCTCGCCGCGGCGCTCGGCACGACCGAAGAACAGCTCAAAACTCTCAAATTTCAAATGATCGCACTCTGATGAACAACTTTGAATTACTCTACCAGGATCCCTCTTCCGACGCAAGACTCGGACGTCTGACCACTGCGCACGGAGTTGTCAACACTCCGGTGTTCATGCCCGTCGGCACGCGCGCAACCGTGAAAGCCATGTCGCCGCGCGAACTCGAAGAGCTCAATGTCCAGATCATTCTGGGCAACACCTATCACCTCTTTCTGCGTCCGGGTCCGGAGCTCATCGAAAAAGCCGGCGGACTGCATCAGTTTGAAGACTGGCACCATCCGATCCTCACCGACAGCGGCGGATTCCAGGTCTTCAGTCTCTCCAATCTCCGCAAGATGAAACCGGACGGCGTGGAGTTCGCCTCGCACATCGACGGCACGCGCTTCTTCCTCGGTCCGCGCGAATCCATGGCGATCCAGCGCGCGCTCGGGTCGGATATCGTGATGTCGTTCGATGAATGCACCCCGTATCCCTGCAAGTACGAAGATGCGGCGAAGTCGCTCGACGTCACCCTCCGCTGGGAGCTCATGTCACGCGAACAGAAGCTCAAGGATCATCAGCAGCTGTTCGGCATCGTGCAGGGTTCAACCTACCGCGACCTGCGCGAGCGCTCCGCAAAAGAGCTCGTCAAGATCGGTTATGACGGCTACTCCATCGGCGGCCTCAGCGTCGGCGAATCCGAAGAGATGATGTTCGAGTGTCTCGAATGGGTCACCCCGCTTCTTCCGAAAGACAAGCCGCGCTACCTCATGGGCGTCGGCACGCCGAAACAGATCTACGAAGGCGTGCGCCGCGGCGTCGATATGTTCGACTGCGTCATGCCGACCCGTCTCGCCCGTCACGGCTCCGCATTCGTGCGCGGCGGAAAGACCATCCCCGTCAAGGCGGGCAAATACCGCGAGGATTTCACCCCCGTCGACCCGACCTGTTCGTGCTACTGCTGCACGCACTTCACGAAAGCGTACATCCGACATCTGATGAACGTCAACGAGATTCTCGGAATCCGGCTCATCACGCTTCACAACATCCATTACTTCATGGATCTGACCAAGCGCATCCGCGAACACATCGCCGCCGGAACGCTGAACGACATGGCGTCGGAATTCGAGGACTGAGGGACCGTATGCAGAAGAAAATCATGCGCATTCTGAAAAAATCGCTCGCGATTTTTCTTCTGCTCTTCCTCTTCGGATTCGTTCAGGGCTGCTGGCACGCGGTCTTCGTGGAACCCGATCAGCTCGTCCTCGTCAAAGAGTCCGCGGAAATTCCCGGCCTCCCCGAAGCGTTCGACGGATGGAAAATCGCAATTCTCAGCGATCTTCACCTGACGACGAATCCGGACGATCTTTCGCTCTTCCGCCGCGCCGTTGCGCTCGCGAACGAACAGAACCCCGACGTCATCTTCCTCCTCGGCGATTTCGTCGACCGCAAAACAAAGGAGAGCGCGGAAGTCATTGCGCAGGCGGGGCGCGAACTCGCAAAACTGCACGCGCCCGGCGGACGCTTCGCCGTCATGGGGAACCACGAACGGAAGCTCGGCGCCCGGCGCGTCGCGGAAGCGCTCCGGAAAAACGGAATCACCGTTCTGCGCAATGAAATGGAAACCGTCCGCCGCGGAACGGATGCGCTGGTGATTGCGGGACTCGACGAGGAGTATCCCGACTACTGGCTGCGCATGCTCCGCAAGGCGGACCCCGGCGCAACGGTCTTACTGCTGGCGCATGTTCCGGACGCTGCAGTCGAATCCAGAAACTGTTTCGCCCTGGCGTTCTCCGGGCACACCCACGGAGGGCAGATCGTGCTCCCGCTGTACGGACCGGCCAAAGTCTACTCCGACTACGGCATTGTCCGCGGCTTCAGCGAGCACAACGGACGCAAAGTCTACACGACCTCTGGCATCGGAACCTCGCTTCTGCGCATCCGCTACGGCGTCCCTCCGGAAGTCGTCCTGATGACCGTCAAGCGGAAATAAACTTTCACACTACGGGCAGAATCCGGTGCATCGCCCGTGCGCACGCGGAAGCCAGATCGTCCGCAATCACTCCGCGCGAACCGCATGGCGAAAGCAGCTCACCTGCATAGCCGTGAATGAACACCGCAAGCCGCGCCGCATCGAATCCGGAATATCCCTGCGCGAGGAACGAACCGCAAAGTCCCGTCAGCGTGTCGCCGCTTCCCGCCGTGGCGAGCGCGGGACAGCCGCTCATGTTCAGACTGTAAACGCCGTCCGGATTTGCAACAACCGTCCGGCACCCCTTCAGAACCACTGTGCATGCCGTGCGCACCGCCAGATCAACCGCCTGCTCCACACGCGTTTTTTCTCCGTTCAGACGGAACGCCTCCTGAAGACGCTTCATCTCGCCTGGATGCGGAGTCAGAACAACCGAGCCGCCGTGCGCCTCCAGAAGCGAGGGATCGGAGGCGATCAGATTCAGAGCGTCGGCGTCAAGCACCACCGGCGCACCGCTGCGGATCACGCGCCGCAGAAAAACAAGAGTCTCCGGACGATGCATCATCCCGGGACCGACCGCAAGCGCGGATTTGTTCTCCAGCTCCTCTTCCAGCTCCGGAACGGAAGCCGCGCTGAATGCCGGCAGACCGTCCGTTTCCAGGTGGCGCACAATCAGAGCCTTGCGGACAATGCAGTGAATCTCCGCCGTTTCGGGCAGAAGAACCGTGACGAGTCCGCTTCCGCTCCGCAGAGCGGCTTCCGCTGCAAGGAACGGGGCGGATGCATAATTGCGCGACCCGCCGATCACGGCGAGGTGCCCGCGCTGATTTTTGAATGTGTCGAACGGTTCGCGGCGAAGCAGAGCGCGGGCGTCGAACGCGGTGAAAACGGGAACGCCGTCCGCCGCCTCCTCCAGATATTCATCGGGGATGCCGATGCGCGCGACCTCCACGCGTCCGCATGCGGCGGGTCCCTTCCCGGTCAGCATTCCGGTCTTGACTCCCGCCATCGTGACAGTCAGATCCGCGCGGATGCAGAGCGAACCGGAACCGTCATCCGCGTTCAAACCGGAGGGAATGTCAATGGCGAGCACTGGCGCACCGGAGCCGTTGACAAAGCGGATCCAGCTTGCGAACGGCTCCCGCACCTCTCCGCGCATTCCGGTTCCAAGCAGTCCGTCGATCACAACCGCGTGTTCATTGAGGTCGCCGGACTGAAAATCGAAGAGCGCGGCATTGCGGAGTTCGACGGGCATGGCTTCGAACATCTCCGCGGCGTCGCCGGAAAGCTCATCGGGACGCGCCGCCATGAAGAGGCGGATCGGATAGTGGCGTTCAAACAGCTGGCGCGCAACAACATACGCATCTCCGCCGTTGTTCCCTTTTCCTGCGAGAATCACGAACTCCGGTTCGGAAACGGCGGCGGAGAGGCGGATCGCGGCGCGCGTAACGGCGCTTCCCGCGTTTTCCATCAGGGTCAGCCCCGGAATTCCATATTCATCAATCGTGCGGCGGTCCAGTCCGCGCATCCGTTCAGCGGAATAAGATTTCATATTCAGATTCTCCTTTTCATTCATTTCCCATGCTGGAAAATATAAACGGGAAATCCGTTTTTTCAAGCGGCGGACAAAAAACATCAAATACACTACCGAAACAGTTTTATATATAACATACAAAGCACTGTTTTACGCTCAAATAAATTTATTTTTGAACTTTCTTATAAACTCTACTTGAAAAGTTATCTATTGCGATGTATTGTAATATCATCCGGACGAAAGAGTCCGGAAAAACAAGGAGCACTCATGCTGAACATACATTTCAACGGAAAACGGATGGAAGTTGCGGAGGGAACCTCTCTGGCGGAACTTCTGGAATCGCACCGCATTTCCCGGAGAAATCTGTTTGTCGACTGGAACGACACGATTCTCTACGGAAACGACGATCTGGAACACCGCCTTCTCAGCAACGGCGACCGCGTCAGTCTGTTTTCCATGGTCGGAGGCGGCTGATGATGAATACGGCGCGTCTTCTCTTCTTTCTCACACTCCTCCCGGCAGCACAGAGCTGTCGATGTACCTGTTGCCGCTGAACCAGACTTTTTCACACACTCAAGCAAAAAACAGATACAGAAGGATTTCATCAAAATGTCCCGTTTCAACAACGTCCTCGAAGCCGTCGGCGCAACGCCGCTGATCCGTCTCAACCATATTGGGAGCGAATTCGGATCTGAAATTTCCGTCAAATTTGAAGCAGTCAATCCGGGCGGGTCAATCAAAGACCGCGTCGGACGCTACATCATCGAAGCCGCTGAGCGCAAAGGACTTCTGAAGCCGGGCGGAACCATCATCGAAGCGACGGCGGGAAACACCGGTGCCGGACTTGCCCTCGCCGCCGCAGTCAAAGGCTACCGCCTGATCGTCGTCATGCCCGACAAGATGAGCGCGGAAAAGATTGCTCTGCTGAAGGCGTTCGGCGCGGAAGTCGTTATCGCCCCGACCGCCGTCGCGCCCGATTCCCCCGAAAACTACATTCAAAAAGCCAAAGCCCTCGCCGCCTCCATTCCGAACTCTTTCCGCGCGGCGCAGTTCGAAAACCTGGACAACCCGACCGCGCACTATCTCTCCACCGGCCCCGAAATCTGGGCGGACACTGAGGGGCAAATCGACGCGCTTGTCGGCGGAATCGGAACCGGCGGAACCATCTCCGGAACCGGACGCTTCCTCAAGGAGAAAAACCCCGCGCTGAAGGTCATCGGCGCAGACCCCGAAGGCTCCGTCCTTTCCGGCGACACGCCGCACACCTATAAGGTTGAAGGCATCGGCGAGGACTATTTCCCCGTCACTTACGACAAGGAAATCGTCGACCAGTTCTTCCGCATTTCCGACGGCGAATCTTTCCGCACCGCACGACGCCTGGTCCGCGAAGAGGGAATTTTCGCCGGCGGCTCTTCCGGAACCGCGCTCGCCGCCGCGCTCCGCTATGCAGCCACGCTCTCCAAACCGCAGCGCATCGTGGTCATTCTCCCCGACACCGGACGCAACTATCTCAGCAAAATTTTCAACGACGACTGGATGAAACAGAACGGATATCTGGACTGAAAGGAGCTTTCCCATGAACTTTGAAACCATCGCCATTCACGACGGCAGCATTCCCGAACCGCGCACCGGAGCGGTCAGCGTTCCGATCTATCAGACTTCAACCTTCTATCAGGACGGTCTCGGCAAAGACCGCGGCTACGAATATTCGCGGACCGGCAATCCGACACGTGAAGCGCTCGAACGCTCCATCGCCCAGCTGGAAAACGGCAAATTCGGACTTGCCTACGCATCCGGCTCCGCCGCGACGGTCGGCACGCTTCAGCCGCTCCTGCTCCCCGGCGACGAAATCGTTGCCGGAAACGACACCTACGGCGGAACCTACCGCATCTTTGAACGCCTGCTGCGTCCATACGGCATCAAAACAAATTACGTCGATGCCGATGACCTTTCCCGTTTTGAGCAGGCTATCACTCCGGCGACAAAGCTGATCTGGGTTGAAACGCCCTCGAATCCGCTTCTGAAGCTGATCGATATTGCCGCGCTCGCGGAAATCGCGCACAAACGCGGGGTTCTGCTCGTGGTGGACAACACGTTTGCCTCGCCGTACTTCCAGCAGCCGCTCAACCTCGGCGCGGACCTGGTGGTTCACAGCACAACCAAGTACATCGGCGGACACAGCGATGTGGTCGGCGGAGCTGTCGTAACCTCGAATGAGGAAATCTACGAAAAGCTGAAATTCTACCAGAACGCGGCGGGCGCCGTTCCGGCTCCGTTCGATTCGTGGCTCTTCCTGCGCGGCATCAAGACACTGAAGCTGCGGATGGAGGCACATGAAAAAAACGCCCTGCGGGTCGCGGAATTTCTCGCCTCGCACCCATATGTGGAACGGGTCTATTATCCGGGACTTCCGACGCACCCGCAGCATGAACTTGCGAAGCGGCAGATGCGCGGATTCGGCGGAATGGTCAGTTTTGAAATCGCGGGAGGGCTCCCGGCAGTGGAGCAGTTTATCGCACGTTCGAAGCTGTTTCTGCTTGCGGAAAGCCTCGGCGGAGTGGAATCGCTGCTCTGCTATCCGCCGCGCATGACTCACGCCTCAATCTCAGCGGAGGAGCGGGCGAAACGCGGAATCCATGACAATCTGATCCGTCTTTCGGTCGGACTTGAAAACGGAGACGATCTGATTGAAGATCTGCGGACGGCGCTTCAGCGGTAAGTTCTTTGTGAAAAATTTGCAAACCTTCATTGAAAGCACCCGGATTCGTGCTACATTAAAGAGATGAAAATTTCACAGCCGGAGGCGAGTTCCCCCGACAAAGCACAGAGATCAAAAAAATGAAGGAAAGTGCCATGGAAAGCGTACTTGACAAAATCCGCGCGCAGGCGAAAGCCCTGAACCGCAAAGTCTGTCTGACCGAAAGCGACGACCCCAGAAACCTCAAAGCCGCTGAAAAACTTGTGAAACTCGGCTATGCCCGCCCCGTACTCGTCGGCTGCGAAGATGAAATCCGCAAGCTCGCACAGGAAAACGGCGTCTGCCTCGATGGAGTTGAAATCGTTGACGTTCTGAAGACTCCGGAACTGGACCGCTACATTGCAACGGTTGTCGAAATCCGCAAGAACAAAGGTCTCACTCCGGAACAGGCGCGTGAATGGCTGAAGGACACCTGCGTGTTCTCCGCCGCCATGGTCTGCGCCGGCGACGCTCACGGCTACGCCTCCTGCGGCGGCAACCCGAAGGGCTATGCTCACAACACCGCCCAGAAGACGAAACCCGCACTCCAGCTCTTCAAGGTTGCTCCGGGCAACAAGATTGCCTCCAGCTTCTTCATCATGCAGATGCCCGATCCCAAGTGGGGCTACAACGGCGTCTTCTTCTATGCGGACTGCGGACTCAACATCAATCCGGACGCCGACCAGCTTGCCGAGATTGCGCTCCAGACTGCAAAGCGTTTCAAAATGTACACCGGCGCGGACCCGAAGGTTGCCATGATCTCCTGCTCCACGAACGGCTCCGCACACGACCCGATCATCGAGAAGGTTGTCCAGGCGACTGCGAAGGCGAAAGCGCTTGCCCCGGACCTGCTGATCGACGGCGAGATGCAGTTCGACGCCGCGACGGTTCCCGAAATCGGCGAGAAGAAGTTTGCCGGCTCTCCGGTTGCCGGACACGCCAACGTTCTCGTCTTCCCCGACCTGAACTGCGGCAACTCCATCTACAAAGCGACGGAGCGTCTCGGCGGCGCGACCGCGATCGGCCCGATCTGCAACGGTCTCCGCAAACCGTTCGTCGATGGCAGCCGCGGCTGTTCTGTCGATGACATTGTCGACATGGCGGCCGTCTGTGCCGTCACCGAGTGGGCATAAGTTCCCGTTCTCCGGGGGTGCCGTGCGCACCCCCTTTTTTTTTCGCTTGATTTGCCGGAAAACCGCGTGTATATTACAAGAGGGGATAGAGATTACACGGAGTTTCAAAGGATCAGGAGGTTATTTTATGGAGTATATACACCGGAATCTGGAAGATTTTTTCAAAAAAAACGGAGCCTGCTATCCGGCTCTTCTTCTGACAGGACCGCGTCAGGTCGGCAAAACGACTTTCCTGAAACATATCAGCGAAGAAAACCGTAACTATGTAACCCTTGACATACCGAGAGAGCGGACCCTTGCCGCGGAAGAACCAGAACTGTTCCTGGAACGCCACAAACCGCCCGTTCTGATTGATGAAATCCAGTATGCGCCGGAGCTTCTCCCATACATCAAAGTAATAATCGACCATGAGCAGAAACCCGGCATGTTCTGGCTTACAGGCTCCCAGCAATTTCACATGATGGGAAATGTAACCGAATCTCTCGCCGGACGCGTCGGCGTATTTGAAATGCTTGGTCTCTCCAATCAGGAGCTGAACCACCGGAACGAAGGTCCCTTTCTGCCGCAGAAAGAGCGTCAGCCCGCCCCTGTGGATATGGATCTCTCAAATCTTTACCGCCGGATATGGAACGGAGGTTTTCCGCGCCTTGCACAGAATCCGGATATGGACCACGATCTGTTTTACGGATCCTATGTAAATACATATCTCGAACGCGATGTGCGGATTCTCGCTCAGGTTGGAGATCTTCACCGCTTCTTCCGTTTCCTCCGGGCCGCAGCAGCACGGACAGGACAGCTGCTGAACTATGCCGACCTTGCCCGGGACGCCGATGTTTCCGTAGCCTCGGCAAAAAATTATTTAAGCATTCTGACCGCCTCAGGTCTGGTCGCGTTGCTGGAACCATATTTCACGAATCAGACAAAGCGGATGACGCAAACACCCAAGCTCTACTTTCTGGACACCGGGCTTTGTGCTTACCTGACCGACTGGTCTTCTCCCGAAACACTCGAAGCCGGCGCGATGTCCGGTCATATTTTTGAAACCTGGTGTGTTTCGGAAATTCTGAAAAGCTACCGGAACGCCGGGAAAAGAGCTCCGCTCTACTTCTACCGCGATTTCGATCAGGCGGAAATAGACCTGGTCATTGAACAAGACGGTATTTTATACCCCGTTGAAATCAAAAAAAGCACGACCCCCCGCCGCGACGCCGCAAAAAACTTTGCAAAACTGGAAAAATTCGGAAAACCGGTGGGTAAAGGAGCCGTCATCTGCATGGTTCGCGAACAGGAACCGCTCACACCTGCATGCAGTCTGATCCCAGCCGCCAGCCTGTAATGCACTTTGAAATTTTTCCTGAAACGAAAAACTTCTCTGATCTCCGGAACATTCCGCGGGAAAGCAATGTCTCTTAACAACAGCAACTTATACCTGAGGAGGTATTGACATGAAAAAGCTGTTTCTGGCAATTCTGCTCTTCTGCGGAGCATTTCTGACATTCGCGGATGCAAACTGGACCGACAACTTCCGTCTCGCAACCCAACTCGCACAAAAAGAAAACAAACCGATCCTCATGCTCTTCACCGGCTCCGACTGGTGCGGATTCTGCATCAAAATGGAACAGAATGCCTTCGGCAACCCCGCGTTCGGTGACTTCCTCAACAAAAATTTCGTGCTCTTCAAAGCCGATTTCCCAATCCAAAAGCAAATCCCGGAAGACATCAGAAAACAAAACCGCCAGCTCTCAAACAAATATGCTGTTACCGGGTATCCGACCATCGTCATTGTCTCTCCAAACGGCAAGGAACTTACCAGAACCGGATTCATCCGCGGTGATGTCAGCGACTACCTCAAGCATTATCAGGATATTTTGAAAAAAATCAAATGACCCGTTTTTCCCCGCGCCGGGTTCTCCGTGTTTTTCTCTGCTCCCGGCGCATTTTCCGCCTTTCCGCATACAGGAATTTCCCCGAACATTATTTTTTTGTAAATAATCACAAAAAGCCGGATTTTCTTATTGATTTTTATTTTGCGGCGATGTATATTCCCAAGATATTTTCAAGGAGGACGAATGCAGGAGTTTGCAAAACAGTTTTTAAATATTTACGATTTCATCAGACCTGTTCTCGACTTCGGCATCATTGCTCTTCTAATCTACGGTCTGCTCTACTACCTGCGCGGAACCCGCGGAGCAAACGTGCTGGCCGGATGCGCTCTTGTTCTCGTTTTCCTCTCCGTGCTCGCGGATGTTCTGAAATTTCACATGCTCACCATCCTGCTCGACAACTTCTGGGGAATCGGCACAACTGCACTCGTCATCATCTTCCAGCCCGAACTGCGGCGCGCACTCGCACAGCTCGGAAGCCGCACCTTTGCACACCGCACACGCGTTCAGAAGAAGACAATTGACGAAGTCATCAATGCCGTCAGGGATCTCTCTCAAAGCAAAACCGGAGCACTCATTGTGTTTGAACGCCAGATCGGACTCGCAACATTCAAAAACACGGCGGTGCCTCTCGATGCAAAAGTCGCGGCGCCTCTGCTCCGCTCAATCTTCTATCCGAACTCTCCCCTCCATGACGGAGCCGTCATTATCAACGGAGACAAAATTGAGGCGGCTCATGCGATCCTCCCGCTCACCAAACAGTACCGCTACAGCTCAGCGCGGAATTTCGGAACGCGCCACCGCGCCGCTATCGGAATTTCAGAAGAGACCGACGCAATCGCCGTAGTCGTTTCCGAAGAGACCGGAGCCATCAGCATGGCAAAGCGCGGCGAAATCAAACGCTGGCTGAGCTGCGAACAGCTCAACGATCTCCTCACAAAAGCATTGATTGAAAAGCCGTCCATACTCAAAGACGACGAATTTGATCCGGACAAAACGGAGGAATAAAATGGCGGTTGACTGGAAAAAATATTGGCACAAAACGCCGGGAATCATACGCTGGGATTTCACCCGAAAAGTCTTTGCGCTTCTGCTCACCGGAATCATCTGCCTGGCATTGCGGGAAAAACACCCCAATACAGAAGATTCCCAGACCTTCAAAGAAATTCCCGTCGAACTTCCGGCATCCGTAACGCTTCCGAACGAAAACGGACAGACGGTTCTGCTGAGGAAAGATCCAAAACCTGTTCTTGTAACAATCAAACTCAACGGGCCGCGCTGGCTTCTGCAAAAATATTCCAGTTCGGATTTCTCCATTCAACCGCCGGAAATCGACTCGAAAAAGTTCACCGAGGGAATGCCTTACAAGCTGCACCTCACACCGGACAATGTGCAGAAACCGTTCTTCCTGTCCGCAAAAGTCGAATCCGTGCATCCGGACAACATCGAAATCAATTTTGACGTGCAGAAAACAAAAACGGTCAAAATTGCCCCCGTTTTCGACTCGAAAAAACCGCTTCCGGAAGGATACGCCATCCAGAAAATCACGCTCACTCCTTCCGAAATCCGCGTGACGGGCCCCGCGGCCATCCTTGAAAATCTCGAAACACTTCAGACCAGACCGATTCCGCTCGACGGCATCGTGCAGTCCTTCGACTACAACGCCGCAATCACCGTATCCGCTCCGGGCGTCAAGCTCAGCCAGGATACCGTTTTCGCGCAAATCAACATCGAACGCAGCGTCATTACGCAGGAATTCCCCCTGCTGCCGCTCCGCGTCCTTGACGACAAAATACCAAACGGATATGAGTTCCTTTCCGGCGACAGAGCCAGCGTTACGCTATCCGGCGCAAAAACGGCGCTGGCCAAACTCAAACCGGAAGACGTCAAACCCTATATCGACATCTCCCACCTGGTTCCGGGAATCTACAATCTCCCCGTGAACTGCTGGGTCACACCGCCGGAATTCCGTATCGTCAAAACCGAACCGACAACCATTAAAGTGAAGATTTCCAAAAAATGATCCGCATTTTTTCCGCTCTTTTCATTCTCTTTTCCGCCATGCTGTTCTGCGGATGCGGGAAGCGCGCCCCTGAACCGCCGCGCGTGCGCATGACGCTCGTCCTCGATATTCTCGACAACGTCGCCGCGGGGAAACACCGCGAAGCGCTCGCGCAGATCCGCCGCTACAAAGAGCTCGACCAGACCAATGTTTTCGTTGCGGAACTTGAGAACATCGAGCGGGCGAACATCCATATCGGCGAGGCGGAGAACGCTCTGCAGCAGCAGGATCAGGCGGGAGCGGAACGCGCCATCCGCGAAGCGATCCGCGTCGTCGGTCCCGTCCCCGAACTCACAAAGGCGGCAAACGATCTGCGTCTCCTTGCCGAACTCGAAATGCTCGCATACCGCATCGAACAGCCCGAAAACTCGGCGGAACTCGCGGCGAATCTCGAACTTTTCCGGCAGAAAGCCGCGGCTTTCCCGGACAACCTCGCGTTTCTCGGCTACACGGACAAACGTCAGGCGCTTGTCCGGAAGCTGAAGATACGGGAGGATCATCTCGCCGTCTACGATCTGGAATCCGACGGCTTCCAGCTCCGCCCGGTCGATCCGGTCCGCGCCGACGTTTTGGAAGCGGAACGCCGGATTGAACAAAAAATGTAAACACTTTGTCTGAAACAGAGAATCAATCGTTTCAAATAAAAAACTCTCCGGGAAACCGGAAAACAGAAAGGCACAAAATGAACATTGCCCGTAAACTTATGATTGCTGCGGCAATCCCCGCGCTCGCTTTTGCGGCGTCCGCCCAGACTCCCGCACAGAAAGCTCCGGCCCTGAAACCCGCCCCGGCGGCTCAGAAGGCGGCTCAACCGGCAAAACCCGCTCCGGCAAAAAAGCAGGTCACCAATGCGGAAGCTCTCGCATTTCTCCCTGAAATCCTCGCGGAAGGAAACGGAATGAAGCTGTCAAAAGCGGCATTCCTCAAGGAACTTGCCGGACAGATTCCGGAAGGCGCCCTCGCCCAGATTCCCGCTCCCCAGCTCAAGCAGATCGCCAAAAACATGGTTCAGTCCATGGTCGACCGCGAAGTGCTTTTCTCCGTTGCACAGAAAAACGGCTACAAGCCCTCGCCGGCACTCGTTGAACAGGAATTTGACAAAATGCTTGCTCAGATCCCGGCAGAAAACCGCCAGAAATTTGAAGCACAGCTGAAGCTGCAGAACAAGACCATTGCATCCTATAAAAAGGAAGTCGCTTCCGATGCAATGGCACAGAAAGCCGCGGCTTTCGCCAAGTTCCTGAAAGAGAAAATCGAACCGCAGTGCAAAGTCTCCGATGCGGATATCGAAAAGTTCTACCGCGAAAATCAGAAGGAATTCCAGACTCAGGAAACCGTCACAGCTTCCCACATTCTGATCCGTCCTGAAGTCCCCGCAGGCAAGGAGAAAGACAACGCCGCCGTCGCGAAAGCGGAAGCCGATGCGCTCGCGAAAGCAAAAGCGATTCTTGCCAAGCTCAAACAGGGCGCCGATTTCGGCGAACTCGCGGAAAAGGAATCCGCCTGTCCCTCCGGAAAATCCGCCAAAGGCTCGCTCGGCAAATTTCAGAAGGGCACGATGGTTCCGGAATTCGAAAAAACCGCTTTCGCTCTCAAGAAGGGTGAAATGTCCGAAATCGTCAAGACCCAGTTCGGTTATCACATCATCAAGGTTACCGACAAGACGGAAAGCAGCTATCGTCCGCTTGCAGAAGTCAAAGGCAATATTCACGACTTCCTCATGTCCAAGCAGCTTGAAGAAAAGGTCAAAGCCGCCGTTGATCAGGCGAAGAAAGACATGAAGCTGAAAATCGCGGAATTCTGATCCGCATCAGGCTTAAAAACGGAACAGCCGCCGGAATTCAAAACCGGCGGCTGTTTTTTTGTATCGGTCCGATGGAAAACGGAAAGCGTCAGCAGAGACCGAGTCCCTCATCCATGCCGAAGCGGATGTTCATGCACTGAACCGCCTGACCGGAAGCTCCTTTGGTCAGGTTGTCGATGCAGCTGAAGACCAGCAGTTTGTTTGTATGCGGATCAAGCGCAAAACCGATCTCGCAGCGGTTCGTCATGGTGACATGCTTCGTATCGGGCAGCTTGCCTGCGGGCAGGACCTTCACGAAACGCTCGTTTCCGTAGGTTTCGCGGTAGACCTGCTCGACGGCTTCCTTCGTGCACTTCGCAGTCGGCTGAAGAATGATCGTGGAGTTGATGCCGCGGTTCATCGGGGTCAGGTGCGGGATGAAGTTGACGGCAAGTTCCGGAACTCCGGCGGCGACGGCGAGCTCCTGCTCGATCTCGGGGAGATGGCGGTGTCCGACCGGACCGTAGGCGCGGATGCTTTCGTTGCATTCGGGATAGATGTACGGGAGATCGACCTTGCGTCCGGCGCCCGTCACACCGCTCATGGAAGCAATGATAATATCCTTCGTCTCGACAAGTCCCGCCTTGAGAAGCGGCGCGGTCGCGAGGATGATGCTTGTCGGGTAGCAGCCCGGACATGCGATGAACGCGGCGTTTTTAATCTGCTCGCGGTAACGTTCGGGGGAACCGTAGACCGCCTGTTTCAGGAGCTCCGGCGCGGGATGCTCCTTGCCGTAATACTCTTTGTACTTGGCGGTGGAACGGAGACGGAAGTCCGCGCTGATGTCGAACACGCGCACGCCGGATTTCATCAGCGGAATGGCGTATTCGGAGGCAAGCCCGTGCGGAAGCGCGAGAAACGCGGCGTCACATTCGGCGGCGATCTGCGCAACGTCCGGCGCGGTGAATTTCAGATTGAGTCCGTAGAAACGCGGAAAGATCTCGGAGATGTCCTTCCCCGCATTCTGACGGGAGGTAATGATGCGGAGCTCCACATTGGGATGCCCGGTGAGAAGACGGATCAGCTCTTCGCCCGCATAACCGGACGCGCCGACAATTGCAACACGCACTTTCGCCATGTTCTGTTCTCCAGTATTTGAGTTGGTTGTTTTAATATAAAGCCGATTTCCGAAAATGAAAGCGGAATTTGAAAAAATTACTTCACACTTTCGCGCACATTCAGGATGTAGGGCAGAACGGTGCGCCGCGCGAATTTCCGGTTTTCGATGCGCGCCTCGATGAGGTCCGCAGCCGCCGCGGCAAGCGCCTTGTAGTCCGGCGAAATCGTCGTCTGCGGCGGAATGCCGTACCGGGAAAAGAAAGTCTGCTCCGATGCAATCAGCGAAACCTCCTCCGGAACATGGCGGCCGAACAGCGAAAGCGCATACGCCGCAATGATCCCGCCGCTTCCGCCCGGACAGAACAGCGCGTCGACGCCGCGGCGCAGCAGCTTGCCGATAAGCTCCACATAATGGTCGTCGGAAGAGTAATGAATCAGCGCATCGTCCGCCGGATATCCGTGTGCCGTGAGCGACTTCCGGATTGCCTGATAGCGGATATCCGCATTTCCGGTTCCCGGGGCGCCGTGGACAATGCAGCCGATTTTTTTGCAGCCGCGTTCATGCAGATGCGCCACGGCAAGCGCCATCGCCTGCTCTTCATCGGAGCGGACGAGCCAGACTCCGGGATAGTCCTTTTCGGCGTTGCGGTCGACGATGACGAGCGGGACGGAGAACCGTTTTTCCCAGTTTTTGAACTCGCGCGGCTCCGCGCCAATCGCAACCGCCGCGCAGAACTGAATGCGGTCCAGCCGCTCCAGGTTGTCCTGCGGCAGAATCTCGAGCCGGAAGCCGTGTCCGGGCAGTTCATGCGTAAGCGCCATCAGAAGCATTTCCACACAGCACTGCACCGGATAGACCGATTCATACGGAGTGATGATCACCACATTCCGCTGCTTTGTGGAGAGACGCGGATGATATGAATACTGTTTTGCAACGGCGAAAACGCGTTCCCGCACATCCTCACGGATATTCGGATGATGACTGAACACGCGGGACACAGTCGATGGTGACACGCCGGTCAATTTAGCGATTTCCTGAATCTTCATGGGGCAGCTCCCTGAATATTTTCGTTTTTATTGCTTCATTTGCACTATAACCTTTTTCTCCGGAAAAGCAACCCCCGGAACGCAAGATTCCGGGAAGAAAACGGAGAAAGCGGCTGTCCAGAGCTGCCCGGAACCGAAGATGTTCAGTCTCAGGAGAATCGTTATGCAAGGTAATCCCGGAGACTGACGACACGGAAGTCATTCTCCTTCAGATAGTTCATATACTCCTCGAAAAGAGCAAACTCCGTGTTGACCCACGGATGAACACGGTCGGGAACTCCATGAAAAAGAATGCAGACAGCATCGTCGCCATCCGCTTTTGCAACAGCGTCCAGAAAGAGCCGGCGGTCGTCGCCCTGAATCGGGAACGAGGGAAGATTCATCCAGTCGTCGCGCTTTTTGTTGAATGTGCGGTGTTCCGTCGAGCGGGCGCAGAGAAAGCCGCGCTCGCGAATCTGCGGAACCGCGTTCGCGGCGAACGGACCGCCCGGATATGCAAAGCTGACCGGTTTCGCAACGTCGGCTTCCGCTAGAAATACATTCAGCTCATCCAGTTCCCGCGCAATCGCTGCGGCGTCGCACGTGCGCAGATCGGGATGATTCCACGTGTGATTGCCGATCTCGAAACCCATCCGGTCCAGCTCGCGGATCTGCTCCGCAGTGAGCAGATATTCCGAATGCTGTTTGCGCCACTCGTCGTTGAAACGGCAGATGAAAAAGGTTGCACCGAACCCCAGACGCTTCAGCAGGGGGGCAACGGAGGTGTACTGACTCGTTACGGCGTCGTCGAAAGTGAGAATGACTGTCTTCTGCATAAAAACTCCTTTTTTACAGATTTAATATACACGGGAAGTTGATTTTTTCAATAAACGAAGTACGTTATCCGGAAAACGGGGGAGGTTTTTATGGAAAAACATCTTTTTGAATCGACTTTTCTCGGCGGACTTCTGCTCCGCAACCGCTTTGTCCGTTCGGCGACTCACGAGGGACTCGCCGATGCGGAAGGACTCTACACGCCCGCGCTCGCGGATCTCTACGGCAAACTCGCAAAGGACGGAGTCGGGCTCATCATCTCCGGACACACCTATGTTTCGCCGGAAGGCAGAGCATCGGTAAAACAGGCGGCGGCGAAACCGGAAGCTGTCGAACTCTGGCGCGTCGCTACGGACGTCGTCCACGAAAACGGCGGAAAGATCGCTCTTCAGCTCGCGCACGGCGGCTGCAACGCCTCCGATACGACAACGGCAATCGGACCTTCCGCGTTCACCATTCCGAAAAAAGGCGAAACCCGTGAAGCAACTCCAGCGGAAATCGACGGCATCGTCGATGCATTTGCCCGCACCGCTGAACTTGCGCGGAAAGGCGGATTCGACGCGGTTCAGATTCATGCCGCCCACGGATACCTGCTCAGCCAGTTCCTCTCGCCGTTCTACAACAAGCGCTCCGATGAATACGGCGGAACGCTCGAAAACCGGATGCGGCTTCTGCTGCGCGTCTACGACGCCGTCCGCAAAGCCGTCGGCGATGCGTTCCCCGTGCTGATCAAAATCAATTCCGAAGACTTTGTCCCGGGCGGATTCACCGCCGATGAATGCGCACAAGTCTGCCGCGAACTCGAAAAACGCGGGTTGAACGGAGTGGAGCTCTCCGGCGGACTCCCCGCGTCGGGACCGAAACTCTCGCCCGTCCGCACGGTGAATCCGGGCTCTGCGGAAGAAAAAAGTTACTACGAGGAGGCGGCGAAGCGCATCAAGGCGCAGCTTTCGGTTCCGGTGATTCTCGTGGGCGGAATCCGCTACCCCGAAACGGCGGAACGGCTGCTCCGCGAAAACGCATGCGATTTTGTCTCGCTGAGCCGTCCGCTCATTTCCGAACCCGACCTCATCCGCCGCTGGGAGCTTGAAGACGCCTTCCGCGCCCGCTGCATCACCTGCAACGCCTGCTTCCGTCCGATCGTCACCGGACTCGGCTTCGGCTGTCCGAAATTCAACAGGGAAGGTCTGCTTCATGCTTGACGAATCCGCAAAAGGTCTGCTCCTGAATGTCACGGGCGACGGCAAGGGGAAGTCAACCAGCGCATTCGGGACCGTGATCCGCGCGCTCGGCTGGGGCTGGAATGTTCTGCTCCTCCAGTTCGTCAAAGGAACGATGGAGACGGGCGAAAAGCGTTTTTTTGATTCGCTCCATGCGCCGAATCTCGAATTTGCCCAGCTCGGCGCGGGGGCGTCATGGGAACCGGGAGATCATGCCGCGCTCGCACGCCAGGGCTGGCTCCGGGCGGAAAAGGAACTCGTCTCGCCGCGCTGGCAGCTCGTGGTCTTCGATGAACTCAATATCGCGCTTCACTACAAGTGGCTTCCCCTTGATGAAGTGCTGGGCTCCCTCCGCTCGCGGCGTCCGGATCTGAATGTCATGATCACCGGACGCTATGCGCCGCGGGAACTTCTGGATATGAGCGATCTTGTTTCCGAGATCAAAGCGGTTCGTCATCCCTACGAGCGCGGAATCCCCGCGCGGAAGGGGATTGATTTTTAAAATTCCGGCGGTATATTACCGGGAAATGAGGTTTCACTATGAATACTGATATACCGCAGACAAATCTTCACACGCACACCAGCCGCTGCAAACACGCGTCGGGAACGGTGGGCGAATACTGCGCCGAAGCGGTGAAGCAGGGAATCCGGATTCTCGGTTTTTCCGACCACTCGCCCTTCCCCGACGGACGCAGCGGCTCCAGCCGCATGGGGTTCTGCGAGCTTCCCGATTACGTCCGCGATGTCCGCGAAGCAAAACGGAAATTCCCGCAGCTGACCATTCTCCTCGGTTCCGAAATCGACTTTTTCGAGGATCTCGGCGTGGCGTATTATGAAGATCTTTTCTTCGGGGAATACCAGTTCGACTACCTGATCGGCGGAGTCCACTGGATCAGCAATGAACAGGATTACCGCAACGCGGACGGCACGCTCACGCTTGAGGGAGTCCGCCGCTACATGAAGTGCGCAATCCGCCTCATGGAGACAGGTCTGATCCGTTATCTTGCCCATCCCGACCTGACCGCCTTCCGCACACCGTACTGGACGCCTGAAATCGCCGCGCTGTACCGCGAAGTCATGGAGGCGTCGGCGTCGCTCGGGGTTCCTGTTGAAATCAACGCCTACGGCATGCGCAAGCCGCGCACGGTTCTTCCGGACGGCTCGACACGCATGATGTATCCGTGGGATCCGGTCTGGGAACTCGCGGCGGAATGCGGCGTGAAAGCCGTTGCCGGAGCCGACGCGCACCGTCCGCAGGACGTCTGGGGCAACACGGACGACTGTTTCCGGTTTGCGGAAAAGCACGGGCTTGCGATTCACAATTACGAAGTCGCGCAGGAAATCATCGCCTCGCCGGGCATGATGAAAAAGAATTGACTTTTTGAAAAACGGCGTTACATTAAGAGAAAAAAGGAAATATCCGGAGCTTCCGATTTATGAAACTGAAAATCATCAACAACGACGAACACTGCACACATGTTGCGCTTTCGGGCAAGTTTGACTGCGAAGGCGTCGCGGAGGTGTTTGAAGATTTCAAGCGGAATGTAACCGCCCGCAAACTTCCGGCGATTCTGGACCTGACGGAAATGGATTTCATCTCGTCGCTCGGTCTCCGCACCCTGCAGGTTGCGGCGCAGGAACTCGGCGCGGGCGGAGCAAAACTTGTGCTCTACAATCCGCAGCCGTTTGTAGCGGAAAAACTTGCCGCGGCCGGTTTCGCGCAAACCTGTCCGGTCACCAACGACCTCGGCGAAGCGATGCGCCTTGCAGCCCCGCAATCCTGACCGGGAGGAGACGCTTTATGGAATTCAGCGCACGGATGAAGAACAACCGGGTTTCATTCCATAAAGTATCCCGCGATGTGGAAAGATTTCTGATCGCGGCGCACCTGGACAGCCGGACGTCGTGCAGTGTTTCACTGGCGTTCGAGGAGATGGCGACGAATGTCATCAAATACTCCTACGACGATTCTTTGGAACATTTTCTTGAAATCCGGATTGAAATCCTGGAAAACTGTGTTATAATGACATTGGCAGACGACGGGCATGAATTCGACCCGACGGCGTGTCCCGCCCCGGATATCAGTCAGGATCTGATGAGCCGTCCGGTAGGCGGACTCGGGATTTACCTGACGGCGCGTCTTTCGGATTCGATGAATTACCGCCGGGAAAACGGAAAGAACATCCTGGTCATAACGATCGGGCGCTAAGAGAAAGGAGCAGACATGCAGACAAATATCGTTGCCGGAGAAGGCTACAGCATCATTCAGCTGATCGGCAAACTGGATTCGGATACGGCGGCGAAAGTGGATGCCGTATTCACGGAAACGATGGTGTCGGGACATGTGCTTCTTGTGGACTTTTCGAAGTTGAAATACATCAGCAGTGCGGGTTTGCGGATTCTTCTTTTAGCCGCGAAGAAAGTTCAGCAGGCGCAGGGAAAACTGATTCTGTATTCTCTGCAGCCGAACGTCCGCGAGATTTTTGATTTAAGCGGTTTCACGTCGATGTTTACGATCTGTGCGGACAAAGCCTCGGCTTTGCATCAGATCTCTGCATAAGATTTTTTGCGCGGGTGGCGAAACGGCAGACGCGCCGGATTTAGGTTCCGGTGGAGCAATCCGTAGGGGTTCAAGTCCCCTCCCGCGCACCACACTCATTCAGCCTCAAATTTTACGATTTACACCGTTTTCTTTAAAATGCAAAAGATTCCTAATGATACGCCTTTTTACCCCCTGAAACCCCGAATAAGTGGCGATGGTGCGGCATTTCGCAACCCCATCTTAAGACAAATCAGAGAACTGCCGCCACTTTCGGGATAAACTGCTTGATGAAGTCGAAACGTCCGGTTTTCCCGGTACGCTCTTCATAGATGATACAGTCGAGTTCATATTCTGCCTGAAGATTAAGCCAGAACTGCGCGGTTGTTCCGAAAAAGCGGCTTAAACGGATTGCCGTATCCGCTGTGATTCCGCGCTTTCCGTGGACAATCTCATTTATCCGGCGCGGCGGAACGCCTAGCGCCTTTCCAAGAGCGTTCTGAGACAAATTCAGCGGCTTCATGAATTCAAGGTTCAGGATTTCGCCGGGGTGAACCGGCGGCAAGTATTTTTCTTCGTTTGCCATGTTCGTTCCTCCGTTTCAGTGATAATCTTCAATTTTTACGTTTTCCGCGCCGTCACTCCATGAAAAAGTAATGCGCCATTGGATATTAACCCGAATGCTGAAAAAGCCGGGTCGCCCGTCCAGAGCTTCAAAGCGGTTTCCCGGAGGCGTTCTCAAATCTTCCGGGGCAGCTGCAGCGCTTAACATCCTCAACTTCCGGCGGGCGGCAATCTGAATGTCTCCGGGCAATTTTCGGGAGCGTATCCCGTTATAAACGGCTTCGGTTTCCTTATCCTTGAAACTTTTTATCATGCTCCCGGCAATCCTCTTTTCCGTTGTTCTTTGCCGTAATATAACGCGGAACGTCATATTTTTCAAGTCATCAACCGGAAAAATACTGGAGTGTTCGTTGTAAAGTTAAAAGCACTTCAGCTTGCTCTGTTTTTTAATTTTCGGAGCTTTTACTTGCCTGTTCAAGGGCGGCGATGTAATCATCCGGATTGAGAGTAAGATGTGCTTCTATGGGCATGATTGGCTCCTGTTTTACCGAAGGAACCTCCCGTCAATCCGAAATAACTCGGGCAATATTAAGAATGAGAGCTAAGAACAACATAAAACCGATGAATCCCCCAGCTATAATTCCGCAGAATTTGAGAATAGGGAAGAGCCAGGTATTGAGATCACACCAAATGATTGTACGGGTTAGCCCCCAAAGGGATTCTCCGCAATGGGGGCATTGAAAAGCTCCTTTGGAAACAGTACCGCCACAAACGGGGCATTTTGTAAGTAGATTCTGCTGCATGATTATTTCCCCTTTCAGTTTTTTTAATATAACAGGGGTTTTAAATTTGTCAAGAGTAAGGAAATCGGTTCGGCACTAACATTCCTCAACAACAAAGCGAACCGGCAAAAAAACATCCGATATTGTCATACAGTATTTGAAATGACGAAAAAGAGGAGTATCTTATCGAATCAGATCAAAAACAAAAAGAAGGAAAACTCAATGAAATTTCTTAGCCGAATGATGCTCATCGCTGCAATGACGCTCCTGGCGAGCCTCTCACTCCATGCGGAAGTCAAAAACTCCAACACAACGTTTGCAAAAGATGCATTGACTCCCTTTGTACAGTCCGGACAGCTCCCCGGCGCGATCTGCATCTTCTACAAAGACGGCATTCAGGAAAATACCTGCGTCGGATATGCTGACGTTGCGGCAAAACGTCCCATCACCATGAACGATGTTTACATGCAGTGCTCCCAGACCAAAGGCTTCTGCGGCGTGACCATCGCAATGCTCATCGAAGAAGGACGCATTTCCCTGGACGATCCTGTCTCCAAGTACCTGCCCGAATTCAAAACGCTCTGGGTGAAAGCATCCGAAAAAGACGGCGTCAGAACGCTCGTCAAGGCGAAAAACACACTCACGATCCGCATGGTGATGAACCACACCGGCGGGTTCCCGTTTGAAATTTCCGCAAAACAGGGCAACATCAAGGGCGGCGGATGGAGCGGCGGTGCTCCCCTTCGCCAGACCGCAGCCATCGCAGCCGCATCTCCGCTGCTGTTCGAGCCCGGAACCCGCGTCCAGTACTCCAACACCGGAATCGACATCGGCGCAGCAATTGTCGAAGTCGTCACCGGACAGCGCTGGGAAGATTTCCTGAAAGAACGCGTTCTCCTGCCGCTCGGCATGACTTCCAGCACCTTCCGTCCGACCGATGAACAGCTCAAAACTCAAGTCGAAATGTATGACTGCGTGAAAGACGCTCCGGCAAAGTACCGCCGGCAGAACAACATGCAGCAGCGTCCCTACAACGACGATCATGTTTTCGCCTCCGCCGGCGCAGGACTCTGGACAACCGCCACCGACCAGCTCAAATTCTACAAAATGCTCATGAATCTCGGCGTGGGTGAAAACGGCGTGCGCATCCTGAAGGAAGAAACCGTCAAGAATCTGCTCGCCAAGTCCTCCCGTCCGAAAGGCATGGGCGGCTATTCCCTCGGACTCACCGCTCCGGAAGAAGACAATGAAAACGCCTGGTTCGGTCACGGCGGCGCATGGGGAACGTTCTGCATGGTCAACTGGCACAAAAAACAGCTGACTCTCTGGGCGGTTCAGCTCTGCGGTCAGCCGCGCCCCTGGGATGCCGCTCGTGAAAAAGCTCAGAAGCAATTCTTCCAGTATGTCATCGACAATTCCGATGTAAAGGCTTACACCGGAAGAACCAAGTAAAAGTGTCGCGGCTGCGCCGCTCG
>DHMO01000007.1:33145-41852 GCA_002405835.1 Lentisphaeria bacterium UBA4640 | reverse complement strand
ATCTCCGGAACAGGGTTCCCCTCTCCCGTCACACCACTTCAAATTCCGCCGTCAGCGCGGCGTCGCTCGACAGACCGGCTCCGACCTCGAACATGCCGGGCTCCAGCTGAAATACGCCGCCTTCATCGTAAAAGCCCATCGCTTCCGGGGTGATTTCAAACGAGACTTCGCGCGTCTCCCCGGGCGCAAGCAGAACTTTCTCAAAACCGCACAGCTCCTTCCCCGGACGCGCATACGACGCCCGGACGTCATGCAGATAGCACTGCACAACCGCGTGTCCGGCGCGGTCTCCCGTATTCGTCACCGGAAGCATCGCGACCACGCTTCCGCCCGCAGATACCGTACTGCGGTCAAGTTTCAGCTCTCCGCAGACAAAATCCGTCCACGAAAGACCGGAGCCGAACGAATGGAATCCCTCCAGCGGAGAATCATCGTAAAAATGGTAGTTCTGACGGATCAGAAACTCTTTGGTCAGTTTCGCAACGCGCTTCCGTCCGTAATAAAGCGGAATCTGACCGACGCTTCGCGGAACCGTCATCGGGAAACGTCCGCCGGGCTCGGCGCGGCCGAAAACAATATCCGCCGCGGCGCGCGCAGTCTCCGTTCCGCAGTGCCAGGTGTACAGAACCGCCTTCGCGCCCCGCTCCGCCGCAGGAACCGGAAGAGGACGGCCCGAAGCGATCAGCACAATCACATCTCTGCCCTGCGCCAGAACCTCCTCCAGGAATTCCTCCTGTCCGGGCGGAAGAGCAAAACGCGCCGAAGCATGCGTTTCGCCGCAGCACGCGGAACTTTCACCAAGACAGCAGATCACAATATCGTTGAACCGGATCCGGCGGATCTGTTCATCTGCAAGCGCGGAGACCGGTGCATCCACCGCGGCGGAATCTTCGAGAACCTCCTGAAACGCCTCTGCAAAAGTCGCCGTATCCTTCACTGAACCGTTTCCGCACCACGCACCGCGGAGCGAGGCGCGTTCATGAACCATCGGACCGATCAGAAGAATCTTCTTCCCCTTGACGTCCGTCAGCGGGAGAGTATGATTCTCATTCTTTGCAAGCACCATGCACTCGGCGGCGATCCGGCGGACGGCGTCGCGGTGTTCCTGCGTAAAAGCGACAGCCTTCCCCGCATTTTCATCCGTATAGGGATTCTCGAACAGCCCGGCGCGGAACTTCATGATCAGAATCGCGCGCACCGCACGGTCGAGATCTTCCATCGGAATCTCTCCGGAAGCGATGAGTCCCGGAAGATACTTCGGATAAAGGTTGTTGCACATTTCAACATCAACGCCCGCATGGAACGACTTTTTTGCGCCGTCCCGTTCATCCTGCGCCGCGCCGTGCAGCTCGACTTCATCAACCGAACCGAAGTCGCTGACAACTGTGCCGTCGAATCCCCAGCTGCCGCGGAGCGTGTCGCGCAGAAGAAATTCATCCGAGGAGGACGGCGTGCCTCCGGTGACCTGAAATGACGTCATAATGCTTGCGACATGCGCCTTTTTCACCGCCGCGCGGAACGGAGCGAGCACGGTGTTGAGCATGGTGTAGCGGGAGATTTCCGCGCAGTCGTAATCGCGTCCGCCTTCGGCAAAACCGTAGCCGGCGAAGTGTTTCGCACACGCGGCGACACGGATATGCTCAGAGTCCGCCCCCTGATACCCGCGGACCGCGCCTTCCGCCATCTTCGACGCAAGATACGGATCTTCGCCGAAGCACTCGATGACGCGTCCCCAGCGGGGATCCCGGCAGATATCCATCATCGGCGCAAAGGTCCAGTGGACACTTTCGGCGCGGCATTCGGTCGCGGCGATCTGCGCGGATTCCTCCGCACACGCGGGGTTGAATGAGGCCGCCTGCGCCAGCGGAATCGGCGCGACGGTGTAGTGACCGTGGATGACGTCGCGTCCGAAAATCAGCGGAATTCCGAGCCGGCTTTCCTCGACGGCCGCCTTCTGGCAGCGGTTCAGAAATGCGATGTTGATCCCCGACGCCGTGAGATTTCCGGGAAACGCGGTTGTGCTCAAAATGAAGGAGCCGAAACAGCCGGAGCGCACCTTTTCAACCGCGCTTTTCTCATCCGGAAACGCGCAGACAATCTCCATGACGGTCTGACCGATTTTTTCTTCAACTGTCATGCGGGCGAGCAGGTCTTCCGCGCGTTCCGCGGCGGGAAGAGCCGGATTCTGATATGGAAACATGTTCAAACTCCTTTTGATGCGAATGTTTTTCAATCTTCCCATACTAATACTTTATCCACACAGAAAAATCAAGCGTCCTCCGCATTTTTAAGGGACAGAAAATTTCCCTGGATCATTTCTTTTTCAAAACGGATCTGACTTCTTCCGGAGCCCGGTCCGCGAACTGCGGCTGCTTGCGGAGAAGAATTCTCCAGCCTGTTTTTGTCAATTTCGACCAGTCGCATTTGTCCGCAAACTGCGGCTGACGGCGAAGCAGGTACACCCAGTCACATCCCGAAAAGGAATTCCAAATACAACATTTATCACCGAACTGCGGCTGATCAGCAAGCACCTCCCTCCACTCGGAAGCAGACAGAGTTTTCCAGTCGCATTTGTCCGCAAACTGCGGCTGACGACGAAGCAGAGACGACCAGTCATGACCAGTCAGCACCTTCCAGTTACACCGGTCCGCAAACTGCGGCTGGGAGGAAAGAAGAATCCACCAGCCCACACCGCTAAACGTCTCCCATACATGACACTTATCCGCGAACTCTGGACGCTTCTGAAGAAGAAGCACCCAAAAAAGGGAATCCAGTTTTTCCCACGGACACTTATCCGCAAACTGAGGTTGATTGACAAGCAGAAACGCCCAACAGTTTCTCCAACGGAGCCCCCGCCGGGCTGTTTTCAGTATTTCCCAATCGCAATGGACCTCAAATTGAGGCTGATACCAAAGCAGCTGCAGCCAATCAACGGACCTGAATTTATCGAAATCACAATATTCCGCAAGCTGAGGATGTTTCTGAAGCAGACTCACCGAGTCCGCCAGTTCGATTTTCCCCCAGTCACAATATTCCGCAAACTCCGGACTGGATTCCAGCAGGAAACACCAGTCACTCCTCGACAGCTTTTTCCAGACGCACCTGTCCGCATATTGCGGTAAATGCCAAAGCAGGATAGACCAGTCATGCCCGCTCAAGCCCTCCCAGTCGAAATCGTTTGCAAGTTCCGGATGCCGTTTCAATTCTTTGATTTCCTTGAAAACCGGAAACGAATAAACACTTCTGCCCATCGTAATAACCTTTCATCAGTTGTTTAAAAATAACTTCCCTCTCCTAGCCAATACAGCAACTGCCATGCCAACCGCCGCTTCAGCGGGCAAATGGCTGAATCGGGAAGAGCAATGTTCAAAAAATGACTGTAAATATTCATTTTTTATCACCTGCTTCATGCCCGTGGACGGAGGAAAAGATTTTTTTGAACCTGCGGACTTTCTGGCACGCCATCTGCTGTTCCAGAAACAGGAGGAAAGACGATGAAAGAAAATAAAATTACAGTAGCTCAGTACCCGCCGTCGCTGATTCCGCAATACTATTTTGATTGCCGGATCAATCACCGCGACTTCTTCTGGGATGTTCATCTCCGGGAAGAACAGCGCTTCACCGGAACAGAAACCGATTTCCCCGAACCCGAAAAAAAAAAGGAAAAACAGAAAAACAAAGACGGGAAAACTTCTCCGGAACAGAAGAATACCGGAAAAGCGGAACAGAAAGACCCCGCAGAGGAGGAAAAAGCTCTGGAGGAAGAAATTTCCCGGCTGCCCGACCGCAGCAACTCCCCGGAAACAAGCCGGCCGTCCGCAGAATCCGGAGACGATGAAGAAAACGGAATGCTTCAAGCGGAACAGAAGAGCAAAGCCGCTCAACGGCAGAGTGTGGATACTGCGGAAGTCGCAGGCGCTCTTCAGAATTCATGGGAAAAAATTCTGAGCGAATGCGCCGCAAAGTGCAGGGAACGCGGAACCATGCCGAAAGATTTCGACAAATTCATCACCCCCGGAAAGCCGCAGATGAACTGGAAACGCCTCCTGAGCGATTTCATTACTCAAAGCATCCAGCGCACCCGCTCCTGGCTTCCGCCAAACCGGCGCCATGTCTATAAAAAACTGTACCTGCCCGGAAGCATCAGAAATCCGGATATCGACCTCGTTGTCGCCGTCGATACCAGCGGAAGCACGCAGGACGCCCTTCCCCGGTTCCTCGATGAACTCTGCGGCATTGTTCTTTCGTTCGGCAGCTATCACATCACTCTGCTCTGCTGTGACGCCGCAATCACTTCCGCAGCCGAATATTCGCCCGATGAAACGCCGTTCGACACCGGCAAAGAATTCAATTTTCCCGGAGGCGGCGGAACCGACCTGCGCCCGCCGTTCGATTATGTCGACCAAAAACTCAAAACACCGCCGCAGTGCATGCTCTACTTCACCGACGGCTGCGGTCCGGCTCCGAAAAAACCGCCCGAATACCCCGTTCTCTGGTGTCTCACTCCCGGAGGACAAGCCCCGGCAGACTGGGGAAACTCCATTCAAATCGACGGCATTTCAGAAGAGGTTTGCAATGAATAATGAACAGAATATCCGCGCCCTCGGAATTATGGAGCACATCCGCCTGCGTCCGGCAATGTATATCGCCAACATCGGCTCCGGCGAAAGAATGGAGGACGGAATCTACTCCCTCTTTCAGGAAATCTTCGAGAACGCTCTCGATGAACTTACTTCCGGCTACGGCTCTCAAATCCGCGTGCAGCTGAAAAACAATACCGTGAGCATCCGCGATTACGGACGCGGAATTCCACTCGACGCGCTTCACAAAGTTCTGCTTCTGCCATTCTCCAGCGGAAAATTTCAACAGGGAACCTACAGCTGCTCCGCCGGACTCCACGGACTCGGTCTGAAAGTCGTCGCCGCGCTCTCGGAACGCATGACAGTCCGGACAATCCGCAACGGGACTTTCCGTGAAATGCAGCTCTCCAGAGGCGAAGCGCTCTCCGACAAAACCGGGCAATGCGGCGAGGCCGATGGATGCGACATTTCGTTTACTCCCGATGCAAAAATATTTTCCGGCAAATCCACGGTTAATCCATATATTCTCAGGAATCTGATCAAGCTCTACTGCTGCGCCATCCCCGCGCTGAGCGTCGTTTTCAACGAAGAAGAGTTTCATGCCAGACACGGTCTGCAGGATACAATGCTCTCGCTGGTTCCTTTTGACAAAATCGCCGTCCCGCCGATTCCGCTGGAATGCGGGAAGGTGGAATGCCTGTTTGTCCAGTGCGACCAGCCGGAAAACTCATGGATCTCTTTTGTAAACGGACACCGCACCGTGAACGGCGGCGTGCATGTCGATGCGGCAAAGTCGGCACTCTGGCTCGCGTCAAAACAGATTATGAAGGGAAACACCGTCATGCGCCCGGCGGATGTCCTCTGTTCCGTTTCCGGAATCGTCTCCGCACGCATTGAAGACCCGCAGTTTGAAGGACAAACCAAAAACCGGCTTGCAAATGCCGGATACTTTGCCGGATGGCAGAAAAAACTCTGCGACAGTCTTCTGGATTACTGGCATGGCAATGTCGATTTCTGCGACACCTTTTTCCGGCAGGTGGACTGCAGCATCGAACGGCGTCAGAAGGCGGAGGAATCCGCTCAGTCGAACGGAAGAAGAATCTGACGCTTCTGAACAAACACGGAGAAAGCGTTGAATCCCGCCTGTTTCGCCCATGCCGCCGCGGCGGCGAAATCGCGCCCGACCATCGCGGGGGAATGCGCGTCGGAACCGTAAGTCAGAGTCAGCCCCGACTCCTTCGCCAGGGCGAGAAGACGCTGCGACGGATAGATTTCCGCCACGGCGTTGTGGAGTCCGGCAACATTGATTTCCAGCGCAATGCCGCGCTCTTTCATGATGCCGAAAATTTCGCGGAAGGCACGCTCGAACTCCGGCGTGTAAACAGGCTTGTGCCCGAACTTTTTCGGAAGATCCGCATGCCCCAGAATCTGAAAATTCCATTCCGAAACATACGTCTTCAGATCCCGCACATACCCGCGCCAGATCTTCTCCGCCATTCCCGGCTCATCCCACAGAGAACGCTTGTCCGGGTCGTCGAAACAGAAACCGTCGACGCAGTGAATCGAACCGATGATATAATCCAGCGGCTCGGCGGCGAGCTTCGCTTCCACTTCGGCGCGGCGTCCCGGCACCCAGTCCATCTCCATTCCGTAAAGAACGGTCAGACCGGTTCCGGCGGCTTGCGCGCGGAGGTCGCGGATGATCTGTCTGTATTGCGGCAGTTCCGACTCGTCCATGCGCCACTCCGGTTCAAATCCGGCGGGAAACGGACAGTGGTCCGCTACGCCGTAGTAGCTCTCTCCGAGCGCGAGCGCGGCGGCAAGGTACTCCTCCGGTCTGCCCTCCGCATGCTTGCAGAGCGCGGTGTGCGTATGGATGTCGGCAATCTTCATCGTCAGGCGTCCGCGTGAAGTTTGCGCTTGATAGTCTGAATCGAACGCTTCAGCTCTTCATTCTTCTCGCAGTCGCTTTCGATCTCCTTGATGGCGTGAATGACGGTCGTGTGATTGCGTCCGCCGAACGCCTGCCCGATATCTTTCAGCGAAAGGTCTGTGAGACTGCGTCCGAGATACATCGCGAGCATTCTGGACTCCGCAATCTCCTTCGTGCGCTTCGAGCCGGTCAGGTCGATCACCTTCAGATTCCGCTGCGCGGCAACAACTTCCAGAATCTTTTCAATCGAAACTTTCGTCCGCTCCGCCTCTTCGTTCAGAAGATCGTTGAGGAGCGTTTCAACCTGCGCCATGGTCAGCGGCTGAACCGTGGTGTCAACCAGCGAGGCGTAGGCGATCAGACGCATCCGGGCGCCGTCAAGCGCACGGATCGAGGAGGAAATACGGCGCGCCATGTACGCGAGGAACTCCTCCGGAAGCTGCACCATCGAACCCTTCTGCTTGAGCTGAAGGAACGCAAGACGCGTCTCGTAGGAGGGCGTTGTGATCTGCACGGTGAGACCGGACTGGAAGCGGGAGACCAGGCGGGCTTCAAGTCCCTTGATCTCCGACGGCTGCTTGTCCGACGTCATCATGATCTGCTTTCCGGTGTTGTAGATGGCGTTGAAGGTGTTGAAGAACTCCTCCTGCAGACCTTCCTTGCCGCTGAGGTTGTGAACGTCGTCCACCAGCAGCAGATCGACGTTGCGGAAGCGGTCGCGGAACTTGTCGGAGGTGTGGTTCTTGATGGCGTCGACATATTCGTTGAGGAAACCTTCGCAGGTGGTGTAGCGGACAACGGCATTGGGGTTCGCGGACTGCACATGGTTCGCGACGGCCTGCATCAGGTGGGTTTTGCCCATTCCGGTGCCCCCGTAAATGTAGAGCGGGTTGTAGGTGCCGGGGGCGGTGGCGGCGGTCTGAGCGGCGGAGAAGGCATAACGGTTCTCCTCGCCGACCACGAAGTTTTCAAAGGTGTAGCGCGCATTGCAGTTGGGAGCGGTGAGAACCGCGGGTTTGGCGACGGGCGCAGCGGCGTCCGGCTCCTCCGCTTCCGGTTCCTCGACCATCGGAACGTAGGTGAGATCCCAGCCCATGGAGTAGGAGAGGTCGCATCCGGCGGCTTCCTTGACTGCGGCGGAAATCAGAGCGCCGAACTTCTCGTCAATAATTTCCGCGAAGAATTGCGTATTGACGCCCAGCTTCAGCTCCGTCTCCGAAACCGACAGCGAAGCAATCCGCTCAAAGTACTGTTTATAGGTTTTCTCATCCACTTTTTTACGGAGTATGGACATCGCCTGATTCCACAGCTCCGTCGCGCTCCAGCGCGAACACTCCGTTGCCATTTGTGCACCTTTCCTTCGTTGCTGTCAATAAGTTATTGACATCCCCCGAAAAACCTGTTTTTTCAGGGCTTCCGGGCCCGCTAAAATCTATCATACCGCTCCGGTTCAGCGACAGAAAACCGCCTTGCAGCAGAACTGCCGTTTTTCGGTTTTTGAACTCAAATCGTGCTTTTTGAGCCTCTAAAAATCGCCGTTTTCGCGCGTTTTCTCTTCCGCGGAAACATGCCGGAACGATGACCTTGCATCACCTGTTCATAACGTCTTCTGTGAACACTTCATGTTGACAAAATCAACACTTATGCACAAGTTATCAACACTTATGAACATTGCTTTCAACATCTGCTTTTTCGGACGTCGAACAGCACCTTTTAATTTGCTCCATTTTTCTGAAATAGCAAGTCCGAAACGAAACTTTTATTGAAAAGATTTCCGGCAAAACCGCTTGCATTTTTCAAAAAGAATGCTAACGCGCGGGCGTCATTATAATCAATGGCTTTTGCTGTGAAAGTTTGAACGGCAAAACTTCTTTTCCCTCTTCGTTTTTGTCTTCATATTTTCAGGAACAATTCTCAAATACGCTCTATTTTTCTTAAAATCCTAGTTTTGTCCATATCTTTCATCGAATGTTACATATTGCAGGGGGTTGACTTTTTCAGGAAAGTAGAATATAATGTATACAGAAACATTTGGAAACATCGGAAAACGCAACAAAAGAAGGAAAGGAAGAGAAAAATGGAAAACAAAAAACATTCGCCGTCGTTCGGAAACCTATCGGGAATCACGGACGGAAAATTAATCCAACAGTAAAAGGAACCGACCGCAATGAAAACACCAATCTACAAACACCAA
>DHMO01000007.1:2373-33025 GCA_002405835.1 Lentisphaeria bacterium UBA4640 | reverse complement strand
ACAAACACCAATCTACAAACACCTGATCCACGCCTGAAACGGGGGAAATGCAGATTTACCCTCATAGAGCTCCTTGTGGTAATTGCCATCATCGCCATCCTAGCCGGCATGCTTTTACCGGCCCTGAATGCGGCGAGAGAAAAGGGAAGAATGATTGACTGCCTGGCTCGCGAAAAGCAGCTCGGGTTGTCTCAGCAAAACTATTCATCAGACTCCGACGGATACTTCTTCCTCGGAAAATTGGGAATAGTGGCGTTGAAAAATCTCGGTTACGTCAAAAAATTCAGTGAAGTCACCTGCAATTCAGAAAAAACAACAAATTCCAGCGAAACCTGCTACGGCAGCTATTCCTCAAATTCAGACGGCAACTACTGGACTCGCGCCCGTCTTGAAGGAACCCTCAATTCGGGAATTTTATCAAGCAGCAGACAAGGCAGTCCGATTGTCTACCGGGCGGACAGCTATTCCTATCTTGCTTTCTTTATTTTCACCAACGCTCTGAAACAGGCTTCCAAAGGGGCAATGTTCTTCGATGCCTCCATCTACAATCCCGGAACAGGAAGCGTTGCGGAGGGGAACTATCAGGGCTCCACCGCAAAAACCAACATTGATATGTCCGAATACCGTCAGGGAAATGCCGCCATGCCGCATCTCCGCCACGGCGCGGGAATCAATGTCGTCTACACCGACGGCCATGCGGCAAACCAGCGCTCCATCTACCAGTATGCAAAAGATTTCTACGATGCATTCTGCATCCCCGCGAAAACCTCCGCTCCGGCGTTGAGCTTTATGTCACAGCACTATGACGCCGTGCTGCAGCAGCCATCCGTCAACTAACCCGAAAGGAAAAAATACACAATGAAAAAACTCGCCTTTTGCGCCTTGCTCGGCGCGGCAGCCCTGACAGCGTTTGCAGACCTGCAGATGGATTTCTCCTCTGCAAAAGATCTGCAGATCAAAAATCATCTTGTCACCCGGAACGGACGCTGGTGTGCAAAGCTCTGGAACTGGAATCCCAAAGACAAAAACCACAAGCCCATGCCCGCGGCCGTCGTGGAACTGCAGGATGGAAGCCTGAAGATCGACACAACCAAATGTCCCGCCGACAAAAACGGTGAGTACGGCATGTTTGTTCTCGAAATCTTCCCGCAGAAGAAAGCGAAAGACGCCAACGCCGCCTATGCCGGGAAGAATATGAAGGTCAGCATTGAGGTGAAAGCGGAACCTTCCACTCTGGCGGAACTGACTCCCTCTTATTCAATAAAGAACGGAACCCATTATCAAACAGGCGGAAACGTCGCGTTCCTCCCGCAGTGGCAGAAAGTGGAAAAAAATTTCACGGTCCGCGCCGACATTGCCGGAGAACCGACGTGGCGGATGGCCTTCACCAAGCCCGGAATCATCTGGATCCGGAACGCCTCCATCACCTTCCCCGCTCCGGAGCAGAAGGCTGTCGTCAAAGGCAACCAGATTCTCAACGGCGGCGCCGAACGCGGATGGTATGCAGTTTCCGGCTCTGATTTTTCCAATCTCATCGGAGGACATTACCGCGACTGGCTCGGAAAGATCTGGACTCAGGCAATGATTGTGCAGATCGACGACAAAGAGGCGGCGTCCGGCAAATACTCTTTTCGACTTGGGGACGGAGGTCCCCAGTTTCAGAACTGGTTTCGCTTCAACCCCGTCAAATTCCAGATGGGGGAGCGCACCGTCGTAACCTTCAAGGCAAAATCGAAATCCGGTCACTCCAGACTGCTTTTTTTCGCCGCCGTCAGCAATTCTGACGGCTACCGCAAATTCTTCGACATCGGACCGGAATGGAAAGAATACCGCTTCGAAATTCCCAGATTCGGTCAGCCGGTCGGTAACATCTCCGGCAACTACGCCAACAAAGGCGACAATCAGTTCTACCCCACCTTCTGGGTCAACAAAACCGCCTGGCTCGACGACCTCTGCATCTGGCAGGGCAGCGGCGAAGTCAAATTTGAAAACCCCTCTCCCGTTGCAATCTCCGGCAAAATCGACAGCCGCTACAAAAAAACCGGAGAAAAAATCACCGCAAAACTGAATATCCGCAACACGACCGGCGCTCCTCTCAAGGCGGATGTTGCTTACAGACTTCTTGATTTCTACGGCAAGGAACTGGAAACAGGAACCCTCCCCTCCGTATCACTTGCAAAAGACGGAAACACCGATATTGCCTATAACCACACCGTCAAACACCTCGGTCCGCAGACTCTCCTCTTCCAGGTGACCGCCAACGAAAAAACGATCGACCACGGATTCCTCTTCGGCGGAATCGGACATGAAACCTCTCTCGTCAAACGCCTTGCGATTGATACCCATTCTGCTTCTTCCGCAGAATTCATACTTCCCTTTTTCCTTGATATGCGCATTGGAACCGCCAGACTCTGGAGCCAGATGAGCGGAGCAAATTTCACCGACGCTCCGACTCTCAAAGACCTCCACAATGCCGGCGTACAGACCTTTCTCAATGTCAGCATCGACGACAAAGACGGACGCAACGGCTCTTTCTCCCGTCACGATCTCTCCTCCTGGCGCGACGCCATCCGCAAATACATCATGCCCTATAAGGATTATATTGATGTTTACGAAATCCTGAACGAGCCGAACATCTGGAACGGATACCGGAAGAACCCCGATCCGGCCATCTACCGGGAAATGTCCCCGGCTGAATACATCCGCGTTCTCAAAACAGCCCGGCAATATATCATGGAATTTGCCCCGAACGCAAAATTCGCCGGCCCGACGCCCTGCCAGACCGATGTCGGATTCATTTCCAATGTCCTGAAAGCCGGCGGCGACAAATATCTCGACATCATCACCGAACACCCGTACCGCTCCGCGGCGGAACTGCCGGACTACTACACGGACCTTCAGAACCTTGAAAAAGTCCTTGCGCAGTACGGTTCCAAACCACACTGGGCGACCGAAAGCGGAATCCGCTCGGAAGAGATGATGAACGACAACAAGGTCACTCCCTACATCCGCACCAATACCGCGAAAAACCTCCGCATGATGCTCACCGCTTATGCCGGCGGCGCCGAAGTCTATACCCACTTCAACCTCTGGGCATGGGGCGGTTCGGCTTCGTGGCAGGTCACCGCAACCGGCGCAACCGGAAGACCTTACGAATACGTTCCCCAGCCGGTTCTCTACGGAATGCGCGCCATTGCCGACATGATCGGCGACGACGCCAGGCCGGCAGGAGCGGTTTCCCTCGGCTTTGAATACAAATGCTACGTCTTCGACAACGGGAAAGAGCGCACCGTCGCTTTCTGGAAATGGAACGGAGCTCCCGTCAGCATCACCCCCGGCCCCGAATTCCGCGGAACCTTCTACGACGCCATGGGCAATCCGGTCAAGGGCAAACTCGAAATCAACGATGTTCCGCTTTACTTCAAAACAGCACTCCGCACTGATGAAGTGAAAAAGCTCTGCACCGCCCTTGTCCCCGACAACGGGAAAGCCGCCTGCAGTTACGATGTTTTCGTAACAGGTCCCGACAGCGTTGAAGCTGTCATCACCAACACCGGAATCAAACCGCTGAAAGGCGAAATCGCACTCACCTTCAACGGCAGAACTCTGAAAGCGGAAGTTCCCGGAATTCCGGCGGAAAAGAGCGTGCGCATCCCCTTCCGGGTCCCCGTCACCTTCTCGACAAAGCCGACGGCCGGAAAACTCGCGCTCAAGCTCAACGGGCAGGACTTCACGCAGAATCTTGCGCTGAAATCCCTCTTTGTTCCCAAAGTCAAAAACATCACAGTCGACGGCTCCCTCGACGAGTGGAAAGACATCCCCGCAATCCGTCTCTCCAGTCCGGAAAACCGCATCAAATTCTTTGATGAAACCACACAGAAGACCGCAGACTGGACCGCACAGGATGAAGCGGTCACCGCGGACATCAAAACAGCATGGAACGAAAACGGATTCTACATCGCCGTAACCGTCAGCAAAGCGGAATTCCATCCGAATGAAATCTCCTCGGCAAGAGTCTGGGAAGGCGACTCCCTTCAGATTGCGTTTGATCCGCTGAAGAATGCAACGAAGGACACTCTCAAGTATGACGGCGACGACTTTGAGTATTCCATCGGTCTCTTCAAAGGCAAACCGGTTGTCTACCGCCACTTCGCCTCGCTCTCCATCTACGACAGTCTGACAAAAACTGTCGGTGAGCTGAACGGGGAAGTCTTTGCGGCGATCAAGCCCCTGCCGGGAAAGACCATATATGAAATCCAGTTTGTTCCGCGCTCGGTGAGCCCGTTCAAACTCAAAGAAGGTTCCTCCATGCGCTTCAACCTCATTGTGAATATGAACAACGGCAAAGAGCGTATCGGCTGGCTGCAGTTTACTCCGGGAATCGGGGAAATCAAAAAACCGGGGCTGTTTATGGATCTTCTTCTGACAAAGTAATCACACCGGGACGCCCCTTCTCGGGTTCCCTTTCATACAATCTTCCGGCTGTCCGCACTTCGAGACAGCCGGAAAACGAACTTTGGAGCAAACCTCCCTTCCGGAGGCTTTTTTTGTCGTTTTATTTTTAAGAACAATTATCAAAAGAACCCTCTTTTTCTTAAAATCCTAGATTTGTCCATATCTTTCATCGAATCTTACATATTGCAGGGGGTTGACTTTTTCGGGAAAGTAGAATATAATGTATATAGAAACATTCGAAAGCATCGGGAAACGCAACGAAGAAGGAAAGGAAGAGAAAGAAATGAAAAACGGACGGGAAATCAATCTAACCAGGAAAAAGGAAACGGTCACAATGAAAACACTTAATTCACAGACATCCAACCGCCGTCTGAAACGCGGGAAATACAGATTCACCCTCATAGAGCTCCTTGTGGTAATTGCCATCATCGCCATCCTAGCCGGTATGCTTTTGCCTGCACTGAATGCGGCAAGAGAGAAGGCGCGGTCAAGCAACTGCCTGGCAAATCAGAAAAACATTGTTTCCGCACTTCTTCAGTACACGATGGACAATGACGATTATGCCATGATAAGCAACAATCCCAAAGAGGACTGGCACCATTTGTTTGCGCAGTACCTGGGATATAAATTCAACACATCGGATCTGGAAGCGGAAAAGACGTGGAAAATCTACAAATGTCCGAGCGATTCCGGACGTGCCACCGTCATTCCGCTCAGTTACGGCATGCTGCGCGGAATTGCAAGAAAACCGAGCGGAGAGTGGGGCGTTCCCCACAAAATTTCCGACTTCAAACAAGCCTCTAAAACCTATGCAATCGCCGATCAGAACTTCGTCGGGCACTACTTCAACACCGGAACACGGGTTGTTGCACCCGATGAAGTTTTGCAGAAACTCTCTCTCAACATCAGCGCTCAGGAAGCGGGGCGCAGCAGCGTTATCTGGAGCCCGAAAGGAATCGGACCGATGCACAACAGCAACCGCGATGCGGGAATCGCATTCCTCGATGGGCACGTGGCTCTGAAAAGTCTCTGGAAAGGAAAATTCCAAAACACCGACTCGTATCACAATGACTTGAGTCTGATGGTCGACGATCTCCAATAACGAAAGGATTTGATATGAAAAAAACGCTCACTCTCTCGCTTGCGCTCTGCGCGGGACTCCTCTTCGGCTGGGAAGCCGACATGCAGAACAAAAAACTCCAGACGGGGAAAAACATTGTCGTTCTCAATGAAAAGAATCAGTGGCTCCTCAGTCTCGACGGCAGCAATGCCCAGGATATGCCCCTGCTCAAGCCGGAACTCGCCAACGGAGAATTCATTCTGGACACGGCAGAATATTTCAAAAAGAATGCGGGCGGCTACATCTCCCTCAACTGGGTCGGTCCCCGGACTGCCGATTTTGCAAAGGTCCCGGAAGGCGCGAAAGTCTCCGCGAAAAAGAATCTTGCCGTCATCACCGGCTCGCCGGGACTTCCCGCAATTCAATACTGCTGGCAGACTGCGGAAGGCATGACTTTCGCCAGACCGCACAAAACGGAAACCAGACTTGACGACGGCTCAGTCCGCATCACCAGCACGGAAGACACGATTCCTGCAGAAACCTCCCGTGTCGTTCTGCGGCAGATCATCACAAAACCGGGAGTTTACAAAATCCGCTCCCTCAGCGTAACCGTCGCTGACTGAACAAAGCAACACAATGAAAGGAGTTGTTATGAAACGAATAAAAACGGGACTTCTGTCTGCAATGCTGCTTTTTGCCCTGACGGCTCTCGGCTGGGAAGCCGACATGCAGGGAAAAAAGCTGGTTCGCTACAACAAATCGGGAGCCATTTTTGACGAAAGCAGAAAAATGATTCTGCGCTTCAGCACGGTTCCGGCAGACGACTTCGGGCTTCTGAAGACGAATCTTGAGAACGGCGAATGGATACTTGACACGAGAGAGTTTTTCCAGAAAAACAACGTCGGTTACGTCCTTGTCTTCTGGGAAGGTCTCCGGACCGCGGATTTTGTTCTGCCGGAACCGGGAAAGAGTTTTTCCGAAAAAACCAACACCGCAGAAGTCGTTGCGACCTCCGGAACCCCCGCTCTCCAATTTTTCGGACGTACGGCGAAAAGCGATTTTTATGCAAAGAATCAAAAAACGGAAAAGCCGGCGGAGAACGGGCTGATGCGTATTGTCAACACGAACTCCTCGCTTGCGCCGGATACGAAACAGTGCAGTCTCCGCCAGGTTTTCTCCCGGGCGGGAATCTATAAAATCCGCTCCGCGAAATTCTATGTTCAGGAACCGGAAAAAGTTCAGAGCCAGAGTAAAAATCTGATCGTCAACGGCCATGCGGAGCACAAACTCATGTACAACCCGCGAACCCGTTTTGAATATCAGCAGAACGCACATAACGGGCAGCACCTTGACTGGAGCGGCAAAGAGTTTGTGGAAGGCAAAAACAAAAAAGTTCTGCTTGATTCCTCTGAAAAACATTCCGGCAAATATTCGTTCCGCATTGAATGGGACGCCGCCTCCAACACCTATGCTCCCTATATCCAGTTCGCACCTGTTCCGGTCAAACCGCAGGCTCCGGTCAGCATGTCCGCATGGATCAAAGCGGAAAAGCCGGCTGTTGTAACACTGCGCCTTTTCACAAGCGGTGGAACTGCTGTTGTCAAAACCATTCAGGTCGGCACACAGTGGAAACGCTATGAAATGTATCTTCCCGCATGGGGCGAAAAGACTCCGGGGGTTTCGGTTTCCGACCGGATTCTGACGGAACAGGGAACGGAATTCAACCTCGCATGCCCCGCCGTCGGTCTGAACAGTGCAGGAAAAATCTGGGTCGACGACGTTGTCTATTTCTTCGGAGGACACACGAAAGACCAGCCGCTGGAGAAAGTTTATCTTTCCGGCAAACTGGATCATGACGTCTCCTATTACTTCACAGGAGAACCGGTTCGCCTGAACCTTCATTTCAATCACCTTTCAGACAAGGAGCTTTCCGGTGAACTTTCCTATGAAATCCGCGATTTTGAAGGGAAAACACTTCTCCGCAAAGACGCCGGGAAAATCACACTGAAAGCAAATGAAGATCTTGATAAAGAGCTGACCGTCACTCTTCCGGAACATCTGCGCGGCGCATTCAACATTGTCGTTGAATTCAAAGCGGAAGGGAAGACCTATCCGGTCAACTTCTACGCAGGCGTTCTGGAAAAGAACCCGAAGCTCTCTCCGCGCATCGGGCTTGAACTCGGTCCATACCAGAACACAAAATTTGCGATTCCGTATTATAAAGACTTCCGGATCGGCTTCACCCGCATTGCCTGGGAACCCAATCCAATGCACAAGGAACAGTTCCAGGTCGCTTCCGAATTCGGTGCGGCGGGAATCAAGGTTATTCTCTCAAGCGGAGCGCAGATTATCAAGAATCCCGAAACGTATCTTCCCATCCTCAAAGAGAATATCCGGAAATACAAGGGACTGATTGAAATCTACGAATCCACAAACGAATCGAATCTGATTCCGTACATCACCCCGGAAAAAGACGTGGAGGGAATGCGCCTGCTCCGGGAAACGGTCAAGGCGATCGATCCCGCGGCGAAAATTGCGGGTCCCGCGAGCTGCCACACCGACCTCCCGTGGACCGAGAGCGTTCTTGCCAAGGGCGGAGCAAAATACCTTGACATCATCACCGAACATCCGTACCGCAATTCGCCGGAATACCCCGACCTCGCACTCGAAGTTCAGGGCTGGCGGAAAACCATCGACCGCTACAAGCCGGGAATGCCCCACTACTCCTCCGAGGCCGGACGCTGTCAGGAATCCGTTCTTCCGGGAAATATGATTGACGACTTCACACGCCAGCAGACTTCGCTGGATATCCGCAACATCATCCAGGCTTTCGCAGGCGGAGTGGAACGCTATGTGCAGTTCCTCTTCAGCGCATGGCAGCCCGGAATCTCCTACAACGTTATGTTCCGCGGCAACGGCGCAAACAACGGCACGCCGGTTCCCGGACTCACCATGTACGCCATGCGCGCTCTGACCGACCGTCTCGAAGACGCCAAAATTGAACGCCGCATCAAATTCGGCTCCGATTACCGCTGCTACATCTTCGATCACGGCAAAAAACGCACCGCAACATTCTGGAAGTGCGATGGAGCACCCGCAAAAATCGCATTCTCCAAAAACGATGCGGAAAAACTGGCGGTCTACGACTTCATGGGAACCAGAATTCCTTCCAATGAATTCTCCGTCAACCAGAGCCCGAAATATATCGACAGCACGCTCTCCGCGGCGGAGCTCGAACAGCTCCTGCTGAGAGGCAATCTCTCCGATTCCTCCCAGAAAAAAATCGCCGTTGCCTGCGATCCCGTTTCCGAAACCGCATTCGGCGTCAAAGTCCGCAATCTTACCGGAAAACCGCTCGACTGCACCGTAACGGTCGAAACAGCGGGACTCGTCAAAGGCAAGAACTCCGTCAGAATCACCGGGATCCCCGGCGAAACAGAGAAAATCATCCCCTTTGAACTGAACTCCGCGAAAATCGACAATACCGAAAAGAGTGTCCGCATCTCCGTCCAGACTCCCGGTTCGGAGAAAATCACCAGCGATGTGAAACTCTCCGCTCTGTTCGTCTCCAAATCGCCCGCGCGCCTCACGATTGACGGCGACCTCTCCGACTGGCCGGAAACAGCGAAAGCAATCCGTCTTGACGGGAAAAACGTCCGCTGGAAAGCAAAATCCTGGAGCGCAAAGGAGGACGCCGTCTACGCCGACGTCCGTTTTGCCTGGGACTACGATTTCCTCTACTTCTCCGCCGTCGTCCACAAACCGGACTTCTTCGGAGCGAAGGGTGCGAAGAACCTGCCGCAGCTGTTCCTTTTCGACGGCTTCCAGCTCGGATTCGACACGACAAAGAATGCCCTTCCGGGCGCGAACGGTCTTGGCGATGATGATTTCGAGTACGATCTCGGCATGTTTGAGAACAAGCCGCTGGTTTACCGCCGCAAATCCTCCGCATCCGTCTACGACTCGCTCACAAAAGCGGTCGGAGCGGCGGACGAGGTGCTGTTTGCCCTGAAGCAGTATCCGGACCGCACGGTATACGAGGCCGCCTTCCCGCGCCGCGCGGTGAGTCCGTTCAAACTTCAGCCCGGCTCCGCAATGAAAACCGGAGTTCTGCTGAATCTCAACAACGGCAAAGAGCGCGTCGGCTATCTTGAACTCACCGACGGTCTCAGCGACAAATATCCGGCAAAGTGGATTGATTTCATCCTCCTGCCGTAACCCTCCCCCACGAAAGAGCCGCCTCCCCCGCGGCTCTTTTTTTGTTTACCCGCTTGACTTTTTGCATTTTGTTCATTATATTACAATGTTCACAAAATATGAACAGAAGGATAAAATGAACATGCAGAATATTCAGCAAGAACAATCTTTGATTCAGAAAGTTCTGGAACAGGCGAATGCAGCCTTGCAGCAAGTTCATTTTCCCCCCTTTGAACTGCAGGAATCCAGCAACAGGAAATCCGCAAAAATTTATTTCAACGGTCAAGAGTATTCCCTGCTCTGCAAAAAAACTTGCTCTGCGCTGGAAGTCAATTCACTCTTGAAAAATCCGGTAAAAAGCGGAACCGTTTTCTTCACCTCCTATATTTCCCCCGCCTCTGCGGAATTAATGGTGAAAAACGGTTGCCCGTTCGCGGATACCGCAGGCAATCTCTATCTGAAATATGCAGGAAGCGTCATTTTCATCCAAAACAGAAAAAAACCGAAAGAGCTGGAACTGCACAACACCCGGGGACGCGCCTGGACTTCCGCCGGACTCAAAGTGCTTTTTCTCCTGCTCACCGAACAGGAAGCTCTCAACTGGAACTACCGCAAAACAGCGGAATACAGCGGCGTCAGCCTGGGCTCCGTCAGATATATTATTGCAGATTTAAAAAACAAGCACATCATTATCGACGACAACGGCAAATACCGCTGGTGCGACCGGAAAAAAGCCATTTCAGAGTGGAGCTGCAGATTCAAAGACAAACTGCTGCCGAATCTGGAACGGAAACTTTATCAGGGAACTGTCCCGCCATCAGGAAACGCAACTCTTGCCGTAAGCGGAGAAACCGCCGCTCAAAACATGTCTCTGCTGCGGACTTCGCACTTCCTCGCCTATCAGCAGGGGAATATAAACACATGCATCCTGAAAAACCGCTGGGAAAAAGATAGCAAAGGCAATATTGAAATCCGTCAGCCTTTCTGGCCGGAAATCAGAAAATTTTCCGGAACAGTCCCGCCATTGCTCATCTATGCGGATCTGCTGGCGGAAGAAGATCCGCGCTGTCAGGAAGCCGCACTAGAAATCTACCGCCGTTATCTGGAGGATGAATCATGGACAACCGCGAAGAATTGATTGAAATTGTTGCGCAAGCCGCACGGGATTTGAATATCGATATCATGCTCATCGGGGCATACGCCCGCGATTACTGGGCAGCCCGCTTCGGACTGACCGGAAACTTCAGAACCACATACGATATTGATTTTGCCTGTCAAATATTTGTATGGGACGATTTCAACAGATTTCTGACGCATCTGCAGACACAATATCACTTGCTCCCCGATTCCCGGAAAAAACATTCGCTGTGGCTGAGACAGGATATTTCCCTGGATTTAGTGCCATGCGGCGGCATTGCCGATCAAAACGGCATTATCTCCTGGCCGCCCAATTACGAAAAACAACTCTGCGTGCTCGGATACGACACCGCAAAGGAGCATGCAGAAGCTGTTCTTTTCGGGAAATTCAGACTCAAAGTCATGAAACCGCACTGGCTTGCCATGCTGAAAATGCAGTCATATATCGAAAATCCGTATGAACGGGAAAAAGATTTGCAGGATGTCTACTTCATCGCAAAAAATTACCTTGAATGCATAGATGTGGAGAAACGTATTTACGCAGACAATGGAATCGATCATGATATACTCAATATGGACTCTTTTGACATAACCGTGGCGGGTGCCGTGCTGGCGGCCAGAGACTGCAGCCGGGACGATCCCGCAATCACGGAAAACATTGCAGACCGCATCAAAAGATTTGAGGAATGTGAACTGCCGATGGCTTTCAGCCGCTGCAATAAAATTCCTCTTGCTTTTGCAAAAGCAATCATTGCAGGACTCTCTGAAAGCATCGGCGGCTGAATTCTTTTCTCAAACCTCAACGGGGTTCTCTAGACGGCTGAAATCCTTCTCGACGCGGTAGCCCGGCGGAACCGTTACACGAACCTCCGTACGGTCCGGCGTTTTGCGAAGAGAGACCCGCACAGAAGACGAACCGTCCGGCGAAAGCGCGGCACTTCCCTCCGCATGCTCAAGACCGCAAAGATCCGGACGGATCACAATCGTTTTTTCTCCCAGCGATTCGTACTGAATCCCGAGAATGTCGTGCAGCATAAACCATGCGGGAGAAGATCCCCACGCATGGCACAGGCTCGCATTTGCATCCCACTCCTCCCAGGTGTTCACCGCGCCGCGGTCCAGCATCACGCCCCACGCACGCCGGATCGTATCCAGCGCCTCCCGGCTCAGACCGGCGCGGAACAGCGACGATACCAGATAGAATGTCGTCCACGGCGTATTCGCCGGCATGATCCACCGCTTCAGAGCCGGCGCATCGGCCGTCTCACGGCAGAACAGCGGAACACGCACGCTGATGTAGTTGCGCGGATATTCCGCCGGAAGAAGACGCTTCAGCGCCGACGCATCCGGCTGAAGTCCCGTGTATGCTGCATAGGCGTTCGTCGACTGTGACAGAAACGGCGGATACCACGGACGCGGCGACGTTGTTTTCCATTCCGCGCCGCCAGCCGGAACGCCCGTTCCATACTCAATCTCACGGATCGCACACGAAGTCAGGGGAAGCGGAAGATCAAAGAAAAATTCCCAGTTCAGATTGCTGTTCGCGCACTCAAACTCCAGCATATTCTCTCCGGATTTCAGGGGAAGCGTCAAACGGACCGGGTCGTAAAACGGAGCCGGACGCGTCCAGCTTTCCGGTTCGGTGTTCTCGTAGAAAAGTTCACCGTTGACTTTCAGCCGCCACTCTGCGTAAGCTCCGGCAAGGAGTTCGTACCCGCCGGCATCCGGAGCGGTCACCGTAATCCGCGCAGCCGCGCCCGCGCCCGTCCACTTGCCGAACTCGCACGAAAAATTGATGTTGTGAAAGAAGTGTTCAAACCGCGAATCGGAATCCTTGAAACAGCCGTCCGCGCCTTCCTGCGCAAAAACTTCCGCAAAGTTCGCGCGGACCTTCTCCGCCTTTTCGCGGTAGAGCTCCGCCGGCTTCCCGAGCGCGGTGCAGATCGAAACCATCGCATTCAACGCACCGTAATAAAGAGCGTTGAGTCCGGCGGATTTTCCACGACGGCACAGCTCAAAAGTGTTGTCCAGATAGAGCATGGAGGAATCAAGCGTGAAAAAGTCCCGCTTCCCGTTTCTGTTTCCCTTCCCGATCAGGTCGACGTCTTTCAACAGACCGTCGGGCTCCTCAAGCGCAAAGAAAATCTTGAACCCCTCCGCGGTGTTGTCGAAAAGCTCCTCAAGCAGCGAACGGTCGCCGGTGACGCGCCAGTACCAGTCGATGAACAGAACCTGCACAAGCGCGTAGTCGGAGAACAGCGTTCCGCCCCGGATGCTCGGAGAGAGAAGCTGTCCGTTTTTGAACGAACAGATGCCGTGCTGCACCAGGCACTTCCGCGTCAGATCGGTCACGCCGTAGAGCGAAAGCGCGGCTTTGGCGCTCACAAAAGCATCCATCCACTGCGACTGATCGCGGTGTGGGCAGTCGTTGAAGATATCGTCCATGCAGATGCGGAGCGTGCGTTCCGCGATTTCCCACAGACGGTTCAGGCGGTCGTCGGAGCAGCGGAACGAACCGCTGAGGACAACCGGGTAGCCGTATTCCTGCACGCACACCGTGTCGATCCGTTTCAGTGCGCCGGAGAGAAAAAGATAGCGGCAGGGACGTTTCCAGAACGACTTCCAGTTCAGCGAGCCGGAGCCCGTGAGCTTGTCGGAATACATCTCCAGCCGCCCCTCCGAATGCGCCCAGCCGGAATCGAGCGATTCCACATAGCCGAGCTCCACTGTTCCGTGTCCTTCGAATTCACCGGAGATTACGGGACGTCCGTAGACCATCCGCCCGAAATCCGCCAGCCAGCCGCCGTTCCAGCGGGTCAGTGAAAGCGGTTTGACTTCCGATTCATGAAATGCGGGAATCGGACGCGGCAGGAATTCGGACTCCGCAATGTGCGTTCCTTCGCGCGGAGCCTCAAAGCCATCGGGGGGGAAACCGCGGCGGAACCAGTTCCATTCCGGCGAATCCAGGTCGCAGTATTCGCAGTAGCCGACGTCGCCCACGCAGAGCGGAGTCTCCGTCTCATAAGCAGTGAGCGTGCGAACCTTCCAGTCCGTCACTCCGCTGACATACGCCTCCGGAGCCCCCTGGCGGGCGTGGACTTTCAGAGTGACGAGTTTCGGCGCCGCAGTCGGTTCCAGCGTGTATTCATCGAAATAAATCCGCGGTCTGCTGCTGCGGCAGGGACCGTATGCGATAAGCGATTCGTCGATGCGCAGTTCATAGAACAGATTCGCATAAACGCGGATTTTTGCGGTGTCCCCCGCAAGCGTTCCGCGGAAGACCGCATAGGTATTGTGCGCATCCGGCGGAACGTGCGCGGCGGCGGTGATGATTTCAGACATAATGAATATCCTTTATTTTCCTTTATTCTCCGCATTCATTTTTTCCATCAGGTTCCGGAGCTGCTGACGGTATGCGACGGGAGCGTTGTGTTTCAGCTTGTCGAGTCTTTTCATTTCTTCCGGGTAGCGTTTGCGGAGCTGTATCATGACGTCACCCTGCGGTATGAAGGCGTTCCGTTTGCCGGGCGGATCGGGAAGCCAAAGTTCGAGTTTCGCCGCGAGACTGCGCAGAATTTTCGCGCCGCCCTCCGCATCGGTACGCTGAAGTTCCCGGGCTTTCCGGTATTCCTGCGGGAAATAGATCCGGAGCACGTTCAGTTTTTTCCGGTAAATCTCCATCGTGTCCGGAAGCCGGATTCCGGCTTTGGCCGCAAGTTTGAAAACCTTGAGGTCCGCCTCCGCGCGCAGCAGTTCAATCTCCCGGTATTCCGCGGAACGCTCCTTGTGAAGCATCTTTTCCAGTGCAGCCATCGGATCGTGCGGCTCCCGGGACGGAGTCTGCGGCTGGCGCATCCGCTGCCCCATTGCGCCGCCGTCGCGGAAGATGTGCGGGAAAACGTCGGGAAACTGGATATTTTCCTCCCGTGCAACTTCACGCAGTTTTTCCATTGCCACGAGCATGTTGACGGATTGCAGTTTTTCGATTTCCGCGTATTTCAGAGGAGCCGCTTTTTTGAGTTCGGCCTGAGCCGTCGCCCACTCCCTGCTGGTCCATTGCGAAACCTGGGCTGAAAGCGGAACCGCAAAACACAAAGCCGTCAGAATCAGAATACCTTTTTTCATGCAAAATCCTCCGTTTTTTCTGACTTTACAGCACAAAACCGGAAAAGCAAGTTTATTTTTTCATAATCTGCAGAAAATTTTCCGCACGGAGAACAGCGGCGCACAGTCTCCCGTCAGAACGCGCGGACGCCGATATTTTCCCGTTTGCAAAAACAGGAAAGGCGTGCTACATTATCATCTTATAAATAAAAACGGAGAACAAAAGAGATGCCCGACCTTAAATATATCAGAAACTTTTCGATCATCGCTCATATCGACCACGGAAAATCCACGCTTGCCGACCGGCTGCTCGAAGCGACCGGAACGATCGAAAAGCGCGACTTAACCCATGATCAGCTCCTTGATGCGATGGACCTCGAACAGGAACGCGGCATCACGATCAAAGCACACCCCGTCCGCATGCTCTACAAAGCGCATGACGGAGTCGAATACGAACTCAACCTCATCGACACTCCGGGACACGTCGACTTCGCGTATGAAGTCAGCCGCTCCCTCGCGGCGTGCGACGGGGCGCTGCTCGTCATCGACGCAACCCAGGGCGTGCAGGCGCAGACCGTCGCCAACGTCAACCTCGCGATGAAGCACAACCTGCACATCATCCCCGTCATCAACAAGATCGACCTGCCCGCGGCCGACGTCAACATGTGCCTCGACCAAATGGAGGAAATCCTCGCGATTCCGCGCGAAGAGGCAATCGCCGTCTCCGCGAAAGAGGGAACCGGCATTCCGGAAGTGCTCGAATCCATCGTCAAAAACATTCCGCCGCCGAAGCTCGTTCCTATGCCCGGAATCAGCGCGCTCATCTTCGACTCGGTCTACGACTCCTTCCGCGGCGTCGTCACCTACCTGCGCGTATTCAACGGCTCGTTCAAGCGCGGCGACAAGATGCGTCTGCTCAGCACCGGACTCGAAAGCGAAATCAAGGAAGTCGGCGTGTTCAAGCCCTCGATGGCGGCGACAGCGGAGCTCTCCGCCGGCTCCGTCGGATACATCATTCCGAACATCAAGAGCCCGACCGAAACGCGAATCGGCGACACGGTGACCGAGGTCAAGGATCCCTGCGCGGAAGCGCTTCCCGGATTCCAGGAAATCAAACCGATGGTCTTCAGCGGCATCTACCCGATCGACACGGCGGATTACGACCAGCTGCGATTCAGCATGGCGAAGCTGCAGCTCAATGACGCCGCTTTCACCTACCAGGCGGAAACCTCCGCCGCGCTCGGATTCGGCTTCCGCTGCGGATTCCTCGGACTCCTCCACATGGAAATCATCCAGGAACGTCTGCGCCGCGAATACAACATGGACATCATCGCGACCTATCCGAGCGTCATCTACCATGTCTATCTGACAAACGGAACCATGCTCGAAGTTGACAACCCGGTGCATCTGCCCGACCCGGCGGAGATCGACCGCATCGAAGAACCGCTCATTTCCGCGCACATCATGTCGCCCAACAACTACATCGGCGACATCATGAATCTGGTGATGCAGAAACGCGGCGTATGCACAAAAACGGAAAGCGTCGACGGCTCCCACGTCATGATCACCGCCACAATTCCGATGCATGAAATCCTGATTGACTTTCATGACAAGCTCAAATCCATCACCCGCGGCTACGGCAGCATGGATTACGAGCATGCCGGATACCGCGCCGACAAACTGGTCAAACTCGACATCATGGTCAACGGCGAACCGGTCGATGCATTCGCAACAATTGTCCACACCGACTTCGCCTATTCGCGCGGCCGCATGCTCGCTGAAAAACTCGCGAACGTCATTCCGCCGCACATGTTCCAGGTTGCGATTCAGGCGGCAGTGGGCGGCAAGGTCATCGCCCGCGAAACGGTCCGCGCTCTGCGCAAAAACGTTCTGGCGAAGTGCTACGGCGGCGACATCACCCGAAAACGCAAGCTCCTCGAAAAGCAGAAAGAGGGCAAAAAGCGCATGAAGCAGATCGGCAAGGTCAACATCCCGCAGGAAGCCTTCGTCGAAGTGCTGAAATCAAGCGGAGAATAAGCCATGTTCGCATTTCTCTCCCTCCGGAAACCGCGCAAGGAACTGCGCGAAACGGTCCTCGCGGCAAAACGGCGTCTGATTTCGGACGACGACATCCTCTCCGATGCAAAAAAAGAGGAACTGCGCGGAATCGTCTCCGGAGCCGCCGCGGTGAACCGCTCGGACCGGAAGGCGATGGAGGAGTTCATCCGTTCCGCTTCCGCAAGACTCGAACGGCTCTCCGATGTGCACGGGAACAAGCGCAAGCTCCGCAGCATTCTTGATATTCTCGCCGTCGCGTTCGCGGTTGCGTTCGGAATCCGCGCGCTCTATCTCCAGCCGTTCAAGATTCCGACAAGCAGCATGCAGCCGACTCTGTTCGGCATCCACTACGTCGACCGCAAAGGTTTTGCCGAGCACAACTCCCCCGCCGCAAATCTGCTCAAGATTCCGTATCTTGCCGTGCGCCCGGCGGAAATGAAGATTGCGGAAGACGGGGAATTCCGGGCGTATCAGCCATCCCGCGAACTCGGAATTTTCGATACCACGCTTCTGCAGATCGGCAGTTCGGTCTATTCGCTCCCGGGAACTATCAATCAGGTGGCGCGCTATCTTGATCTGGAGCGCAGACAGGAATTCAAACAGGGAGAAGTTCCCGCCGACGGCTGGCTCTCCACGGGCGATCATCTCTTCGTGGACCGCGTCTCCATTCATTATCTTCCGCCCCGGCGCGGCGACGTCATTGTCTTCACAACCGAAAACATCAAGTCGCCGACCCAGCCGCTCGGCGGCTACTACTACATCAAACGCCTCGTCGGGCTCCCCGGCGACACGCTCAAGATTGTCGACCGCATGCTTTACATCAAGCCGCGCGGCGCAACGGAGTTCAAACCGGCAACGGCGTTTTCAAAAAAATTCGACCGCATCTATTCGATGGAGGGCGGCTACCAGGGGCATATTGCCTCGGAACTGCTCGCGCCGGGACTGGAACTGACGGTTCCGGACGATGCGTTTTTCGCGCTCGGCGACAACACGTCGAACAGTCTGGACGGGCGCAACTGGGGATTCATTCCCCGCAAGAACATGATCGGACGCGCACTCAACATCTTCTGGCCGCTCTCGCGCCGCTGGGGATTCGTCGATACAAAACCCGCGCTGAGCGGAAAAACCGTCCTGCCCGGATCAATGGGCTGGCAATAAGGATTCAGTTATGGAAAACACAAACGCTATTTTCCTGATCCGCTGCATGGACCGCAAGGGACTTGTCGCGGGCATTACCAACTTTTTCTATGAAACCGGACTCAACATCGTGAACTGCCAGCAGTACACCGATGTCATGAGCGGACAGTACTTCATGCGTCTGAAGCTGGATCTGACCGATCTTTCGGTTGCACGGAGCGAGCTTGAGGCAAGTCTGACGGAATTCGGAAAGCCGCTCGGTCTCGAATGGTCGGTGCACTACTCCGATTACATCCCGCGCATGGCGGTGCTCGTCTCAAAAGCGTCGCACTGCCTCTACGATCTGCTCGTGAAACAGCGCGAAGGCACGCTGAAATGCGAGATTCCGCTTATTGTCTCGAATCATCCGGATCTCGAATACGTCGCACAGCAGTTCCGCATCCCGTTCTTCTGCATTCCGGTGCGGCGCGAAAACAAGGCGGAAACCGAGCCGCGGATCATTGAGCTGCTGAACGCGCATCACATCGACCTCGTGGTGCTCGCGCGGTACATGCAGGTGGTCTCCCCCGAATTCATTCGGCTGTATCACAACCGCATGATCAACATTCACCACGCGTTTCTTCCGGCATTCCAGGGAGCAAATCCGTACATGCGTGCCTTTCAGCGCGGCGTGAAGATGATCGGCGCAACCGCCCACTACGTCACCGAAGACCTCGATGAAGGACCGATTATCGAACAGGACGTCGTGCGCGTCACTCACGAATACGGACCGGAGGATCTCTCGCGCATCGGACGCGACGTTGAAATGATGGTCCTTTCCCGTGCGGTCAAAGCGCATCTGGAAAAACGCATCATCGAACACGAAAACCGGACGATTGTCTTCACCGGCGGCGCGGGCGCATGAACTTTGCGGAAAAGCATCCGTTTTTCCTGACGCGGACAGGTTCGCTGGTTCTGCATTCCGGGCTGGCCGTGACGGGCGCGTGCTCGGCGGCGATGTTCCCCGCGCTGAACTGGAGTCTGCTCGCATGGATTGCACTCCTTCCGCTGATTCTGCTCTGCCGTTTCTGCTCTGTGCGGAGCGCGTTTCTGCGCGGTCTGACGTGGGGATACTTCTGGAGTCTCTTCAGCTTCCTCTGGCTGAGGGAGATTGCGCTTCCGATTCCGTTCATCCTCTCGTTCGTGCTCGCGCTTTTCGTCGCGGCATGGAGCGCGTATTACAATTTTCTCTGGCGTCATCTTTCCATTCCGCCGGCGGACCGGTTGGCGGGCGGAGCGCACTGCGCGGAACTTGCGCCGTTTCGCCGTCCGCTGAACGGAATTCTCTTCATGCTGGCGAATGCGGGGATGTGGTGCGTGCTCGAATGGCTGCGCGGCTGGATCATGACGGGACTCCCGTGGGATTACCTCGGAACTTCGCAGTGGCGCAACCTGCCCCTGATTCAGATCTGCGAATTCACGGGGGTTTTCGGCGTCAGCTTCCTTGTCGCCGCGGTGAACATCGGCATCGGTCTTGCGCTCATTTCGTTCCGTCCTGGAGCCCGGGGCCAAACCTACCGGAGACCCTGGCCGCTGCTCACCGCGTTTGCCCTGCTGCTCGCATGTTATGTCTCCGGACTTCATCTTCTGCGGACAAACCGGCTTGATGAATCGGCGGTGCGGTATGTGAACATCGGTGTCATTCAGCCTGATCTCTCACAGCGGCGCAATGCGGGTTATGCGGCGGCGAAAGAGGCGCTCGACGTCTGCACGGAGCTCACCGAAAAACTGCTTGCCCGCGATGAAAAAATGCGCAATCTGGTTCCCGTCGGCAATGCGCCGAACCGGAAACTCGATCTGATTGTCTGGCCGGAAACCGCAATTCCCTATGCGTACCGCGGCGGCGCGGAGCTCTCGCAGGAGTACCGCAACCGCATCGGAGCCATGCTGTGGCGCCACCGTGTTCCGTTCCTCATCGGCAGCATCGATTTCCAGGTCCCGGAGGATTCACCGGAAGACTACAAGGTTTTCAACGCCGCCCTGCTCATCACCGAGCCCGGCGGAAGCGTAAAGGATTTCTTCTACAAATATCACCGCGTGCCGTTCGGCGAATATGTTCCCTTCGGCGACACGTTCCCGAAACTCAACGAACTCGTCGGCATGGGACGCAACCTCTCCGCCGGGCGCCGGTGCAATCCGCTGGAGGCTCTGCCGGGCGTGCGGATCGGAACATCCATCTGCTTTGAATCGGTCTTTCCGTTCCTCTCGCGCGGACACGCGTACAACGGGGCGAACCTCCTGCTCATCATCGCCAACGATGCGTGGTATCCGACGAGCTGGGAGCCGGATCAGCATTTTGCAAACGGTCTGTTCCGCGCCGTCGAAACGCGTCTGCCGCTCCTGCGCAGCGGAAACTCGAACTATTCGGCGCTGATCTCCCCGCGCGGCGAAGTGCTGGACACCGTCTCGCTGGGGCGTCCGGAACGGGCGGAAAAAGTTTTCCGCGTTCCGGTTCCCGTCAATCCGAAGCTGACCTTCTACACGCGGTTCGGGAATCTGTTTATCGCGCTCTGCGCATTCCTTGCATTCTGCGGATTTGCGGCGGCGTTCATCAACTGGAAACTCTTCCGCGCCGGACAGCTTCCGGAGGAGATGATCAACTCAGGAGAGAGAGAATGAAAGGCGATTCCGAAAAGATTCTGACCGCGGCGGCGTCCGCGCTGCGCGAATGGTACAGCGGGTCCGTCACGCTCGACGACTGTGTGGAGCATGTGCGCGCCGCCGAACCGGAAGCCGCCCGCTCGGTCGCCTCGATTCTGTTTGAATATTTCCGCCACAAGGAACTCGTGGATTCGCTGCTGATGCGTTCCGTTTCGCGCGGCATCAAGCCGGAACTGAAGATGATCGGGCTCTGCGCGCTCACCCAGGCGCTCTTCCAGACTGCGATCGCGGGGGAATCGGCCGTCAATATTGCAGTCGATGTGGTCAAGCATTCCAAAAAGCACCGCATGGCGTCCGGCTTCATGAACGCCGTCCTGCGCAATGCCCTGCGGAGCGCCGGAAAAGGACCGTTCGAACCGTCGTTCCCGCCGGAAATCCGCCGCCGCTGGGAAGCACAGTTCGGACAGGAGGCAACGGAACAGGCGGTCGCCGCGTGCGGAGTCAATCCCCCGCTGACCTTCCGTCTGCGTTCAGGGGAACTCCCCGCCGAACTTGCGGAAAGCGTGCCCGTGGAACCTGATTTTGCCAATGATTTCCGCTTCTTCGAATGTTCCGATCCCGGAAAACTCTTCGCTTCCGATGCGTTCAAAAACGGCGCAGTTTACATTCAGGACCCCGCAACAGCGATGAGCGTTTCGCTCTGCCGCCCGGCTGTCCGCGGACGCGTTCTCGACTCCTGCGCCGCACCGGGCGGAAAGACGGTGATGCTGTTCGATGCATGCGGAGGAAATGCGGATTTCACCGCCGCCGACCGATCCGCCGCGCGTCTCAAACCAATGCGCGAAAACTTCACGCGTCTGGGACTGGAATCCGTGAAAACCGCCGAAGCGGATGCCATTCATCCGCCGTTTGATGCGGAGAGTTTCGACCTTGTTTTTCTGGATGTTCCGTGTTCCAACACGGGCGTTCCGCGCCGCCGACCGGATGCTCTGCGCCGCTTCGACGCAAAGCGCCTGAATGAAGTCGCCGCGCTGCAGAAACAGATCCTGAACGCACAGATCCGTCTGGTCAAACCGGGCGGTCATCTGCTCTATTCCACATGCAGCGTGGAGCCGGAGGAGGATGAGCAGCAGGTCTCGGCATTCCTCGCGGCACACCCGGAATGCGAACTGATTTCGCAGCGGCGTCTTCTCCCCGCCGTGCACCACGACGGCGCATTCGCCGCGCTGATCCGGAAAAACGGATAAAAAAACGCGCAGTCCCGGCGGTCTTTCTCCATGCCGGAAACTGCGCGTTTCTGTTTTTCTGCGAGTCCGCTTCAGTTCACTCCCGCCTGAATCATGGAAGCCTCGTCAACCTTGACGGAGTATCCGCGTTCCATGCGGATCACCACATAGGTGCAGAGAATCAGCAGAAGGTTCGTCACGATGTTGCCGAGCGCGAAGAGCGTGGCGTAAAGACTGTTCTCCAGATGAATCGAGACAACGAACTGCGCGACGACGAGTCCGAGCGTCAGGGAGAATTTAACTCCGAACACCATCATCATTCCGTGATGCGGGATTCCGTATTTCGGCATTTCCCCGCGTTTCGCCGCCGCAATATCCAGCCGGATCCGGCGCGAAAGCAGATACCAGAGGAACGAAACACCGATTGAAAGCGGAATCACCGCCGTCAGGAACCAGAAGTTCGCGCTCTTCATGCCGTGCACATGGAACGGCCAGAGCATGGCAACCGCCATGACAAGGCTTCCGTACTGCACGAAATCCATGAAATGCAGCGCCCGTTTGAGCCAGCGGCTGCTGTAACCGGTGGTGGCGACAATCGGGATGTGTTCAAAACCCTCTTTCGTCCACGGCGCGGGCGGATGAAACTTCGCATCGCCTCCGAGCTTCAGCCAGCGGCGGTACGCAAGCGAAATGACGATAAAGTTCAACAGAGTCGCGCCGCCCGCCCAGACGAAGTAGAGCCGGTAGCAGTAGCCAGGTCCCACAATCGGATACGCGGAAAGATACGCCGTGCTGAGACTCTTCACAACATCGTAGAACCCGCCGACGAGGAATCCGCCGAGGATCGTGCAGATGGAGTAGACGATTCCGCGCGCGCTGCAGAACTGTCCGTAGCGCGAGTGCGGGAAGAGCCGCATGGTGATCGGCATGGCGCACGCCGAGGAGAGCGCATTCATGAACGCATAAAGCAGCTGCGCACTCAGCGAAAGATAGAAGAAGATGTGTCCGGGCAGATCAATGAAGAGCCAGACCCAGTTCATCACCGGACCCGTAATCGTGAAAATCACACCGTAGGTGTACGCGCGGAGCGGATGCCAGCGGTCGACAAAGGTCGCGGCGAAGAAGGTCGCCACCATTCCCGCGAGCATGAGAATTCCGTTGTAGAGTCCGATCTGCTGAAGATTCATTTTCATTTCGAGCAGGAAGAACACCTGGAAGCTCCATGCCACGCCCGCGAAAGCGAGAATTCCCGCGCTGATGAACAGCAGACGGTAGAACGGTTCGTGGAACGATTCACGGAAGAAGGTGCGCAGGTTCTCCCAGCGGCCCGCCTTCTTCTCCTGCGACTCATCGAGCGGCGGATATTCGCCCTCCTTCACCATAAAGCACATCAGCCCGAAGCCGACCGCATAGAGAATCGCCGCGCCGATGAAAATTTCGCGCGAGTGGCTCTCCGCATAACGGAAGATGAAGAAGTTGTAAAGCGCGCTCACGGCGGTTCCGACAATGCGGAATGCGCCCGCGAAACGCCCGATGTGGCTCTGCGGAACAACATCGTTGAACAGGTAATTGAACGTCGAGTTCACAAACTGGTTGAAGAACTGGAAGAGCACCATCAGCACGGCGATCAGCCCGACCGTGACCGTGCCCGGAGCAACGTCCTTCAGCATGGGAACCGTGCGGCTCATCCACGCGGAAATGTCGTGGCTGTAGCCGATCATGACAAGGCTGACGAACAGAAACGGAATGCTCGTTGCGATGAACGGAATGCGCCGTCCCCAGCGGCTCCGGCAGCGGTCGCTCCGGACACTGATATACGGCGAAACCGTCATGTTCATCAGGTTCGGAATGGTCGAGAGAATCAGTCCGATCAGCCAGTTCGGACAGTTCAGTCCTTTGAGGTGAAGCGGAACGATGCTCGGAACCACAGTTTCCATCAGAGTGAAGCAGAAGTCGCCCCACAGCAGCCAGATGAACAGCGTCACGAGCGCGGCTTTCGTGTAAGTGAGCGTTCCGCACTTCAAGACTTCGGGCGGAGCGGAGGTGTCGGTCCGGTTCATTTGCGTCCTCCTTCCTTTCCGGCGGGAACCAGATAGAGATACGCCAGATTCTGCATGGCGCCGTCAAGATTGATCATGGTCAGCGTGTGTTCGCCGGCGGCAAGATCAAGAATAACGGAACCGGCCGCAGTCTTCAGCGCCTCGACTTCCCAGTCAGCGGCGGAGAATCCCATTCCCCCGGTCGGCTCCAGATAAACTTCCCCAAGCTCTTTGCCGTCGCAGAGAACCGAGCGCGCGGCTTCCGCGGGAGAGGTGCGGTGCAGACGCAGCTCGTAGCGTCCGGGCTTGGAAACGGTGAACTTCCAGTCGATCGCATGTCCTTTTCTGTCCCATGCGACGAGTGTTCCGTCGTGTGCGGTCGGACGTCCCTTGACGATTCGCGCCTTTCCTCCGCGTTCGGCGGAGAACTTCGCGGCGGGAATGCGGATCGTTCCATCGGGAAATGCAACCTTGCGCGGAAGAACAACGAGGACACGGCCGCGCAGAGTTTTATCTTTCGTCCGCAGTTCCGCACGCACTGTGACGCGTTCCGGAAGCGTATCGGGAAGCGCAAAGTTTTTGACGCAGATTTCGCCGGGCTTGAGAGAAACATTCCATTCGCTTTCCGGAACGGTGATTCCTGCGGGCGGAAAGAGAACGAGTTTTCCGTCAAGCGGAGCGTGGCGTGACGCGCTCGCGGTGACCTGCAGATACGGCTTCACGCCCGGTTCGGTGCGGACAATCAGACTCAGATTATCCGATTCGGTGGTCGGTGTGTACGGAAGCTGGGCGTCGCTGTAATATCCCTGCATGTCGTTGACGATGTTGTTGCGGTAGCCGGGGTTCTGAACAAGCGCAACACGGCGGTCCATTGCGGGAACCGGGGTTGTATAAACGCGCAGTTCACCGGGAACGGTCGTGATCACCTCTTCGCGCCAGTCGCCGAAGAGATCGCAGACCATGAGGCGGGTTCCGGCGAAACTTCCGCCGACAGGTCCGCCGTTGAAGTCGCGGATCGAATTGAGGCATTCCTCTTTCTCCAGATCGGCGTCCCAGAAGATTCCGCGCCGCATTCCGCCGACGCCGCGTCCTTTTTTGAGCAGCCGTCCGTCCGCGCTGAAAAGCCAGCGGCGGTCGGGCGACGGAGCGCGGATATTGAAGTCGATCGCCCCGATTTCAGGTCCCGGAATGGTCGGGTCGAAATCAATGACATAGCCGTCGTTGATATGCTTGTTCGGCTCGTTGAGTTTCCAGAGCGTCTTCCCGGTCGCCGGATCGGCGATGAGAATGCCGCCGCTCTTCTGCGGGTCTTCATAGAAATGCGCAAGCTCCGGTCCCGGGCGGCTTGCGATAATATCGGTATAATAAATATAGTCCGGATGACCGCGTCCGTTGGACCAGAGGACTTCTCCGTTGTCGTCGATGACCATGCTTCCGAGCAGGATTTCATCGCGTCCGTCGTTGTCGAAGTCAGCGCAGATCGTGGCATGTGCGCCCTGACGCTGGAAAAGAAGCGGCATCCCGGTGTTGTCGAACTTCCAGAGATTGACGAGTTTGCCGTCTTTGAGCTGCCAGGCTTCGGCTTTCATGGTGCCGTAGGTTCCGCGCAGAGCGATGATCGCGGGAGTCTTGCCGTCAAGATACGCCATTGCAAGCTGGTTGCGCGAAAAATAGTTGTAGGATTCGAAATTGTCGCGCGAAGGCCACGGCGCTTTCGCAATGACCTTGCCGGTCATGCCGTCGAGCACAGCGAAGTATTCGGGGCCGGAAGTGACGCGCCCGTCGGGATCGCGCGGGTCGCCCTCCGCGGCTTTGACCACAACTTCAGCCTTGCCGTCGCCGTCGAAATCATAGATGATTGCAGGGCTGTACCAGACGCCGCGCTCGATGCCGGGTCCCATGTCATAGGTCCACAGCCGCGTGCCGTCGGAAAGAAACGCCTCCAGCTTGAACGTCGTCGGGCTCGGATACCAGAAGCGCGGGTACGGGTCGATATTCACCGCACGCGGAGTCTTGACAACGAAATCATATTTCCCGTCGCCATTCAGATCGCCGATGCCGACATTCTGAACCATCGCTTCAGGATCGGAGAGTTTGAAGGAGAGATACGGCAGAAGCCCCGGACGCGAGGGAGCGGGAAACATCACCGCATCACCCGCAAGCCCCTGTTTCCCCGCCGGTTCCACACGGTAACGGTCGGTGACACGTCCGTCGGCGTCGAGCCAGTCACAGGTCTGAACAACGGGCGCGGAGTTCAGTCTGACCTGTTTTCCGTCACGCGTGCGGAAAACATTGAATGCAATATCCGCCGGGTCCTCTTTGAGCAGACGCCAGCTGATGAGCATTCCGTCAGAGGTGAGCGCGGCGACTGCGCCGCGGTCGAGCTTCTCCTCCACCCGTGCGCCCGGCGGAACGGGAAGTTTCGGGTTCGGAGCGCGCTCTTCGAGCCTGGTTACAAGGAAGTTGTCAAGATAGGCACTGCCGCGGTTTTTCGGATTCGGATCGGCATAGCAGGCGGCGACATAGAAGGTCAGGAACCCGTCTTTGGCCTCGATTTCCGGCGCGACTTCCCCGCGGATGTCGATCAGCCGGAACTTTTTGCCGTCGAGAGAAACTCCGAACGCACGGCCGCCAAACGCCTGCACGCGGTATTTGCCGGGCTGCTTCACGGGAATGCGGATGGTGAGTTTCGCCGCATCAGACGCATCAGGGGAGCAGTCCTTCATAACCGGCATGGAGCGCAGAACTTTTTCGCCCGACCATTTGTGTTTCCACGGATCGTTCGCCCAGAGATTCCACTTGCCGGAAACCATACGGTCGCCGGAAACAATTTTGTTTTTTTCGACAGCGACGTCCTCCGCCTCCACGCGGAAGTAACGGTCACTGTATTTATAGTAGTTCACCTTCGGTTCAGGACTGAGCATCGGAGGGAAGCCGGTGACGTTCTTCGTCGGAGTGACAACGAAACGGTCGATGTACGGACTGCCGGCATGCTTCGGGTTGTCCTCCGCGTAGCAGTTCGCAATCTGGAATTCGACAACACCCGTTTCACTCTTGATTTCCCCTGCAAGGAGCGTGTCGTTCGTGAGACGGCGGAAAAATTTGCCGTCGAAGGAAACGCCGACCGTGCGTCCGCCGAAAAAACGGATATCACACGGAACGTTTTTCGGAACGGGAATGCGGAAGGTCAAGACCGCGGCTTCCGACGCGGTGACTTTGCGGTTTTCGCGGATCACATCGCCGCGCAGCGCCTTTCCGCCCGACCAGCGTTTTTTCAGCGGATCGTTCGCCCAGAGATTCCACTTGCCGGAAACCATGCGGTCGCCGGAAACGATCTTATCCTTTTCAACAGCAACATCTTCCGCTTCATAAACCTTGCTCCATTTCTGCGTTTCCGCTTTCTTCGCGGCAGGCTTCTTTGCGCCGAGCGGAATTGCGATGAAGTGGTCGACATAAACCCAGCCGGGATTGGAGGGCGTGGCATAGCAGTTTGCAACTCTCAGTTCCAGAAAGCCGCCTTTCACTTCAACGTTGTCCGCCACGACTCCGCGGAATTCGATTTTTTTGAAAGCCCCGTTCCCGACGGCCACGCCGAACGCGCGTCCGCCGCGCGCCTCAATGCGGTAATATCCGTCGGCAAGCGGCAGACGCACGCGGAAAAGTCCGGATGCGGGATCCTCCGGCGCGCGGTCGGTCTTGCAGAGCGGCGCGCGCAGTGTGCTTTTGTTGCGCCAGATGTTGTCCGGACGGTCCTTGGTCCAGAAATCCCATTTCCCGACCGGAGGACGGTTGTTGTCCTGAGTGAAAACAGAGGGATCGACGGCGACTTTTTCCGCGTCGAAACGGAGCGGCTCGACCGCGCAGGCGCATCCGGCGGCAAGTGCGGAAAGAGCAAATAATTTGAATGTGTTCATACGTTTTTCCTTTCTCAATCCATGTGAAAGACTTCGACGAGATCGCGCCCGACCGGGCGGTTGTCGTCATGACAGTACATCAGATCGGCGTTGTATTTCCACCAGCGCTTGACAACGTCGTCTTCGGGCATATCGGCAAACGTTTCGTTGTCGTCGAGCTTGCAGAAGGCGAAGAGCGTGTCGGTTGCGGCGTCAAAGAAAATCGAGTAGTCGCGAATACCGCAGTCGTGGTGTTCGCGGACCAGTTCAGGCCAGATGGCGTCATGCCGGCGGCGGTATTCATCCGCCATTCCGGGCTTGAGACGCATGGCAAATGCGTGTCGTTTCATAGAAAATCTTCCTTTCTCAGCGTTCGCGCCATTGCGGACTGATGCGGACATATTCCTTTCGGGTGTAGTAGGTCGCATAGACTTCTCTGCGGTTTTCAACATGCCCGTCCGCGAACAGAATGTTGCACGAATTGTCGCCGTGGCGTGGTCCGCTGTATGCGATTCGCCAGTTTCCGGAAGCATATTCGCTGTCGTAAATATATTTCGGGGAACAGCGTTTCCATGCGGCGACATTGTAGAGACGCGAGTCGCCAACGATTCCGACGCTGCCGGGGCTGACAAAGCCGGAGTTCTTGAGCGGTCTCCCGTCCCAGCCGTCATACGAAGATCCCTTCGCATATTTCATCAGAATCCATTCGCTGGTTCCATAACTGCAGAGACGTTTCGTAATATTGGACTCCGCTTTGTAAAACTCATCAAGTTTCGGAGCGTCGGTGAAACTTTCCCAGTAGAAACTCTTCAGATCATTCTGGTTCTTGCTGGTCCGGAGCGGCGCGCCCGGACAGACAAAAACGGGGGCTTTGAGGTTGTAGTATTCCGCAAAAAACTCAAAGTGCGACATTCTCGGCGCCGTGTAAATATCAATTTCCGGCCAATACTCGGCGTTGTCGCTGGTGTACATGTTGTAGGCGGTTCCGATCTGCTTCTGATTGGAAACGCAGCTGATTCCGTACGCTTTTCCGCGCGCCTTGTTCAACGCCGGCATGAGCAGTCCGGCGAGGATTGCGATAATAGCAATTACAACGAGGAGTTCTATAAGCGAGAAACGGTGAACTTTCCGCTTGCGGAACAACGGTTTGTCTGTCGTTTTGTGTTTCATAGTTTTTTTGCCTTTCGTCTTCTGTTCTGTCTGTTTTTTGTTTTAAATCCCCGGAATTCCTGAAACAGGCAGTGCCCGTTTCATATTTCATATCTCATATTTTTGTTTTTTCCTCCGTTTTTTGTTTTATTATACGTGCAATATGGTGATTCTGAAAAATCAGCTCATTCCCGGTGTACTGTCCCGCAGAAGCAGCGAGGGATGAAGATCCGCGGGCATGACAGGGGATCGCTGCATCCCGGCGTCAACGCTTTTCCAGATCTGGTCGACGATGGCTTCAAAGGGAAGATAGACCGAAGTCAGCGGGACCGTGTCGAACGGACGCTCCTGTCCGTCGATGCCGATGACGGGGAGTTCCTGCAGGGTGTGTCCGCAGGCGAGAATCGCGTTGACGGCGATGCTTCCGAGTTCATCGGTGAAGGCGACGAGAAGCTGCGGGCGTTCGCTTTCCGGCATATTGAAAATCTGGCGGATGAAAGCGGCGACGTCGGGGAACCCGGCGGATTCGCAGTGGGCGGTCAGCGCAACGTTCTTCTGATTGAGCATTTCCGCAATCTGAAACGCGCGGACCCCGATCGGGTTGGTCCAGCCGACATAGCTCAGATATGCAATCCTGCGCACGCCGTTGCGCGAGATGAATTCGCCGAGCGTATTTGCGATATCGGTTTCGCTGACTCCGACGTATGTGCTGTTGGAAATGGAAAGCGCATTGTGTCCGCAGAAAACGAGCGGAATTCCATTCGCGGAGAACCCCTCGAAGAGATCGCGGTTGAAATCTCCGCTGGCAATTGCAACAAGGGCGTCGATTCCGCGGGAGAAGAACATTTCGAGTTTGCGCCGTTCGAGCGCCGGATCGAAGTTGTAGTATTCGACGAACGCCATGAGACCGTGCTGCATGCAGCGTTCGGAAATGGCGCGTCCGAGCATCCGGCTGAACTGAACGTCGATGGTGTTGAGAAGCACGCCTATGTTGCTGCTGCGTCCGGAAACGAGCATGCGCGCGGAGTTGTTCGGGATGTAGCCGAGTTCGGCGATCACCTTCTGGATGGTTTTCCGTTTTTCTTCGCTCACTCCGATATTGGAGCGCGGGTTCCGGTTGAGCGCCGCGTAAACAGCCGCGCTGGAGACCCCCGCGCGGTCGGCGACCATGCGTATGGTGACGCGTCCCCGCGGAGTACTCGGCAAAGTTTTTTTCTCTGCGCTGTTTCTCATATTGCACGTATAATATCCTTCTGTTTTTAAGATACCACGGGTAAATGAAATGTCAAGTGTGGAATGCAAAAATATTGAGAAATATGTACAATTTGAGTTCACCAGAGCCTTTTCCCGGAAAAGAGGAATGAGGAGTGCGGGAAAAAAATTAAAATAAAATAAAAAAATGATTTGACATTATGCGATAACGGAGTATATTACACACATACCTCAAGCGGGTGTAGTTCAATGGTAGAACATCAGCCTTCCAAGCTGATTGTGAGGGTTCGATTCCCTTCACCCGCTCCAGAGCTGTGGTGGGATTCCCGAGCGGCCAAAGGGGGC
>DHMO01000007.1:0-2330 GCA_002405835.1 Lentisphaeria bacterium UBA4640 | reverse complement strand
GGCCAAAGGGGGCAGACTGTAAATCTGCTGTCGCTGACTTCGATGGTTCGAATCCATCTCCCACCACCATTTTTTATTTTAAACCAATGCGTTTTCGCTTCCCTCTGATTTTCCTTGACTGAAGGTTCTCCGCAAGACACAATACCTTTCTTCCGGGATCGCAGCTCTTCTGTCTCTTCAGCGGTCTTTGCCAGTGTTCTTTGCTGAATTATGTTTAATCTTTCCCCTTCCGAGCTTATCATTCATTGACTTGACGACATGGAAGTGATCAAAAACAATAAAGAGCTGACACGCCTTCCACATCTCCTTGAGCTCCCCGAACTCCGCCACCGCTCCCCGTCCGCCTTGTCCGACACATCAGATTTTTTTCAACTCCACTTGACTTTTCCGTTTCAGGTGATATAGCATTCTTTGAGGCGCGATTGGAGGCTTGGCTCAATGAATCGCGTGATCCCTGCGCGGTTGCCAGGAACAACGGCATATCCGATTTAAGTTTCAGATACCCTTCATATTGTCTCCGACGCAACAGCCACTTCTAAGCGGCTTCCCGAACTTAACTCTCTTATGCTGCTCCGCGGCTCCGCTATATCCCCCGGACGCTCCGCACTTTCGAACGGTCTTCAAACCGCGAAAGCATCTCCTGATGCAAAGCCGCATCTGTCGGTCAGTTCTCCCACTGCTGCGCGAATCTTTTCAAGGATCTTCACCATCGGAAGAAGTTTTCCGCTCTCATCCGAGAATTTCAAAACCTCTCCGCTTTTCGTTTTCAATTGTGCACGGCCAACAGTGTTCAAAAACGCTTTGTAGGCGGTTCCCGCATTAGCTCCCCCCATCGTCCCTTGCAGAGTTCCAAGAACGGCGAGCTGCTCATCAAGCGAGACTCCGGCCTTTTGGCCGATTGAACCGAGATTGGTGAATGCCTGGGACATGTCATTACCCGAAGACTTATACATTTTAATTGCATATGCAGTCTTTCCGGTCAACGCTTCAATCCACTTAGCCTGTCCCATCTTGTTTGCTGATTTTTCAAAGATATTGTACATCGTTCCCTGGAACTTGGTAATGATCGCGGCATCCGCTTTCGTTGCCTTTGCGAGCATGTTTCCCTGATAGGTAAACGCCGCAAGCGCCCCTTTTGCAAGCCCCGGGATTGCTGATTGAATATCATACGCGGACCGCGCAACCGAAGCAGCGTCTGCGCCAAACTGCATGGCAAATGACTTACTCGCCTTTGACAGAGCATTGAGATCATCCGCAGAGGTCCCTAGAGACGCAACCTCGTTCAGAGACTTCTCGAATTCGCGTGCAGGGGTTGTAATTGTATGCAAAGAAGATGCTGATGCAAGGACTCCGGCAATTCCCTGTTTTATTACACCGAATCCTTCATAGCAAGTTTTCTGCATCTTTTGCATAGACTTGCAAACGGCGGCAGCCGGCTCTGACAATTTGTCGAGCAGGAGAATCGTAAAGGTTAATTTTTCAAAAGTTGAAGTTGCCATTTGCAATATCCTTGTTCATGTTGTATATTTTTCATAACAAAACAAAAGGAGTTTACTATGCTTGAGATGCTCTGTTCAGTTGCATTTCTTACGGTTCTTTTCATCGTAGGATTCATTGTATGCTTTGCTCCTTTTTTCCTTTGTAAAAGAGTCATTTTATTTCGTTTCTATTGCGCTCTTTTCATTCTTTCCACAATCCTTTGCTGGATGTACCCTGTAACCTTTCGAGATGGTTCTCTTGGAGCATGTGTATTGGGAATCCCAACAGTCTTGATTTGCTTCCTCGGATGGGGAGAATTTTTTCTGCGTAAAACATGATCATCCGCCCAGAAGATTCTTGAGAATCGTTCCGAACTTCTGCCAGTAATCCCATTCCAGAAACGCGGCTTCGGCAAGGCAGTCGGTGTCAAGCGGTCTGCCCGGAAAATATTTCCGGGCGTACACGCTCAGCAGATCGAGTGAACCTTTGTCTTTTTCAAGACGCCGGAGCCGCTCGGTCAGTTTTTTACCACAATCTCCACTTCCGGACGGAAGGTTTCAACCAGTTTTCCCGCAATGTCAACAGCAAGCCCCTGATCACAGAAGGCATCGAGTTCCGGACGCTGCTTCTTGTCCACAAGCGCTTTGCGCACAAAATCGATGGACGGTGTGACTTTGCTGTCCGGCTTCAGTTCGTTGATGTAGGCATTGTAGGCAACGGTCGTCACGCGGAACGCAAAATCGGTTCCGCCGATGGTCAGAATGACTTCTTTTTCAATCATGTTCAAACTCCTCACATGTCAGTTTCTTTTTTCGCACAATAAGGCACGCCGTCGATTTCGACGAATTCCG
>DHMO01000052.1 GCA_002405835.1 Lentisphaeria bacterium UBA4640 | reverse complement strand
GATATTGATAGAGGTTCCCTTAAGTGTACCGAAGCGTTCTTCAATGGATCTGCGTTTTCCGAACCCGAGCATGATGCGCGAATTTTCTCCAATCATGAAAAGCGCCTTGCCGTTTTCCACGGGAAGCTGTTTTCCGGAAAAAAGTTCGGCGGCGCATTCCGCACCAGAAGGAAGACTGACTTCCACCAGCTTCGGAAAACTGTCAAGATTCAGCAGAAACGCAAGCTCAATACCGTCTTTGCGGGAAACGTGAGCTTCGATGTTCCCCGCAAGATCGCCTTCCTTTGCCCGGGAGAGAGCAATAACGGGGCTGATCCCCGTCTCTTCCAGGATGGAGGAAAGCACACATGCAATCCCGTAATCCTGCATCATCGGGGCGATAAAATAGACAGCCCCCTTGCCGGCAGTGCGTTTGAGAACCGCCGCTTTTCCTCCGGTGCTTGCAAGGACTTCCCATACACGGCTGTCCGCTTTGACATTGATATCGGACAGTGCTGCAACACTGCCGGGCAGAGACAGCGGCTGCTTCAGTTTATCAAAAACAAGCGTTCCAGAGGAAGCGTTTGGCTCGCCGCTGATTTTGAGTCCTTTGAAAAGTCTGCTCCGGTCAAGAGGATTGCCATACTCGTCAAACGGCATATCGCTGCGGGCGGCAATCAAAATGCCGCCTTTCTCCACGAAATCCGCAAGACGGTCAACCGTCCCCGGATAGGTGCAGAGGACAGACGGGGCAACAATCACCCGGTAGCGGTCTGCGCGGCCTTCGGAAAGCTGCTCTTCGAAAATTCCGTCAATCGCGTAATGCGACAGCTCGAGCGCCGCAGTATAGTTGATGATCTCATTTTTTTTGGTGAATCCGGCTGGGACTCCATAACGTTCCGTCGGGTAGGAAAGCATTACCGCAACTTCGCGCGGAACGGAAGCAAAACGTTCTCTCGGAACAAAAAAATCTGCGAAACGGAAAATTTCTTTTTTTGCATCAAGAAAGCCAAGAAGATTCTCCGGATGATGGGCGTACGGGTTGCTGAGGATATAACCGCAGCGCTCTGCAAGTCTTTTCCCGCCGGCTGCAACGAAATCAGGTTTCCACAGAGACATGATTTTGACCCATGAAAACATGTAGGTTGCGCTTGAACCGCGAAGCAAATCCATCCAGACGATGTTGGCATTTTCGCGGCGGGAGCTTCCCGCGTATGCTTCCGAATTCAGAAGAACTTTCCCGTCAGCCATGGCGCGAAAGAGATGTCTTGCAAGAAAACCTTCAGCCATGCTGTACGGAAGCGACGGGGATTCAAGTGTTCCTGCTGGAGCGTTTTCAACTCCGGTGCGCAGGAAAAGTCCGCCCGAGGTAGGCAGGACAACAGCGTTGAGGATTCTGTTCACTTCATAGATATTGATGTTCGACTGCGGCAGCACCCGGTAGAAATTCATGCCGATCACCTGAGTGGAAACTTTTGCCTCGGGCTCCATTGCGCGGATCGTCTCAAACCCGAGCCGGCTGATTTCGGTAAAACCTTTTTCCATGAATTTTCCCCAGGCGACGGCAAGCGGGGGACACTTTCCCTTTTCCCTGAGAGAAGCTGCATCTTCAAAACTTTTGAAATAATGCCGGAAGACCTTGTTCATCCTTTCCACAGTCCCAAACTCTTCTTTCAAAGTGGAAGCAAAAAGTTTCTTGTTATACTCTCCGAGATCGTTGTAGGCGGGTTCATTGAAAAGCTCATGCGTAACAATGTGGCGGATCCCGACTCGGCGCGCTTCATCCACGCTGTTCTCAAACATCATTTTATAAAGCTTGCGTCCCTCGGGATGAAAAACATTGTAGGGCATCCAGTGATTGTTGCTGCTGTTGTTGAAGCTGTTATAGGCATCCGGCGGAATCGCGGGAGCAAGATGTTTTTTCCCCGCGACAGCACCCTGCGACCACGGAAACGCCGTATTGTCCATATTGTACGGCAGACCGTTTTTCACCATCTCTTTGAGAAGTTCATCGTTTTTCCCGTTCAAGCCTTCCACAGGAAATTCAGGGTTGACTTTACGGAGCCAGGTGCAGCTCGGATGCCCCTGCAGCGTGTCAAATCCAAGTCTCTGTGCCGTTTCATAGCCCCACGGTTTTTCATAGAGCCAGGAAAGCTCCGGCGGATACCCTTCCGTCGGAACGATATTCACATCCATGTTCGTGAAAGAATAGCTCATTCCGAGAAGGTAGCGGATCCTGCCGTTGACCAGAATATTGCCGTGACGGTCAAAAGAGATTTTTGCATTCCTCGGCATCAGCACCGTTTGCGGCAGTTCTCTGAAAGGAGGGAACGGGTCGTGATCAATGACGGCGTCGCCCGCCTGAAGGAATCCGGCAAGGAGCCCGGAACCAAGAAGTGTAAAAAATGATTTCATGCTGCAGTGAACCTTCTGTTGTTTGTGTCAGAACTGCTTGACGCCGATCTCCTTCCAGATATCGACACCTTTTTCTCTGCTGCTCATGGCTTCGATCGCGCTACGGCTGCGTGTCTCAGCATGACCGTCCATCATTGTAAAATTCGCATTGCCGGAATGCCGGATGCTCATTCTCTTCGTATAGGCCGTTGTTCCGGTTGCCGTAATATTGACATAACTGTCATTTGTGAGAACATAACCGCCGCTTGTGACGCCGGCTTCCTTTTCTCCCGTCAACACAATTCTGGAGCTGTTCTTCACATCCCTGCGTTTTGCAAACTGATCCAGATCTCCGCCGCCCCAGTAGGAGCGTCCGCCGAAATAGGCTGTAAGCGCCACGCTCGAAAACTTTACTTTCGCATCATCAGCCGCCTCCGTCAGGACAGCGGCGGAAGGACAGGCAAGCTTGTTCATCGCGGAAAGCAGAACCTCCTGAGTCCCGTCCTTGCTGGTGATATAGGGCACAACATGAGCGTTCCATGATTTGCTGTAGCAGTAGGCTCCGGGATAGTAATCATTGGAAGAATCACAATACATTCCTATCGCAAGCCCCCACTGTTTCATGTTGTTGAGACAGATAATCGAACGGGCCTTTTCTCTTGCCGAATTCAGTGCCGGAAGAAGCATTCCTGCCAGGATTACAATGACTGAGATAACGACGAGAAGTTCTACGATGGTGAAACGTTTTCTGTTCATAAGTTTTTCCTTTCTACTGCGTAAATCAAGGTGCAAAACCTTTGTCTTTACATTTTTTATTGTTTTTGGTTCTATTTTTTCCCCGAGATAAAAAATCTTCGAGGTAAAAATCTTTTCCTCATGCGGTCCGGTCAGCAGTATTTTTTGTACCACGGCGCGGAACGCAACTTCTGATTGCGTTTCTTCCATGCTTCACGGTCCAGAAACTCCGCCGGAAGCATGACATCTCTGGCCGGGAGAGCGGGATCCTTGATTTTTTCCAGAAGAAGTGCGAACTCGTTTTCCACAAGCTTGCGGAACGGATAGGCGATGACGCCGATGACCGCCGGATCGGAAATGAATTCAAAGGGCATGTTCCACGTATAGGCGCAGAACGGTTTCTGGAGACCAAGCTCCGTACAGCATTCCAGGAGATTGCGGATTTCCACATGACTTGAAGAAAATACAGCTTCAGGATGATGCTTCATCGTTCCGAAAAAAACACTGGAATCATAACGGTCCAGCGGATTGAAAAACACCTCTTCGATCCCGAGATTCTGTTTTGCGGCTTCTTCGGCAAGCGTTTTTGAAAGCGGATCGAATTCCCACGTAAGGAGCGTGATCTTCCAGACATTCCTCTTTTTGAAGGAAGCGACAAGCTCCTTCAGCGCTTTCCCGCAGTCGAAGGAAACAAAACTGAAGTTCCCTTTTCCAGACCGCGTAATCAACGGAAAATTCTTTTCCTTCAGTGATTTGAAAAGGTCTGATCCGGAATCGAAATGGAGCGGATAAAAAACCCCGTCCACATTGAAGTGAAGCAGACTTTCGAGACACTCCCGCTCCTTTTCCTGATTGTACCCGGTGGTCGAAATCAGGAGCTTGTATCCATGACGCTCAGCTTCGTTGAGAAGCGCCTGTGCGTAACACCCCTGATATCTTTCGGAAATCTCGCCCGTCACAAGGCCGACGGTTCCGCTTTTGCCTGTCTTAAGAGTGCGTGCAGAAGCATTGGGACGATATCCCCGTTTTTCTGCAAGGGCAAGAATCTTTTCCGCTACATCTTTGCGCACCAGTCCTTTCCCAAGTCCATTCAGCACGCGGGAAACGCTCGAATGCGATATGTTGAGCTCCTTTGCAAGATCTGTAATCGTAACCGCCATGACTGCTTTATCCTTTCCACATCTGAAAAGAACTGCACACGTGTTCAGCTCTCTAAAATCTATTATAGCACGAAAAGCGGAAAAAGCAAGAGCGGAAATTAAAAAACATTATTTTTTCAGCGCGAGACACTTCTCAAAGAGAATGCACGGAACAAAAAAATGATCGAACGTTTGTTTTTTCAACATAACACTGTAAAATAACCTCCGGAAATCTTTCGTCCGGCAGTTGAAAAAACGGATTTCTGATGTAATTTTCCCTTATATAAATTAAATCAAGGAATGCGGCTTTGAAAACAAGGGATCTGTATACTGTAGTGGAGTTCGGAACCTCCAAAATATGCGTCCTCCACGGCGGACGCGACAAGGGAGGAAAACCCACCGTCTTCGGATGGGGGTCGCGCGATGCGGCGGGCGCCGTCGTCAAAGGGGAAATCATCGATCTGCCGACAGCGGCAAAAGCTCTCACCGGAGCGCTCGAAGACGCCGACAACTCCGCCGGCGGACTCTTCGAGAGAGATCAGGTCTTCTTCCTCGTATCCGGACGCGGAATCGCAACCAGGCAGGGCGAGGGAAATGTCACGATCTATGACTCCGACCGGAGAATCACGCTCAATCATATCGCGGAGGCGGAGGAAAAAGCGTCCAGCATGTCGCTTTCCGCGGATCAGTGCCATCTCGCTTCGTTCACCTCGTATTTCGTGCTCGACATGAACACCCGCGTCAAAGATCCCTGCGGTCACTGTGCAAACCGCCTCGACGCATTCATTCATATCATTCTCGCCGAACGAGCAAAAGTCGAAACCATGCGCGGCGCAATCCGCGAATTCGGATTCGAGCAGGAAATCCAGCCCGTCTTCTCCGGCATCGCCGCCGCTTACGGAACACTCACGCACGATGAAAAAGAACAGGGAACTCTGCTTATCGACGTCGGCGCGGGCGTCTGCGACTACATCCTCGTTCACGAAGACGGCGTGCTGATGAGCGGAGTTCTCCCCGTCGGAATCAACAACCTCGTCAACGACCTCGCCGTCGGGCTCGAACTCACGCAGGAGCAGTCGCGCAAATTTCTGCTCGAAGGACGCTTTGAACAACTCAAGCGCAACGGCGAAGCATTCCTGCCGCTCCCGGTGTCGTCCGAACAGCACCGAGCAATCCCCGTCAGCTCCTATGAACGGATCGTGGAACTCCGGCTCAATGAAATGTTCTCCATTCTCAAAGAGGAAGTCGAATCGCGCCAGCTCGGATCGTATCTCCGGAGCGGAATCGTGCTGACGGGCGGAGGCTCGCTGCTTCAGCCCGTCATGGACTCCGCACGCAACACCTTCCGCACGCATATCCGGCGCGGAGAACCGCTCGAACTCAGCGGAGCTGTCACCGGACTCGACAACCCGCGCTTCACCGCCCTGCTCGGCGCACTCAACTACTCCCTCCAGGCGGACGACGCGCGGAACGGAAGCAAAGGCATGGCAAAAGTCGCCGACGCGCTCGAAGGCATCGGCGGAATCTTCAATAAACTCAAAGGCGTGACAAAGGCATTCAAATTATGAGCAAAGCGGATGATGTTCTGATACTTGGAATCGGCGGAGCCGGAAGCCGCGTAATCTCCGCTCTCATCGCCGAAGGATGCGAATACGCACTCGGGGCAATCGATACCGACCGCGACGCGCTCGACCCGCTGACCGCAAAAAACATTCCCTGCATTCTCGCAGGTTCCGGATGGACCTGGCGCGAAGGAAGCGGATGCGGCGGCGACGTCATCCGCGGGGAACAGGCCGTCGCAAAGGAGCGTCTCGCTCTCGGAAACCTGATGACGGGAAAATCTCTCCTTATCGTCGTCGGCGGACTCGGCGGCGGCGTGGCGACCGGCGGAGTGCGCACGCTCGCAAGCGTGGCGCGCACCCTCAATCTGCCCGCCGCATTCCTGCTGACAACACCCTTCTCGTTCGAATCGTTCGCCCGGCGCAAAGCCGCGGAAGACTGCCTGGACGATCTGCTCCCCGTCGCCGATATCGTCATGCGGATGCCCAACGACCTGCTCTTTTCCATGCTCCCCTCGGAGACCCCGTTTGAAGAGGCGTTCGCCAAGTCGTGTCTCGAACTTGCACACAGCGCAGCGGGCGTGGCGGGAATGCTGAGCTGCGAAAACTCGCTCGGCTCCGACTACGCAGCATTCATGGCCGCGCTCAAAGGCAAAAAATGCTCCTGTGGAATCGGCGTCGGATACGGCGAAAGCTCCGACGGTCCCGACCGCTGCGGAATCGCCGTTGAACGGATGCTCAACTCCCCCTTCCTCGGCGGATCATTCAAGAAAGAGACCACAGACGCCGCAGTCGTCACCGTCTCCGGAGGTCCCGACCTCGAACTCGGAGAGACCAAACGCACGCTCGAAAACATCGCCGCAATGCTCCCGAAAAAAGTCGATCTCCTTACCGGAGTCTCCATCGCCGAACATATCCGCGACCGCGTCCAGGTGACCGTCATCCGAATCAAATTCGACCAGACCGTCCAGCCTCAGCCGCGCAAGGAGAAAGCCGCCGGAAGGCGCAAGAACGCACGCGCCGCCGAAGCCCCCGGAGCCCTCGAACAGGGACTCTTTGAGCTTCAGACATTCGACAAAGGCGTCTTCTCCGGCGTCGCTCCGACCTTCTGCAAGGGCGAAGATCTGGATATTCCGACCTATCAGCGGCGTGAAGTCACCATCAACAAGGGAGTCCTCTCCCGATGAAGATTCTCCCCGTCATTCTCCCCGCGCTTCTGCTTTGCGGCTGTTCCAAAGCCGTTCCGTTTCCGCATCCGAGCGGAGACGAAGCGCTGAAACATGCAAAGGAGCTCGCGCTCATCGTACCGCGTCACTCCGGAAGCGAAGGGGCGAAACTGGCGGCGGAACAGATCGAACGCAGGGCGAAAGAGCTTTCCGCATTTCAAGTCTCCGCCGATGTTTTCCAGGCGCAGACGCCCGCCGGGAAGCTCACGTTCCGGAACATCTCCGCCGTGCTCCCGGGGAAATCGCCGGAATTCATCGTCATCGGAGCTCATTACGACGCGAAAAAGTTTGACTCCATCCCGGATTTCCAGGGTGCGAACGACGGCGGCTCCGGTGTCGGCGCACTGCTCGCCATGATGAAAGCGCTTCAGGACGCCGGAACCGTTCCGCCGCTCGAACTGCGCTTTGTCTTCTTCGACGGCGAGGAAGCCCAAATTCTCTACACAGACGGAGACGGTTTTCACGGCAGCCAGCGTTACGTCGCCGAACTCCGCCGCAAAAACGAGCTCCGGAACTGCCGCGCCATGATTCTGCTCGACATGGTCGGAGACGGCGATCTGAAGCTCGCCCTCTCCCCCGATACCGATCCGATTCTGGCCGCGACCGCGCTGAAAGCCGCACATGAACTCGGTTATGACAAAAATATTCAGCTCAACGGACCGCAGATGCTCGACGACCACACCGCGTTTCAGAACGCGGGAATCCCCGCAGTCGACCTCATCGACTTCGAGTACGGACCGGACAACATCTACTGGCACACCGCCGGGGACACCGTCGACAAACTTTCCGCAAACAGCCTCGGAATCTCCGCGGCAATCGCTTTGAAAATGGTATGGAAACTTACAGGAATGGAACCATGAACGTTTACACCGACGACCACACCGCATATGAAGCACAGCGAATCTTCTGCATCGGTCTGAACTATTTCGACCACGTGCAGGAGTTCCCCGGCGACAAGCCGGAGCCCGTCATCTTCATGAAACCCGTCACCTCAATCGTTCCCGAAAACAGCCCCGTCGCGGCGGTCTTCCACGGGGAAACCGTCCATTACGAAACGGAACTCACCGTACTGATCGGCAAAGACGGCATTCCGGCAGACGCCGCAGACGCCGTCAGCTATATCGCCGGGCTCGGAATCGGGCTCGACCTCACGCTCCGCGAAACCCAGAGCCGGATCCGTCCGATGCGCTCCCCCTGGGAAATCTCGAAATCCTTCGACGGCGCAGCTCCATGCTCGGTCTTCCACCGTTTCGACCCCGCAATCGACAAACTCGATGCGCTTGAGTTCACCGGAACCGTCGGCGGCACCCTGCGCCAGCACGGAGAAACAAAAAAGATGATCTCCCCCATTCCGGAACTTCTGCTTTACATCTCCGGATACTGGAAGCTGCGCAAGGGCGACATCATCTACACCGGAACGCCTTCCGGCGTGGGCCCGCTCAAAAAAGGCGACGTCATCGAACTTTGCGACCACCGGAAACAGATTCACACGTGGATCGCCGAATAATTTCAAAGGAGGTTTCTCATGATGAAAGTTGTACAGTGCTGGGATGATGGAGTCATCAACGACCTGCGTCTCACCGGAATGCTGCGCCAGTACGGCGCAAAAGCCACCTTCAACCTCAACCCCGGACTCATGGGCGGAGAACGCATCCCCTGCACCTGGGTGCGTCCCGGCGACACAACCGGCTGGAGCCACCACGGGTTCCGCAGCGGAAAGCTCGCGCTCAAAGACATTCCCGAAGTCTATCAGGGCTTCGAGCTCGCCTCTCACTGCTGGAAACATGAAAACGCGGGATCCGTTCCCGATGCCGACTGGATCAAGTCCGCGCTCGACGCCCGCCACTATCTCGAAGACATCGTGCAGCGTCCCTGCCGCGGCTTCGCATGGCCCTGCGGCGTGACAACCCCCGAAACGATCCGTCTGCTCCACGAAAACGGCTTTGCCTATGCGCGCAACACAAAAAACACAGACAACGTCACCGCCTGCACTGAACCGATGGAGCTCGCGACCAACTGTCACTATCAGGACGGCTCGTTCTACCGCAAGTATGAAGAAGCCAAGAAGAACGGCTGCAAAGTCTTCTACTTCTGGGGACACAGCTACGAAATGTTCGAGTATGAAGCTCTCTGGCAGCAGCTCGAAAGCATCATCCGCTACATCACCGAAGACCCCGATGCGGAATGGGCGAACGTGATCGACGTCGTTCCCCTTCTCGGCAAATAAAACAAGGAAACAGACCATGAAAAACTGTATTTTCTGCAAAATCATCGCAGGGGAAATCCCCTCCGTCAAAATTTATGAGGATGATCTCGTTCTCGCTTTCCTCGACATCTCCCCGATCAACTTCGGACACACGCTCGTCATTCCCAAAGAGCACAACACCAGCGTTGCCACAATCCCCGAAGCAACCGGCGGACGCATGTTCCGCGTCGGCTCCCGCATCGGCGTCGCCATGCGCCGCGCGCTCGACTGCGACGGGTTCAATCTCCACCTCTCCGACGGAACCGTTGCCGGACAGGTCGTCATGCATGCGCATCTGCACATCGTCCCGCGCTGGACGGACGACGGATTCCACTGGAACTGGCGTCAGCTCAAGTACGCTTCCGAACAGGAACGCTCCGAGATTGCGGAAAAGATCGTCAAACACTTCAAGCTCGAAACGCAGCCGGGCGACGCTCCCGCCGAAGCCGAAGAAGCCGCCGGTGAAGACCACGGAGCATAATCATGGCGTTTTTTGAATGCAACATTCATTCGGACTGCCTCGGCATGGCGACGACGGTCAACGTCCTCATGCCCCAGAAAAGCGCGACACAGATCGGCATGGACGGCTCGGCCGTCGCCCCCGAAGGCTCCCCCGTGCTCTACCTGCTCCACGGCTGTTCCGACGACCAGTCCATCTGGATGCGCCGGACCTCCATTGAACGCTACGCCGCAACCTGCGGAATCGCCGTCGTCATGCCCTTCGGCGCGCGCAGTTTCTACAACAACACTCCCGACGGCTCCCGCTGGTGGGATTACATCTCCGAAGAACTGCCCGCGATTCTCCCCGGCTTCTTCAACGTCTCCACCAAGCGCGAGGACACCTTTGTCGCCGGGCTTTCGATGGGCGGATTCGGAGCCTTCAAGCTCGCTCTGAATCATCCCGAACGCTACGCCGCGGCGGCGAGTCTCTCCGGCTCTCTCCGGAACGACTGGCTCTACAAGGGCAACCCCGCGCTCTACACGGCGGATTTCGGACCGATCGAAGCGCTGCCCGGTTCTCCGAACGACCTCTTCGCCATGGCCTCCAAAGTCGTCGAGTCCGGCGCGCCGCGCCCAAAACTCTTCCAGGCGTGCGGAACGGAAGATTTCCTCTACCGGGAAAACATCGAATTCCGCGACCACCTCCGGAAACTCGGTTACGAAAGCACCTATGTCGAGGGTCCCGGAACGCACTGCTGGGAATACTGGGACGCACGCATTCAGGACGTTCTCAAATGGCTCCCGCTGAAAGGCAAGGCATGAGCGTTCGCAAATTCCGCTGTGACATTCTCAACCGCGCTGAACCCGGCACGGAAGTGACGCTCGACCGGAGCGAGGAGACTCATCTGTTCAAGATTCTCCGCGCAAATCCGGGCGACGTCGTGGAGCTGCTCGACGGATGCGGCAGAATCGCATCCGCCGAAGTCCGCCCCGGACGCACGCTCGTCATCCGCGACATCCGCACGCTCGAACCGCCTGCAAGACGCGTTCATCTTTACATTGCACCTCCGCGCAGACAGAAAATGGATTCGGTTCTGCGCGAAGCAACCGAACTCGGCGTCTGGCGGATTGTCCCCATGCTCTGCGAATTCAGCGTCTCCGAACCCGATGCATCGTCGGTCGCCGGGCGCTGGGCGGATGCCATGTTTGAAGCCTGCAAACAGTCGGGCAATGTCTTTCTTCCGCAGACGTCTGCACCGCTCCCGTTTGCCGCGGCTGTGGCGGATGCGGCATCCAGCTGCGATGAACTCCGTTACGGCTCCCCGAACGCCACCGGTCCCGGCGCGGACACAGCGGCGGACGTCGCGTGGTTTGTCGGTCCCGAAGGCGGATTTTCCGATGCGGAGGAGCGGAAGCTGATTGAAGCCGGAGCAAAACCGCTGCGCATCGGACGCTGGATCCTGCGCGTGGAAACAGCCGCCGTTGCGGGAATCGTGAAATTAACAGAATCCTAACAGTCTGCTGACAGAGGATTCATTCTCGGCGGATATAGTATTCAGAAACTGAACCAACATCCGGAGGCGGAATATGAGCAAAGGACGAATCCTCGTTGTAGATGATGAGGAAGATATTCTCGAACTGGTAAAATACAATCTTGAGCGCGAAGGCTACCTCGTGGACTGCGTGGGGACCGGGGAAGAAGCGATCGAACGGGCAACCGCGATCCGTCCGGACGGAATTCTTCTCGACCTCATGCTCCCCGGAGTGGACGGCATCGAAGTCTGCCGCGAACTGCGCAAGAATCCCGACACCCGCACCATTCCGATCATCATGATGACCGCAAAAGGCGAGGAAGCCGATGTCGTCTCCGGACTCGAAGTCGGCGCCGACGATTATGTTCCGAAGCCGTTCAGCACAAAAGTTCTGATCGCGCGTCTCCGCGCCCTCCTGCGCCGCACGGCGGAAAAGAAGGACGAGGAAGCCGGGGAAGTGATCCGCCGCGGAACATTCGTTCTCGACCTCGGCCGGCGCGAAGCCTCCATCGCCGGAAAACCGCTCGACCTCACCTTCACCGAATTTGAAATTCTGCGTCTGCTCGCCAAACGCCCCGGCTGGGTCTACAGCCGCAGCCGCATCGTAAACGAAATCAAGGGATCCGACTACCCGGTAACCGAACGCGCCGTCGACGTCCAGATCGTCGGTCTCCGCAAAAAACTCGGCGACGCCGATCTCATCGAAACGGTCCGCGGCGTCGGATACAAATTCAAGAACAACTGACGGAGCTGAAAAATGGGAAAGCGTCTTTTCTTCCAGATCTATCCGGCGTTCCTTCTTCTGATCGCCGTCACAATTATCCCGACCGCATGGTTCGCCACCGGCATCTTCCGTGAATTCCACCTCGATTCCATCCGCGAAGGCGTTCTGCACCGCGCCGCGATTCTGCAGCCGGTTCTGCTCGAAAAAATCAACACCCCCGGCTTCCTCAAATTCTGCGACCAGATCGCCGCGGCTTCGGGCGCGAGACTTACGGTCATCGACGCCGCGGGAAAAGTTCTCTACGACTCCAGCGGCGACTACATCCACATGCCGAACCATGAAGAACGTCCCGAGCTCAAAAATGCTCTTGACGAACGCAAGCCAGCCATCTCCATGCGTTACAGCTCCACCCTCATGAAAGACATGCTCTACGTTGCCGAACCGCTGATTGACTCAAACGGCAAAGCGGTCGGTGCCTTCCGGCTCTCCCTCCCGCTTGCGGCTGTCGACACGAGCATCGGCGCAATGAAACTGAAGCTCTTCGGATTCGCACTCGTTCTCGCCCTCGCCGCGATGGGAATCGGACTCCTGATCTCCCGCCGTCTGAGCCGCCCGCTGGAGGACGTCCGCCGCTCGGTCGTCCGCATGGCGGATGGAGATCTTGACCGTCATCTTTCCGAAACCGGCTCCATTGAGGAAATCAACGCGCTCGCTGCTTCCGTGAATTCGCTGGCGGTTCAGCTCAAACTGCGGATTGCAGACATCACCAGCCGCAAGAACGAACTCTCAACCATTCTCACCTCCATGTCCGAAGGCGTAATTGCAGTTGACCCCGATCTGCGCATGATCATCGTAAACCGTTCCGCTCTGGAAATCCTGAATCTGAAAATGGATTCGGTTGAAGGACGCACGCTCTATGAAGTGCTCCGCAATCCGAAAATGCAGAATTTTGTGGAAAATCTGCTCTCCGGACACGCCCCCGCCGAAGACGAAATCGAATGGGATGCGGAGGAAAAACGCCGTCTCGTCCTGCGCGGATCGATCATGACCGATCCCGACAGCGACCAGCCTTCCGGCGCCGTGGTTGTCATCCGTGACGTTACCCGGATGCGCAAGCTCGAAGAGATGCGCCGCGATTTCGTCGCCAATGTCTCACACGAAATCAAAACACCCGTCACGGCGATCAAGACCGCTGTTGAAACCCTCTCCGCCGAAGAGGACTCCTTCCCGCCGCCGCTCCGCAAGTTCCTTGAGATCATCGGGCGCCATGCCGACCGTCTCTCCGCGCTTGTCAGCGACGTGCTGAGTCTTTCCGCCCTGGAATCCAATCCGACAGAACAGGGAATGCTCTTCACCTTCCGCAAAGAGAACCTCGCGGGCATCCTCAAAACGGCAATGGAACTCTGCGCCAGCCGTGCCGAAAACGCCGGAGTGAAACTCCTGCTTGACTGTCCGGAGAATCTGGAAATCAACGCCGACTCCTCGCTTCTCGAACAGGCGGTTGTGAACCTTGTGGACAATGCGGTGAAGTACAGTCCTTCCGGCGAAACGGTCCGCATCACCGGAGCCGAAACGGGCACCCGCATACTGATTGCGGTTGAGGATCACGGCTGCGGCATTCCGGAGGGGGAACACGAACGGATTTTCGAACGTTTTTACCGGGTTGACAAAGCGCGGAGCCGCAAGCTCGGCGGCACGGGACTCGGACTCTCCATCGTCAAGCACATCGCCATCGCGCACAACGGCAATGTCCGTCTGGAATCCGCTCCGGGGACGGGTTCGACTTTCATCATCGAACTGCCCCGCAGCTGACCGTTCCGCGCAGTTTTACATCGGCAGATCTTCGGCTTTCCAGTCGGAGATCTGCCCTTTGTCTGAATCGAACGTCACGCCGATCATCGTAATCGGCTTCTTCGACTGCAGGAACTTTTTGAAATACTCTTTTTCCTTGATCTGTGAAAGCGCGGATTTATCGTCATTCAGTTTGAATTCGAACAGATAAATATGCTTCTCCGTCTGGACAACCGCGTCGATGCGCCCGTCATTGGTCCAGGATTCCGCTTCGATGTTGAATCCCAGCAGACGGAACACCGCATAGAAAATAGTCTGGAACGTCGCCTCGCTCTTCTTGTGAACCGGATATGGAATTCCGGCGAAAAACGACTCCAGAATCTTCTGCGCCTGCTTCAGATCGTTATCCACAAACGCAATGGAAAGATCCGTGGCGAAACTGGCGACTTCGCGCTGAGTCTTCCTGACATAACTGTTCAGCAGGTATGTGGTGAACGCCTCCGCGACTTCCTCATTCGGGAAATCCAAGCGGTAATAAGGCCGGTTGAAACGCCGTTCCACCGACTTGATGGTCAGATACCCCGTCTGAAGCAGCAGTGTGACCGGGTCGATATCATCTATTTCAAAAGCGTTGAATGCAACGCCGGAAACCGGCTTTGAGACGACGTCTTCAAAATTCAGATCCCGCTGTTTCACAAGAGCCATCAGGAAAGAGGGAGTGCCGGTTGCAAACCAGTAGTTTTCAAACTTTCCGTCATTCTCGAAAAACTTCGCGATTGAAACCGGGTTGTAAACTTTTTCCGAGTTTTCCTCAAAGCAGTAACCGTCATACCAGACCTTCATCTGAGTCTTCAGCTCGTCGGCGGAAAGATTCTGTTTTTTGGCCGTCGCCTCAATGCGGTCGCCGAAGTTCTTTTCCAGTTCCGCCTGCGTGTAGCCGAACATGGTCGCATACTCCGCGCGCATCGTGATATCTTCCAGATTGTTCAGGTCGGAGAACAGCGACACATGGCAGAACTTGGTAACACCCGTGATGAAGAGAAAATGCAAATCGCCGCAGTTTTCTTTCAACACTGAATAGAACGACTTCACCGCACGGAGGAAAGACTGGACATCCGGAGAGATGATATTATCCAGAATCGGTTTGTCATATTCATCAATAAGAATAACAACAGGCCCCTTCTCCTTCGCTTTCCAGATCAGATTCTGAAACATCGTAACAGAATCGGTCTGTTCCAGTGCGATATTCAGAATTTCCGCCTGCCGCAGCAATATTTGCACAAGACTGCTTTCCAGGTCTTCCAATGTATAGAACTTTCTTCCGTTCAATGCCAGATGAATCACCGGATACTTCTTCCACTCGCGGACTTTATCGTAAATGGCGAGTCCCTCAAACAGCTCTTTCCGTCCTTCAAAAAAGGCTTTCAGAGTGGATACGGTCAGGGATTTCCCGAACCGGCGCGGACGCGAAAGAAAATACATCGCGGGGGCGGAGTCAATAAGATTCCAGATATACTCCGTCTTGTCAACGTAAACAAAATTGTTCTCGCGAAGCTGTTCAAACGAGTACAGAGATGAAGTAATTTTTTTCATAGCCGCAATTCTCCTTTCTACACGTAATGTAATGCGCCCGGAAGATTTTGCAACCGGCTGTCAGCAAGTTTCCCGCAGAATCGCAAGGGCTTCGCCGCACATGTGCAGAGATCCCGTCAGAACCGTAAGCTCCGGACGCGGAAGCGATGACAGGGCATCCTCAAGCGTGCGCGGCGCAGACGGACAGTCCGCGTACTGTTTCAGGAGCTCAGCCAGACGCGCGGGAGAACAGACCGCCCGGCCGGAACCGTCGAAATCAATAAACGAAAAATCCAGTGCAAGCGGCGCAAGAAAACGCAGGACCTCCGATGCGTTCTTATCCGCGAAACAGCCGGAAATAAAGTGAAATTTCGTCCCCGGGTAAAGTTCCCGCAGAGAAACCGAAAGTGCTTCCGCACCTTCAGGATTGTGCGCGCCGTCAATCAGCAGATTCTTTTCCGGAAGAAACTGCATCCGGGCGGGCCAGCAGGCGTGTTCCAAAGACGACAGCGCCGCATGCAGCGCAAAGCCGAACTTCTCCGAAAGAATTTTCAGCGCGGCGGACGCCGCTTTCGCATTGTTCCGCTGGTATGCTCCCGGCAGCGGAATGCGGACTGTTTCCCCTTCCAGGCTCAGCTCCTGACGCGGCGAACCGTCGGGCAGATGAAAAATCCGGAAAGAGCCGTCGTAAGCGGAAACCTCCGTCAACGGAGCATGGCGCTCCGCGGAAACCCGGCGGATCACCTCCAGAGCTTCCGGCTTCAGCGGACCGCACACCACAGGGACACCGTCTTTGATGATTCCGGCTTTTTCCCCGGCAATCGCGGCAAGAGTCGAACCGAGCCATTCCGTGTGTTCCAGTGAAATTCCGGTAATCACCGAGAGCTCCGGCACAACGACATTCGTTGCATCCAGCCGCCCGCCAAGTCCGGTCTCCCAGACGACAAAATCGACGTTCTGCCGGGCAAACAGAACCGCGGCGATCGCAGTTGTAATTTCAAAATAAGTGGGTCCGTTCCCTTCCCCGCGCATGGATTCGACGACCGGACGAACCGTCTCCGCCGCGCGCTCAAACGGAGCATCGGAAACCGTCTTACCGTTGATGCGGAAACGTTCGGCAAGCCGGATCAGGTGCGGCGAAGAATAGAACCCTGTCGAATATCCGCAGCCGCGCAGTCCGTTCTCAAGGAAGGTGCAGACGGAACCCTTGCCGTTGCTCCCCGCGACATGGATGAAGCGGAGACTGCGCTCCGGATTGCCGAGACGCTTCAGGAGCTCCAGCATCCGGTCAAGTCCGAGATCAATTGCGAAGAACCCGACCGAATCCAGCCATTTGAAATCCATCGGAACGGAACTCCTTAATAGTAAAGAATTTCCGACCAGTCGGGCAGACTCAGTTTCGATTTGCCGCCCAGAATCTGACGCACCGTTCCCTTCCAGGTGTCAACAACATAAATACCGTAGTTGCGGGAGCAGACCACGTGGCGGTTGTCCGGAGCCCACGACGGACTTTCCCAGTCGCCCTTGCCGAGCTTCAGCGGACCGTACTGCTGTTTTGACCGCGCCGGTGCTTTTCTGCCTTCCGCATCGACGACTGCAACCGTGTAGTTCCCGAGCTTCGCGGAATAGGCGATCTTCCCGTCCTTGCTCCAGGACGGAGAAACGCTCTCGCTGCCGAGCGCGCCCGGAACGCGTTTCGCAAAACCGCCGTTCGCGGAAATGATATGCAGACGCGGGCGACCGGTTCCGGCGTCGGAAACGTAGCAGATGTACTTGCCGTCCGGTGACCAGGAAGGCGACGCTTCAACCGCTTTGTCATTCGTCAGACGGCGCATTTCCGTGCCGTTGACACTGCGAACATAGAGATCGACCTGGTTGTCTTTGCTGAGGATCAGCGCGACTTTCTGTCCGTCGGGGGAAATTCTGCCGCCGGCGTTGAGTCCGGCGAAACGGGCAAGGCGGCGGTTGCGCTGCGGATTCAGAGAGAGTTCGATCAAAGTCGAATAGGTGCGTCCGACGTAGCTGTAGACGATGGAGCGTCCGCCCGGCACCCAGAGCGGATCAAGCGAGAGCCCGCCGTTCGCAGTGAGGCGGGTGACATTCGCACCGTCGTAATCGCACATGTAGACTTCCTTCTGGAACTTTCCGGTCTCCGCGACAAAAATGATTTTGGTCGAGCAGATTCCGGGGATCTTGTAGAGGAACTTGAGCAGGGCGTCGACCGCGCGCTTGGAGGTCGCGGAAACGTCGGCCCCCGTCGCTGTAATCGTGGTGATGCGCATTCCCGCTCCGTTGGAAAGATCCAGCTGAACGGAATTGCCGGAAGCGGAACCGGAAACAACGTAGTTGGAAACGCCGCTGCGGACCATATCGAACCAGCCGCAGTTTTCAAGGTCGCGGGCAAGATAGCGGTTGAGTTCCTCATTGCCTTGAATGCCGCGGAACAGGAGCGTGTCGTTGATTGCCGCCTGCGCGCCGACGGTGTGGTCGACGATGTCGGCGAATGAAGTCATTCCGAATACGAGAGCGAGAGCCAGGAGAAAAATCCGCATATCTGTTTCCTTCCGTTTTTTAAGATTTTCCGTTTTACGAGATAAAGTATAGCGCAAAGGTTCGTAAATTCAAGAGAGGATTCCAAGTTTTTTTTCGTATAAAACTGGATTTTTTTAAAAAAGAGGCTAATGTATCAGAATGTACTGAAAGGAGCTTCTATGCTGTTTTACATATTATATAACCTGTTCTTTCCGCTGGCGTTTCTGTTTTTCCTGCCGGGACTGCTCGTCAAGCTGATCCGCCGCCCGGGAATCAAACGTTCTTATCCGGAACGCTTCTCCATCTTCTCCGAAGAGAAAAAAGCGCGTCTGAAAGCGCTCGATCACCCCGTCTGGATGCATGCGGTAAGCGTCGGAGAAACCAACCTCGCCCTCACCGCGCTTCAGGCATGGCGCAAAGTCAACCCGAACCGCCGCTTCGTTCTCTCGACCACCACGACAACCGCGCAGGAAATTGCGCAGAAGAAAGTGCCCGACGGCGTCGAAGTCATCTTCTGCCCCATCGACTTTCTCCCGTTCGTCTGCCGCACCTTCAATCTGATTCAGCCTTCCGGACTCATCATTTTCGAGACGGAAATCTGGCCGAATCTGCTGAACGCCGCAAAGAGACGCGGCATTCCGCTCGCGCTCGTCAATGCACGCATGTCCGACCACTCCATGCACGGATACCGCCGCTTCCGCTTCTTCTTCGCGCCGCTTCTGCGCTGCTTCAACGCAATCTGCGTGCAGACCGAAGCCGACCGGGAACGCTACCTCATGGTTGCGCCCGACATGGCGGACCGCATCAGCGTCGGCGGCAACATCAAATTCGACCAGCGCGTGCCGGACAACTTCAAACTCCCCGATCTCACCGAGGTCTTCCCGCCCAGCGCCGCGCCGGTCATCATCGGCGCAAGCACACACTTCGGCGAAGAAAAAATGATCGTGGAAGCGTTCCTCAAACTCCGCGAACAATGCAAAGACGCGGTGCTGATTCTCGTTCCCCGTCACGCGGAACGCGGAACCGAACTTGCGGAACTGCTCAAAGCGAACAAACTCAACTTCATCCGCCGGTCGACCGGAACAAAATCCGGAGATTTCAAATTTGCAGACTGTCTGCTTGCCGATACCACGGGCGAACTGCTCGGATTCATCGCGGCGTCCGACATTGTCATCATGGGCAAAACCCTTGCGGGAAACCGCGACGGACAGAATATCATTGAGCCTGCCGTGCTCGGCAAGGCAATTGTCTGCGGACGCGAACTGCGCAATTTCCGCGAGGCCATGAATATTCTCAAGAAAGCCGATGCCGTACTCACCGTAGAAACCTGCGAGGAACTCCGCCGCGCGCTCTACATGCTCTCCGCCGATACCGAACTGCGCAGCAAGCTCGGCCGGCGCGCGCATGAAGCCATCACCGCGCACAGCGGAGCAATCGCAAAAAATATCGAAATATTGGAGAAACTGTTTTGAAAACGCAAATGCAGTCGGCCCGTGAAGGGATCGTCACACCTCAGATTCAAGCCGTCGCGGAAAAAGAACTCCGCCCGGTCGAATTCATCCGGGAGCGTGTTGCGGACGGACGCATTGTCATCCCCGCCAACATCAACCACAAAAACCTCGTCCCGATGGGCATCGGACGCGAGCTGCTGACCAAGATCAACGCCAATATCGGCAACTCCTCCACATCCAGCTGCCCGCAGGCCGAAAAACGCAAACTCGATCAGGCGATCCGCTACGGCGCGGATACCGTCATGGACCTCAGCACAGGCGGAGACATCGACCTCATCCGCTCCTCCATCATCGCCGCGAGCCCCATCCCCGTCGGAACCGTCCCCGTCTATGAAATCGTCGCAAAATACGGCGCCGACAACTTCGACGAAAAGACTGTTGTCGACACGATTCTCTCCCAGGCGAAACAGGGCGTCGACTACATGACCATTCACCCGGGTCTGCTCCACAAGTACGTCCCCATTGCGCTCAAGCGCGTGCTCGGAATCGTCAGCCGCGGCGGTTCGCTGATCGCACGCTGGATGGACCGCTATGACAAGGAGAACCCCTTCTATTCCGCGTTCGACGACATCCTCAACATCTGTCTCGACTACGACGTCACACTCTCTCTCGGCGACGGTCTCCGTCCCGGATGCCTCGCGGACGCCAGCGATGAAGCCCAGTTCGCGGAGCTCGACACTCTCGGCGAACTCGTCCGCCGCAGCCGCGCCGCCGGCGTGCAGGCCATGGTCGAAGGTCCCGGACACGTCCCGTTCAACGAAATCGAAATGAACATGAAGCGCGAACAGGAGGTCTGCGGCGACGCTCCGTTCTACATCCTCGGACCCGTTGTCATCGACTGCGCTCCCGGCTATGACCATATCGTCGCCTCCATCGGCGGAACCGCCGGCGCATACTACGGCGCCGCCATGCTCTGTTACGTCACTCCCATGGAACATATCGGCCTCCCCGAAGCGGAAGACGTCCGCAACGGCGTGATCGCATTCAAAATCGCCGCTCATGCCGCAGACGTCGCGCTCAAGAAACCGGGTGCAATCGACCGCGACAACGCCATCGGACGCGCCCGCGCGGAATTTGACTGGGACAAGCAGTTCGATCTCGCGCTCGACCCCGACCGTGCACGCGAATACCGCAAACGCGCCATCGACGCCTCCCAGGTCAAACCGCAGCACGGCTCCAAGTACTGCACCATGTGCGGTCCCGACTTCTGTTCCATGCGCATCAGCTCCGACCTGAAGAACGGAAACAGACAATGACCGTCTCCCCCGACGACTCCGCCGCGCCGTTTCTCAACGATGAGCACTTCATGCGCGCGGCGCTGCGTCTGGCGGAAACCGCCGCCGAAAACGATGAAGTCCCCATCGGCGCCGTCGCCGTCAAAGACGGCGTCATCATCGCCCGCGGCTGGAACCAGGTCGAAACGCTGAAAGACGCCACCGCGCACGCCGAACTTCTCGCCATGACAGCCGCAGCATCCGCAGTCGGCGACTGGCGGCTCGACGGCGTCACGGTCTATGTCACAAAAGAGCCGTGCGCCATGTGCGCCGGGGCTCTCGTGAACACCCGCGTCGACCGCGTTGTCTATGGGATGGCGGATCCGCGCTCCGGCTGTGCCGGTTCTGCGCTGGATGTAACCGGTTTTCCGGGCATGCTCCACCGCGTGCAGGTCACAGGCGGCGTGCTCGAACAGGAATGCAAAGCTCTGATCCGCGCTTTCTTCGCACGGGTCAGAAAAAAATAACAAGGTGACGACATGGGAAAACTCTTTCTGATTCTGCTTCTGACCGCCGGACTCTTCCCCGCTCTCTTCGCCCAGGAGAAACCGCAGGAGGAGGAAAAAGATCCGTACAAGAACATCTCCGTCTTCATGCACTCCATCCAGATTCTCCGCGAAAAATATGTGGACAAAGAGAAGACCTCCTACGAAAATCTCCTCCGCGCCGCCATGCGCGGAATGCTTCAGGAGCTCGACCCTTTCAGCACTTACGAAACCCCGGAGGAATTCCAAAGCACCGTCGACGACTCCCGCGGGAAATTCCCCGGAATCGGCGTGACGATCTCCACCAAAAACAACGCTGCCGAAATCGTCGATGTTATTGAGGGCACCCCCGCGATAAAAGCCGGACTGAAACCCGGCGACGTCATTACCGAAATCAACGGAGAAAACGCGCAGAATTTCTCCCTCAACGACTGTGTCTCCCGGATGCGCGGCAAAGAAGGAACCGTCCTCAAGCTCAAAATCTACCGTCCGGCGGAAGACCGCGAGCTGACTTTCGACATTACCCGCGCGGAAATCGTCCTCTCCTCCGTCAAAGCAGTCGGCATGATTGCGGAAAAAACCGGATATCTGCGCATCACCGAATTCACCGCAACCACGGCGGCGGACGTTGAAAAGGCGCTCTTCCAGCTCAAGGAGAAGGGTGCCGAGGGACTCATCATCGACCTGCGGAACAATCCAGGCGGGCTGCTCGACTCGGCGGTGGAAACCATCAGCCGTTTCATCCCCGCAGACAAACTCGTCGTCTCCGTGGAAGGCCGCGCGGAAGAACCCGTCAAACATGAATCCATCGACTGCCGGAAGGATCTGGAAATCCCGCTCGTTCTGCTGGTCAACGAAAACTCCGCAAGCGCGGCGGAAATTCTCGCCGCCGGAATGCAGGACTTCAAGCGGGCAATCATCGTCGGAACAAAAACGTTCGGGAAAGGATCCGTTCAGATCATCATTCCCCTTGCGGACGGCGGAGCGCTCCGCGTCACAACCGCGAAGTACTACACGCCGAGCCGGCGCGTCATTCACGGCAAAGGCATCATGCCGGATATCGAAGTGAAGACAACGCCCGCCCGGAGCGCGGAAACCGCATTTCATCTTGCGGAACAGGGTGACAAACTTCCGCTTCTGCGCAAGGGCAAGTACCATGACGTTCAGCTGGAGCGCGGAATCGAAATTCTCAAAGGCGTGAACATCTTCCGCAAATCGGAAAAAGATTGAACTTTCGTCCTTTCGGCGATATATTACCATAACTGGAGGTGAAACCTATGCTCGGAGAACGGGATTACATGCGACGCAGACAGGAGCCGGAACAGACCGCGGCTTCCGGAAAAACGTGTCTTTATGCACTGATTGCAATCAATGTTCTGGTCTGGCTGCTCAAAGAATCGCTCGCACACGACTTGGTTCTGAGTACGCATCACATACAGAATCTGGAACTCTGGCGTTTTGTGACGGCGGCGTTTACGCATGTCGATTTCTGGCATCTCTTCTTCAACATGTTCGGACTCTGGATGTTCGGCTCGATCTCCGCGCAGGTGCTCGGATGGAAAAACTTCCTGAATCTCTATCTCATCTGCGGAACTTTCGGAAATCTGCTCTGGTATCTGTTCAACCTCCATTCCTACGGCTTCCTGCTCGGAGCTTCCGGAGCCGTGGTCGGAATCATCATGGCAACCGCAATGATCGTCCCTGATATGCGCGTGATCATGCTCTTCTTCCCCGTTCCGATCAAACTCAAAACAATGGCGGTGGTCTACATTCTCCTCGAAGTGGTTCAGCAGATGGCGAACTCCCACTCCGGCGTGGCGTACCTCGCGCACATCGGCGGATTCATCGCGGGATGTCTCTTCATGCACATCTTCCAGCCAAGAGAGATCAACTGGACTCCCCTCGCCTTCCTCTTCCGTCCGGGAACACCGCAAAGCTCCCGCCGCGCTCCGCAGGGATGGACGGTCTCCGATTATCACAAAAACAGCGGTCCCGTTTCGCAGGATGAACTTGACCGCATTCTCGACAAACTTTCCAGAACCGGCATCAACAGCCTCACCGAAGAGGAAATGGAGACGCTGCGGAAAGCCCGGGAACAGATGAAGTCCCGATAACACAGAAAGGATTTTCCCATGAATATTCTCTGGGTCACAAGCGAAGCCGTTCCGTATGCGAAAACCGGCGGACTCGCGGACGTTTCCGCCGCGCTCCCCCTTGCTCTCGCGGAGCGCGGACACCATGTTTCCGTCGTCATGCCCTTCTACCCCCAGCAGATGGGCAAACTCAACCTCAAATTCGACGAGGTCCACGAACTCCTCCGCGTCCCCTTCGGCGACGGCTGCGAATGGGCCCGCGTCAATGTTCTCCGCACCCATAAAAATCTGACCTGGTACTTCATCGAGTACAACCGTTTCTTCGACCGTCCGAAGCTCTACGACTGGGACGGACGCGAATACGCCGACAACGCCCAGCGCTACATCTTCCTCTGCCGCGCCGCAATGGAGCTCGCAGTCAACTTCCGTCTCGCGCCCGACGTCCTGCACGCCAACGACTGGCACGCCGCGCTCTGCTGCGTCTACCTCCGCTCCGCACTCTATTCCGGCAACGAGCAGTTCCGCCGCACACGCTCCGTCCTCACCATTCACAACATCGGCTACCAGGGCAACTTCGACAAGGGCAATCTCTACTGGACCGGACTCGGATGGGATTACTTCAATCATCTCTGTCTCGAATTCTACGACCGCCTGAACTTCCTCAAAGGCGGCATCATGTGCGCCGACATGGTCTCCACCGTCAGCCCCACCTATGCGCAGGAGATTCTCTCCTCCGGCTACGGTTTCGGACTCGACGGAGCGCTCCGCGCACGCGCCGCGGAAGGACGGCTCCGCGGAATCCTCAACGGAATCGACACCGCGGTATGGAACCCGGCAACCGACAGGAATCTCCCCGCGACATTCTCCGCCGATAAACTCCAAGGCAAAGCGGTCTGCCGCCGCGCCCTCCAGCAGAAATTCGGGCTTCCCGTCCGCGAAGACGTTCCCGTCTTCGCCGTCATCTCCCGTCTCGCCCATCAGAAGGGACTCGACGTTTTCGCCTTCGGTCTCGAAGAACTCCTGCGCGAATGCGATTACCAGTTCGTCGTCGTCACCTCCGGCGAAAAAGACATTGAAGGCTATCTGCAGTATCTCGCACAGAAGTATCCGCAGAAGTTCGGACTCTATCTCGGTTATGCGGGCGAACCGCTCGCGCATCTCACCGAAGCCGGCGCGGACATGTTCCTCATGCCTTCCCGCTACGAACCCTGCGGACTCAACCAGATGTACTCGATGGCGTACGGAACCCTGCCCGTCGTCCGTCACACCGGCGGACTCGCGGACACGGTGATCAACTACGATCCGTCCACGCTCGACCGCTCGACCGGATTTGTGCTCTGGGATCTCAATGCGGCGTCGCTGAACAACACCATACGCTGGGCGGCGGACACCTGGCGCAGCCGTCCCGGAGACTTCGCGAAGATGCGTCATAACGGCATGACGACCGACTTCTCCTGGAACCGCACAGCCTCCGAATATGAAAAGATGTATCTCGATGCACACCTCTGATTTTGACTACACGCTTCCCGAGGAACTCATCGCGCAGAATCCGCCCGAACATCGCGGCGATTCCCGCATGATGGTTCTGAACGCAAAAAACGGAAACTGCGAAATCGTTCCGTTCCGCAGGATCGTCGACTTTCTCCTCCCCGGAGACTGCCTCACGGTCAACAACACCCGCGTGATCCGCGCACGTCTCTTTGCGCTCAAGGATACCGGAGCACACATTGAAATCATGCTCCTGCGTCCGCAGTCCGACCCGATGCGCTGGACCTGTTTCCTCAAGCCGGGCAAACGCGCCCCCGAAGGAACCGTCCTCACATTGCTGCACCGCGACGAAACACCCGCGCCGTACACGGTCAGAGTCATCGCGAAAGATCCCGCGGGCGAGTGCATCGTGGAATTCGCCGGAGCCCCCGTCGACCGCATTCTCGACGACTGCGGACACATCCCGCTTCCCCCGTACATCAAGCGCCAGAACCTCCCGCCGGATGCGGAACGCTACCAGACGGTCTACGCCGATCACCCCGGCGCCGTCGCCGCCCCGACCGCCGGACTGCATTTCACAAAAGAGATTCTTTCCGAGCTCGAACAGAAAGGCGTGCGCCGCGCGGAACTCACCCTCCACGTCGGCCAGGGCACGTTCAAGCCGGTCACCGCAGATGAGATCACCGACCACAAGATGCACTCCGAAGAGTACATCTTCCCCGAAACCGCGGCCGAACTTCTGAATGAAACACGCCGGAACGGACACCGCATCGCCGCAGTCGGCACAACCTCGCTGCGCGTTCTGGAGTCCTGCGTCAAACCGGACCGCACATTCGAAGCGCATGCCGGAAGCACGGATATCTTCATTTATCCGCCGCATGAAGTTCTTTCCGCGGACATTCTGCTCACGAACTTTCATCTGCCGAAGAGCACGCTTCTGATGCTGGTCTGCGCATTCGCCGGTTATGAACACACAATGAACGCCTACCGTCTCGCCGTCCGCGAGCGGATGCGCTTCTTCAGCTACGGCGACTGCATGCTGATTTTAAAATAAATCATTGACCTTCCGCTTTTTTCACCGAACATTTAAGAGAAATCGCCTGTCAGTTTCAGACAGGCGATTTTATTTGCTGCAGATGAAAACACTGGGAGGAAAAAATTTATGCATCAGATTATCACCATTTCGTCGTTCGTGTTCTTCACGGCTCTCGTCGCATTCGTCACATGGCTCATGACACGCAAAGAAGACGTCAAGTCCAAAGAGGGCTACTTCCTTGCCGGACGCTCGCTGACTTATCCGTTCATCGCCGGGTCTCTGTTGCTTACGAACCTTTCAACCGAGCAGATGGTCGGACTCAACGGTTCAGCGTTCAAAGAGGGACTCTGCGTCATGGCGTGGGAAGTCGTCGCCGTCATCGCGCTCGTCGCAATGGCGATGTTCTTTCTTCCGCGCTTCCTCAAAAGCGGCATTGCGACCCTTCCGGAATATCTGCACATCCGCTTTGACCGGACAACCGCAATCATCACCAACATCATCTTCCTTATCGCATACATGGTGATTCTCCTCCCGATTATTCTCTACACCGGAGCCGCCGGACTCAGCGGCATCATGAACGTTCCCGCCATTACGGGCATCCAGAGCTATATGGGCAACCTCTGGCTCATGGTCTGGTTCATCGGCATCGTCGGCATGGTCTACGCGCTCTTCGGCGGACTCCGCTCCGTTGCGGTTTCCGACACCCTGAACGGCATCGGTCTGCTCATCGGCGGATTCATGATTCTCTACTTCGGTCTTCACGCCATCAGCGGCGGCGCAGGCTGGACTCACGGGCTCAACACGCTGGTTGAGGCGCTTCCCGACAAGTTCAACTCCATCGGCGGTCCGAAATCGGAAGTTCCCTTCGCCACTCTTTTCACCGGCATTCTGATCATCAACATGTTCTACTGGTGCACCAATCAGCAGATCATCCAGCGCACCTTCGCCGCGAGCTCGCTCGCGGAAGGACAGAAGGGCGTTCTGCTCTGCGCATTTCTGAAACTCATCGGTCCGCTCTACCTCGTTCTCCCCGGCATCATCGCCTTCTACATGTTCAAGGACGCCGGCCTCCGCTCCGACGACGCCTACGGCAAGCTCGTTTCGACGGTTCTCCCCGCCCCGCTGACCGGATTCTTCGCCGCCGTCATGACCGGAGCGATTCTGAGCTCCTTCAACTCCGCGCTGAATGCAACCTGCACGCTCTTCAGTCTCGGAATCTACAAAGAGGTGTTCAACCGCCAGGCCAGCGAAGCGCAGCAGGTGCGGGCGGGCAAAATCTTCGGATTCATCATCGCAATCGCTTCGATGATCATTGCGCCGATGCTTGCGAACACAGGCAGCATCTTCGCATATCTCCAGAAGATGAACGGAATCTACTTCATCCCGATTTTCTCCGTGGTTCTGGTCGGAATGCTTTCGAAATACGTCCCCGCTGTCGCGGCGAAAACCGCGCTCGTCGGCGGCTGCCTCCTGATTGCAATCGGCTACTTTGTCCCGCCGTTCAACCGCTGGGTTGACGCCATGAACGCTTTCCATTTTGTCGGAGCCGTGTTCCTTGCGCTGTGTCTCTACATGCTCGCCTGGGGCAAGATCGCCGGACGCCCGACCCCGTTCATTCAGGAAGACGTCAAGGCAGTGGACATGACCTCGTGGAAGCTCGCCCCCTACGTCGGAGCGCTGCTGATCCTTGTGGTCGCTGTTGTCTACATCTCTTTTGCCAAATAAGCTAAAGAAGTGTCGGCACGAAGGGCAAACACTTGCCGATGTATGCAGTGCCGGCACTTCCTCGCTTGCGTTCTGCCTGAACCGGTGATATATTACCCCTCATTATGCTGAAAAAAACCGATTACATCCAGAACAAAATTCTCGCCGACCTCCTCGAACACGGGGCGAAGGCGGGCGATCCGATCCCGTCGCGGCATCAGCTCTGCAGAAAATATCACTGTTCGCGGACAACCATTGAACGCGCAGTGCGCAATCTCGCGGAATCCGGATATCTCTGCGCACGGCAGGGCGCACGGACATACGTCCGCAACATGCACCCCGACAACCGCATTCACACGCTCTATCTCATCACCGACTGGCAGGGCAATGCGGAACTCCTTCAGAGTCTGCGCGAAATTCTCTTCCAGGGCGGAATCGAAGATATTCAGGTCATCGGCCTGTGCTCGCAGGTCATCGGTGAACACTTCACCGAAATCTGCCGTCCCGGAAACGCCGTCGCATGGCTCATGCCCTCCATGAGCAACATCCACATCATGGATTATTTCGCAGACAACCATGTTCCCCAGCTTCTGCTGAACCGGAAATATAAAAACTACAGTCATGTCATCACCGACTCCAAAGCGAGCATCTCCGAAGGACTCAACTGGCTGCTCCGCACCGGAGGACCTGAAGTGACGCTTATCGCGCGCGCCGCCGGGACCATGCACCCGTACCAGTACGACCGCATTCTCGCATTCTTTGAATCCGCCGTCGAACAGGGCGCAAAGCTGGCGTCCGACCGTCTTTTCATCCGCGATTTCCAGGATATCCCGAAGGAGATTGCGGAAATTGCGAGCGACCTTTTCCGCCGTCCGCAAATCCCGCGGGCGATTTTCATTCTCGGCGCGGAAACCATCATACCGTTCGTCACAGCCGCCCGCGCACACGGTCTCACCCCGGGCAAAGATTTCAAACTGCTCTGCTTCGACATCATCGAACCCCTGCGCGGATATCCGGGAATCTGCATGATGCGCCAGCGGTTCGAAAAAATCTATCAGGAAATCCGCCGCTGGATCTCCGCCGGACAAGCCGACGGAACCGCCTTCCAGTCCGAAGTCAAAACCGAACTCATCCTCCCGCCGGAAGAATGACTCACGAATCCGGACGCAGCACCGCGGGCGATTTCGATGCGTTCAGCCGGAACTGCCGCGGCGTTGTGGAAAGATACTCGCGGAACACCCGGCAGAAATAGTTGGAATCGGAAAAGCCGCAGCGCATTGCAATCTCCCCGATGCTCAGCTCCGAAGAAGTCAGAAGCTCAACCGCCATCTTCAGCTTCAAACGCGTGCGGTATTCCTGCGGAGAACTCCCCGTCATGCGCCGGAACAGACGGAAGAACGTCCGGCGCGAAAGATTCGCCATCTTCGCCAGAGATTCCACGCTCACAGGCTCCGTCAGATTGCGGTAAAGCCAGTCAATCACTCCGCCGAGACGCGACATCTCCGGGTGCTGCTCCGCCGCCTCAGGAACCGAGCGCGCAATCTCCGCCATGATCGACATGAACATCGCCATGCTCAGATAAAAGTTCCCCGGGTTCGTGCTGTTCAGCTCCTGCTCCAGATCCCGGATCGCCCCGCCGAACGCATCAATCTTCTCTTCCGGCAGAACCGCAGCCGGACGGCACAGTTCCGCATCGCTGAACACCGTCCCCGCGGAGGGAAAGAACCGCCGGAACAGAGGAAGCTCATAGCCGTCGAGTATCGGCATGGAGAGTTTGTGGTAATCGTAAGTGAGATTGATGATCCCGAAATTTCCCGTCCTGTCGTATCCGTGTACCGCGCCGGGATGCAGCACCAGCAGATCGCCGCGGCGGACCTCGAACGACTCCTCGCCCACCAGGTGAACCGCCTCGCCGCGCAGCACCAGAACCAGTTCCGAAAACGTATGCGAATGGAAGCGTTTCTCCGGATGCTTCTCCGCAACCTCCTCCACATAAAGGGGAATCCTGTTCGTCCGCCCGTATCCCGCCAGATTTGAAATGTACAATGGAAGCATAATTCAGCCCTCTTTTTTCATTTTGGCACCAATATACTGTAAAATGGCACTCTTTTCAAGGTTTTTCACGGATTTTTATGCTATAATATAGCGAAAACAAAAAAGGACTACAGTTATGAAGATAAACCGGCACTATTTCGCGTACCGCTCCTTCCTGCCCGAATTCGAGGCAATGAAGCGCTTTGCCGCAGCGGGAGTGCGGACCATCTGTTTCTTCCCCGGAAACACAACGAACTCTCTTGGACAGCCCTACGCACAGTACCCGTCCATCTGGAACTGGTTCGACCGCTATGAATTCGGCTCGCTCGATCAGCAGATCGCAGACCTCAAAAAAGCCGTCCCCGAAGCAAAATTCATCTGCATGATTGACCTCAATTCCCCCGAATGGCTCTCCCGTCAGCTCAGCCTCGCGCATGAATCCGGCGACAGCTTCACGCATCTCACCGAAGCTCTCGCGAATCCGCGCTGGAAAGAGGCGACCCTTCACTATCTCCGCGCGTTCCTCGAATACGCCGAAGCGCATTACGCAGACTCCATTCAGGCTTATGTTCTCGCCTGCGGACACACCGACGAGTGGTTCGACCACAACGGAGAACTCTGCGGACTCCACAAACAGCGCGCCTGCAGCGACTGGCGCGCCGCACACGGTCTCGCTCCGGCGGAACCGCCCTCCGCGCTCAAAATGAACACGCCCGATTACGACGGACTCCTCTTCGATCCAGCCGTCTCCTCCGGCGTGATCGAATACCGCCGCTTCTGCAATGAACTCGTCGGAAACACCATCTGCGAATTCGCCGCGGAAACCCGAAAACTCATCCGCCCGGAAGCGGAAATCGGTATCTTCTACGGCTATGTCATCACCCGGCTCGGCGCGGCGGAGAGCGGACACCTCGCATATGAACAGGTGCTCAAATCACCCGATATCGACTTCATGATCTCCCCCGGCTCCTACGGCGACCGCGCAATGGGCGGTGGCGGCGGATGGCTCGGCTGTTCCGGCTCCGAAAAACTCGCGGGCAAAATTCACATGCACGAATGCGACCAGCGCACGCACACCCACAACCGCGACCTCACGCCGTATGTCTCGCTCCATGTCCCGCACTGGGAGAACACAGAGGAGGACGTCGCCGGAATCAAACGTGAATTCTCCCTCGCGCTCCTCAAACGCTCCTCGCTCTGGTGGTTCGACATGTGGGGCGGATTCTATCAGGAACCCGTCCTCTTTGAAAACTTCCGCCGGATGAAGGAGATTTACGACAGCCGCATCGACCTTCCCTCCCGCAACGTCGAAGAAGTCGCGATGATCGTCGATCCCGATGCGCTCGCATACTTCGACCAGCGTTCGCCGCGCCAGCGGGATTTCCAGCCGGACATCCGCAAAAAACTGAACCGTCTCGGCGCCCCGTTCGAAACCTGGTGCCTGCGCGACATCCCGTCGATTCCGAACCTGGATAAAATCAGATTCTTCCTCTTCGCCACCCCCTGGGAAATCACCCCGGAGAAGGCGGAACTCCTGAACCGTTATGTTCTCAACCACGACCGCACGGTCCTCTGGTTCTACGCACCCGGAATCAGCGACGGCAGAAGTTTTGACGAATCGCGCATCCGCCGCTGGACCGGCGCCGATCCGCATGTCTCCGGTCTCTCCGTTCAGCGGATGAACGGCTGGACTTCCGCGTTTCTGCGCAACCCCGCCGAACTTACGCCGGCAATGCTGAAAACGCTCGCAAAATCCGCCGGAGTTCATCTCTACTCCGATGCGGAAATCCCCGTTTATGCGGATGACCGTTTCCTCGCGCTCCACTCGAAAGAGGGCGGAACGATGACGATCCGTCTGCCGCGCCGCACCGGACGCATCACCGAACTTTTCTCCGGAGAAACCGCAGCGGAAAACGTTTCCGAATTCCAATGGAACTTCCGCGCCCCCGACACGGTCCTCTTCGAAATGGAAGATTGAAACAACACCCCGGTATAAAACATAAAACAAAAGGAACAGACAGATGAACAGAAATAAACGAAAGGGAAACAACACCATGAAACACCATCCGAACGGCAAAGACATTCCATGCATCAAGGGAAGGTTCTGCAGATTTACTATCATAGAGCTCCTCGTGGTAGTTGCCATCATCGCCATCCTCGCCGGCATGCTTCTGCCCGCCCTGAACAAGGCGAGAACGACCGCTCAGAAATCCGTCTGCACAAGCAATCTGAAAAGCATCGGACAGGCGGTTATGATCTACACCTCCAACAACGACGACTTTCTCACCCCGCACATGAAACGCTGGGGCTGGAGCTATTTCGCCGCCGACATCATGAAAAAACTCCCGAACGGCTTCCCTTCCGGTCCATGGGACGGTGATGGAGGCATTGGCTCCTTTTCCGCACAACTTGTTCCTGTCGATAAAGTTTTCTCCTGCCCGATCGCAACGAACTATGCTCCAATTCAGCGCGGCAAAAGCGCTAACCGATCCGCAACCAATTACACCCCGCTCATTGAGGCGCCAAGCACCCAGGATAACTATGGTTGGGGCAGATTTGTCACGGCGCCAAGTAGTAACTTCCAGGCTCTCGCTCTGCCGAAAAAAATCACCAGTCTGAAAAACAACCGCATCATGATGGCGGAAACTCCGTTTGATGAAGTACACAATGAAGGGTTAAGTGACTCATTTTTCAGCTTAAGCTCCAATGCATACACAAGCAACACTTTGACATGGAGTGCCAACTCTGTAAAAACCCGCCGCCGCGAATTTGGTCTTTATCATGGCGGAACCCTAAACAATCTGCGTCAGGACGGCAGCGTCACCGCCATTTCCGCAAAAGCCGAATGGGATTACATCAACTATCAGACAAAATAACACAAAAAAGGGAATACAGACATGAAAAAATCCACACTTCTTCTCTCCGCCGCTCTGCTTGCGGGATCCATGGCTCTTTCCGCGCTCAATGCGCTTCCGCCGCTGCCCGCAACCAGACCGCCGTTTGAATCCTCCGAAAAGGAGAGCGTCCGAAACACCCGTTTCATTCCGGGCAAAGGACTCTGCCGTTTCCAGGGCGAAGCCGCGCAGGTCATCTGCTACAAATCCGGCACGCCGCAGCTTCACTTCCGCTCCCCCGACCGCAGATTCGGCGGAATCGCAATCCAGGTCGACGGCAAAGACGTCAAGGGAACCCGCCGCGAAGACGGGCAGAAGATCATTTATGATTTTCCCGCCTCCGGAACGCTCACGATCTCGCTGCGCCCCGACCGCAAAGTGCAGTTCGAAGCCAGTTTTCCGCAGGCAAAAAGACAGCTGCAGATCAACTTCTTCCTCCGCGGCGTCGAATTCGGCGGAACGCAGTTCAAAATCGACGCGCAGGAATTCGCACTTCCCCCGTACACGGACAAAACGCTGAAAGCGGACCGCATGTTCAGCGGCAATGCCCGCACAATCCGTCTCTGCGCCGGACAGCCCGAAAAGAGCTTTGCTGTGGAACCCGAATCCGGCTCAACGGAGTTCATCAATGTCCCCTCCGTCCCCGCCGCATTCCTCCAGCTCATCGCCGATGAACCGCAGAAACCCTTCCGTTTTGTGCTCGATCCCGGCGCAAAAGCCGGAACCGTTCTTCCTCCGCCGGCAGGACGCGTCACCAAAGCAGCGAACTGCGACCTCTGGGCGCTCGACCGCTACTCCCTGCCCGACCAGACCGGAAAAAATCTGCTTCAGAACAGCTCCTTTGAACAGGGACTGCGCTACATGATATTCCGTCACCGCGGCCGAATGAATTTTGACATCTTCGACAACAAGCCCGTCTTCATCAGCAGCCAAGAGGCGAAATTCGGCACACACAGTCTCGCGATCCGCTCCACGCCCGACGGCCTGCTCTATCAGCCCGTCAGCACGCACACAATCCTGTTCGGCCCCGGAACCTGCACACTGAGCTTCTACGCAAAAACCGACAAGCCGGGCAAGCAGACTCTTACCGTCCAGTTCATGGATCCCGCGCTCATCTGGGACAGCTCCAAATGGCCGGCGGTCAAGGTTCCGCTCACCGGGGAATGGAAACGCTACACGCTGACTCACACCTGGAAGAGCTCCGCAGCATTCCCCGCCGTCTTCTCCGCCCGCTCCACTGCAGATGCGACCTGCTATATCGACGGCGTCCAGCTCGAAAAAGGAGCAAAGGCGACTCCGTATGAAGCTCCGCTTGCGGAAGGCGCGCTCCGCACCTCCGCGCCCGACAACTTCGTCGAATACGGCAAACCCGTCGACGCCTGTCTGGATATTGTCACCGCTCCGGACGCCCAAGGAACGGTTGCGGTCAAGGTCCGCGACTTCTTCGATACGGTGAAACTTCAGAAGACCTTCAGTTTCACCGCCGATGCGCAGGGCAAAGCGCGCGTCGATCTTCCGCTGAACGATCTCCCGCGCGGCATTTTCATTGTGGAATCCGATTACAGCATCGGCGGAAAGAAACGCTATGAAATCCAGCGGTTCAGCATCATGAGCTTTCTCAACAACACGCACAAGCACAAAAACATGTTCGTGAACACCTACGTCGACCCGCTCTTTCCGATGCAGATCTACCGTGACGTTCTCGACCGCTACCGCAAGCTCGGCTACGGCGCCCGCTCCGGATTCGCCGTCAACGACGAACGCCTTGCCAAACTCGCGGACAGTTTCGGCGTGGAAAGCTCCATCTGCCGCATCGCCCATGCCCGCAAAGACAAAAACGGACGCAACGTCGAAATCCTGCGCGAGATCGAATGGTATCTCATTCCCGGACGCAAAAAGAGCGATTCCCTGCTCGTTGAAAACATTGCGCAGAAGGAGATCACGCCCGAACTGCTGAAGCGCGTGGAAGACGCCGCCGCGGAAATCACAAGGAACTCCCCGACGGTCAGCGGCTGGTATTTCCTCTGCGAACCCGAAGGCACTCTCCCCGAATGGGCGAATCCCGCCTATGCGAAACCGGAGGAATATCAGAAATTCATCGCGCTCGAAACCGCCGTCGCGAAGGGCATCAAGCGCGGCAATCCGGAAGCAAAACTCTACACGAGCGCGACTTCCAATATCGCCTCGCCCGACCGCATGCTCTTCTATGACCGTCTGTTTGCGGAAGCCGCAAAACAGGGAGTCCGCTACGACGCCGTCGCCGCGCACTGCTACCGCGTCGGCGCCCCCGAATACCCCGTCTCGCTGGAACAGCAGTACAAGAACCTCTTCGCCGTACTCGACAAGCACGGATACAGCGACGTCAAAATCTCTTCGCCCGAGGGAATGCACTGGCTGCCCGTCCGCTGCCTCAAGTCCCCGTTCATCTCCGATTACCCGATCTCGTCGGGACACCTCAACGGACTCGTTCCGTATACCTACGATCTTTCCTACGCGGAAAAGATCGGTTCCGCCTACCGCGCCCGTTCATGGCTCGTCGGACTCAAACATCAGGACCGCATCCGCCAGATGAACGCCAGCAACTACGGCGCATTCGAAATGGACGCCATGCTGACCCCGTTCGCGTTCCAGAAGATCCCGAACACTCTCGGACGTCTCCTCGGAAACGCGCGCTTCCTGGAGGAGATCAATCTCTTCCCCAACACCCGCTGCTACCTGTTCGAAGATGAACAGAAGCGTCCCGTCGCGGCAATCTGGGCATGCATGGAAGAGGTTGACCTCGGCGAAGCCGCCGCTCCCGACTTCCTCTTCAAACCCGCCGCCGGACTCGAACTCTTCGACCTCATGGAAGCGGAGCATTCGCTCCCCGCAGACAAAAACGGAGAAACCGTTCTCCCGCTCTCACCGTACCCGGTCTTCCTCCGCGGCAAACCGGGAACCGCAAAGGAACTCGCAGCCCTGCTCCGCGCCGGCCACGGACGCTCCAACATCGCCCAGAGACCGCCGATGACCGTCCGCCTGAACTCCGCGTCGGAAGTCGCCGTGCATCTTGAAAACATCGAAAACACGACGCTTTCCGGAACGCTGCTTTCTCCCCGCGGCGACCGGAAAGTGTCGATCCCCGCAGGCGGAAGCGCAGATTTCACGCTTCCCCTCCCCGTCCCGCTTTCCGCGGAAAAACAGACCTCCTACGATCTGATCCTCCGTTTCAGAAAACAGGGCGGCAAAAACGACATCTTCCGCTATGACCGTTCGTTCGCAGGGCTTCTCGCGAAACGCGCAGATCAGCCGATTGTCATCGACGGCAATCCGGAAAAATGGGATGCGTACCCCGCAATCCCCATGACCACGCGCTTCCGCGGCAAATTTCTCCAGCACCGCGGAATCTTCCCCGATGCGCAGGACTTCTCCGCCGACTGCAAAATCGCCTGGGATGAAAACGGACTCTATCTCGCCGTCTTCGTCAGAGACGACAAGTTCGTCTGGAAAAAATATCCGCGCATCAAAGACGGCTGGAAGAACGATTCTCTTCAGGTCTTCTTCGACACCTTCGCCGACGGACGCGACAGCGACCGCAAGCGCACCACCGGACCCGACGACTGGTCCTACGGCGTCTATCCGCAGAACGCCACCGGCTCCGAAGTCGCCGTCTGGCGCTATCTCACACCCGATGTACAGCTGACGCGCGGCGTCGCCGGAGCAAAAGCGGACACGCTCGCCGACGATGTGAAAGCCGCGTTCCGCAAAACGGCGGACGGTTATTTCTACGAAGTCGCCTTCCCGTCGAAAAGCGTGGAACCGTTCCGTCTGAAAGCCGGAAACACGATCGGAATCGGCATTCTGCTCAACGACGCGGACGATCCGTCGCAGCAGGAACCGCGCTCGCGTCTCACCAACACCATCGGAACGGATATGCCGAACGAACGCCCCGACTTCTGGCCGCTCATCCGGCTGATCGAATAAGGAAAATGCTCTATGAATTCCATATTCCGAATGGTTCCGCCCGTTGAAACGGCGGAACCTTCCATCGCGGTCTACCGCACAAAATTTCATCTGGAGACGGAACAGACGTTCCGTCTCCGCTGGTTTGCGGATGAACACGCGGAACTCTTTTTGAACGGCGGATTTCTCTGCGCCGGTCCTGCCGGCTGCACCCCGCGCCGCTGGTTCCTCGAAACCTTTGAACGCACGCTTCCCGCCGGAGAATACACACTCACAGCACGCGTGACGATGTTCGGACGCAAATTCGCTCCGCATGCGCAGGAATCAGTCGCATGCGGATTCTACGCCGAATCGGAACAGCTCACAAACGGCTGGGAATGTCAGGTTCTCCGCCATCTCGAATTCACCCCGCCCTATCCGGACTGGGCAATGGCTCCCCGCATGACCGCCGCCCCCGAATTCAACTGGTGCGCACTCGAAGGCACAGGCGGCGAATGGAAACCCGTCGCGTTCCGCAAAGACACGCGTCCGCTCTTCCCCCGATCCGTCCCCCCGATGGAGGAGAAACCGGAGCACGGATACCGGATCGTCGAACGTCCCGGCGGAGCAAAACTGTTTGTTTTCGACCAGTATGTCTGTATCTGGAGCGACTTCCGTTTCCGCGGAACCGGAAGCGTCTCCATCCGCTGGACCGAAACGCTCTATCGTCCCGGAAGTTTTCAGACACGCGATCTGATCGGCGACAAAGGCGACCGTCGGATTTTTGAGGAAAAAGAGTGGGTCGGCAACGCCACCGTGCTCAATCTCCCCGGCGGAACGGTCCGCTGGCGCGACTGCGAATGGAAATCCGGGCGCTACCTGCTTCTGGAATTCACCGGAGACGCCGGGCTCGAATCCGTCGAATTCACCTCCACACTCTACCCGTGGAAGCGCGAATGGCACGTGAAAAGCTCCTCGCCCGAATTCGACCGCGCGCTTGAACTCGCCTGGAACACTCTCCGCATGTGCTCGCACGAAACATTCATGGACTGCCCGTTCTTCGAGCGTCTCCAATATGTCAGCGACAGCCGTCTCGAATCGCTCACCGCGCTCGTGACCGCGCGCGATACGCGCATCATCACCGCCGCGCTCCGCACCTTCGCCGACAGCCAGGTTTCCAACGGTCTGATCTACTCCCGCACCCCCTCGAAACAGGAGCAGGTAATCCCCTCGTTTGCACTGATCTACATTCTCTTCCTGCACGATCTTGCACAATGGCGTTCGCCGGAACTCGTGCGCGAATTCATCCCGTGCGCCCGCCGGATTCTCGAATACTTCGAACGTGAAGCGGTGGACGGACTCGTTCGCTTCCCCGGCTGGCGCTTCGTCGACACACCCGGATGGAAACCGGGTGACAAGGGCTGGAACTTCGTCGACTGGGTCGACAGCTGGCCTGACGGCATTCCAACCGGCGACTGTTCGCTCAACATCATCCGTCTGCTTGCGCTCGAAACGATGGCGAAACTCGACCCGGATCAAGCCTTGCGGTGGCAGACTTCCGCCCGCACCGCCGCCGCGGCAATCCGCCGGACCTACGAGGTTCCCGGAAAAGGCTTTGCGGAAGATGAAGCGCATTCGAATTTCTCCGAACACGCCCAGGTTCTCGCGGTCCTTTCGGAGAACCTTCCGGATTACGCGCCGGATCTGCCCGGTGCAGTTCCGTGCAGTGTCAGCTTCTCGTACTATTATCTTGAAGCGGTGCGCAAGCTCCGCCGCGGCGATCTCTTCCGGAAACGTCTCGCCCGATGGTTCGAAGCCGACCGCACGGGACTCTTCACGCTTCCGGAAAATTTCGACAATCCGCGTTCGGACTGTCATGCGTGGAGCTCGCACATTCTGCACCATTGCTTCGCCTCGATCCTCGGCTTGCGCCCGGTTGACGCCGCACGCGGGATCTGGGAACTCAACCCGCTCCCCGTCGGTCTCGCATTTCTGGAAGGAGAAATCCCCCTCGGCGACGGCACCCTCCGTTTCCGTCTGGAAGAAAACGCGGACGGCGTGAAGCTGGAGTACGAAAACAGCTCCTCGTGTGAAATCCGCAGTTGAACACAGACTGCAAACCGCACCCGTTGGGGGCCGCTGAAAAAATCAGCGCCCCCAAAAATGCAAGCCGTCTCTCCTCCCGCCGGGACGCCTGCACGGGTCCCCGGTCTTCTGCTGTGAAAAATACACAATAAAATATTCCGTACATATCCCCTGTCTTTTGCGTGTCTTGTGTGAAAAAAACAAAAAAAATTAGCCTTGAACAGCTGTGAAATCTTATTTTTTTTGAGTTCATATTTGACTTTTTCCGAACACGTGCATATATTAACTGTGAAATGAATCACGTGCATGTTTTTTTGAAATTTCACAGAACACCGCAAAGGCTAGTTTTGTGAGATTCCCGTGTCCGAATCACGGATTGAGGAAACTCTGAAAAAGACTGATTTGTTTACATATCCAAAAAACAGGAGGAAAACGTATGGAAGCATCAGAAAAGATGCGCGAGGCGGCAAAAGCCGTGTCACGCATGGAGGACGCCGAAAAAGTTCTCCGCGAGTACAATTACGACAAGACAAAACTTGTACCCATCCTGCAGGCTGCCCAGGCGCGGTACAACTGGCTCTCCAAAGAACTGCTGAGCTATATCGCATCCGCGCTCGGACTGCCGCCCGCACGCGTCTACGGCGTCGCCACATTCTACGCTCACTTCTCCCTCAAACCCAAAGGCAAAAACATCATCCGCCTCTGCGACGGAACCGCATGTCACGTCAAAGGCTCCACAAGCATCCTCGACGCGCTCTATGAAAAACTCAACATCAAGCCCGACCGTGACAGCACCGACGACATGATGTTCACCGTCGAAACCGTCAGCTGCCTCGGCGCATGCGGTCTCGCTCCCGTCATGGTCATCAACGATGAAGTTCATGGACAGGTCAAACCCTCCGACGTTCCCAAAATCATCGACGAACTGCTCGCCAGACAGTCGAAAGAATCCAACGAGGTGGCATAATGGCAAAACTCACTCCCGCCGACGTCGAAAAACGCATCAGCGATTACGAAGCGAAAGCCGCTAAAATCTCCCGCAGAATCATCGTCTGCGGCGGTACCGGATGCGTCGCAAACGGTTCCCTCAAAGTCCGCGATGCCCTCGTGGATGAACTCAAAAGAGCCGGACTGCCGGTTGAAGTCGACCTCGAACACGACTCCGCCGACCATGTTCACCCCGGCTCCAACTACGTCTCCAAAAGCGGATGCCAGGGATTCTGCCAGATGGGTCCCCTCGTCCGCATCGAACCGGACGGCATCATCTACACCAAAGTTCACGCCGATGACGCCCGCGAAATCGTTCAGGAAACCATTCTCAAGCACGGCATTATCGAACGTCTCCTCTATCTGAACCCGACCGACGGCAAACGCTACAAAGGCGAACACGAAATTCCGTTCTACAACCGCCAGCACCGTCTCGTCCTCGCAAACTGCACCATCGAGCCCGACAGCATCGGCGAATACTTCCACAAAAAAGGCTACCTCGCCGCGATCAAGGCTTACACTCAAATGACTCCGGAACAGGTCTGCTCCGAAATGGAAGAATCCGGACTCCGCGGACGCGGAGGCGGCGGCTTCCCCACCGGACGCAAATGGAAATTCACGCTCGCTTCCCCCGGCCCCAAGAAATATGTCATCTGCAACGGCGACGAGGGCGACCCGGGAGCGTTCATGGATCGCTCCGTCATGGAAGGCAATCCCCATGCCGTCATTGAAGGCATGATGATCGCCGCGCGCGCCATCGGCGCCGATGAAGGCTATGTCTATGTCCGCGCCGAATACCCGCTCGCCGTTCTCCGCATGCGCAAAGCCGTGAAAGATGCGGAAGCGGCCGGCGTGCTCGGCGACGATATTTTCGGAAGCGGACTCTCCTTCCGCATCCACGTCATGGAAGGCGCGGGCGCGTTCGTCTGCGGCGAAGAAACCGCGCTCATGGCTTCGATCGAAGGCAAACGCGGAATGCCGATGCCGAAACCCCCGTTCCCGGCGCAGAGCGGACTCTGGGGCAAACCGACCGTCATCAACAATGTCGAAACCCTCGGAACCGTCCCCTACGTCATCCGCGAAGGCGCAAAGAAATTCCGTGAACTCGGTGTTCCCACCGCTCCCGGGACAAAAACCTTCGCACTCACCGGACACGTCGCGAACACCGGTCTCATCGAAGTCCCGTTCGGAACCACTCTCGGCGAAGTCGTCAATGAAATCGGCGGCGGAGTCACCGACGCCGACGGCAAAGTCTCCCTTGACAACTTCAAATCCGTCCAGATCGGCGGCCCCTCCGGCGGCTGCCTGACCAAAGAGATGCTGAACCTCCCGCTCGACTTCGACTCCCTCAAGAGCGTCGGCGCAATGGTCGGTTCGGGCGGACTCGTCGTCATGAACACAAATACCTGCATGGTTGCGGTTGCGAAGTTCTTTATGCACTTCACCCAGAACGAATCCTGCGGCAAGTGCGTTCCCTGCCGCGAAGGAACCAAGCAGATGCTTGCCCTGCTCGACGACATCACCAAGGGCAGAGCCGATGAATCCACACTCGACCTTCTCGAACAGACCGCGAAAGCCGTTCAGGCCGGTTCGCTCTGCGGACTCGGCAAGACCGCGCCGAACCCGGTCCTCTCCACCCTCAAACACTTCCGCGAAGAGTATCTGATCCACGTCCGCGAAAAACGCTGTCCCGCCGGACAGTGCAAGGCGCTCGCGCGTCCGGAAATCGATCCGAAGAAGTGCAAAGGCTGCTCCGCATGCGCAAGAAAGTGCCCCGTCGGCGCAATCTCCGGCGAAATCCGCAAGCCGTTCGTCATTGACGCCTCCAAGTGCATCAAGTGCGGCGCATGCAAGGCCGCGTGCAAATTCTCCGCCATCACCGGAATCTAATGAGAAGGAAAACAGAAAATGACAACACCCGCTGTTAAAACTCTTACCGTCAACGGCGTTCCGGTCGAGGTTCAGGGAGAACGCAATCTCCTTGAGGTCATCCGCAAAACCGGAATCGAGCTCCCGACGTTCTGCTATCACTCCGACCTCAGCGTCTACGGCGCATGCCGCCTCTGCCTCGTCGAAGTCGAAAAACGCGGCATCATGGCCGCATGCTCCACTCCGCCGGAAAACGGAATGGTCATCCACACCGACACCAGGCAGCTCCGCGATATCCGCAAAATCAACATCGAGCTCCTCCTTGCCAACCACAACCGCGAGTGCCCCTCCTGCGTCCGCAGCGCAAACTGCACGCTCCAGACTCTCGCCCGCAGACTCGGCGTCGACACCATCCGCTACAAACAGCTGAAGGAGCTTGAACCCGTCGACAAGAGTTCGCCCTCCCTTGAGCGCGACCCCAACAAATGCGTCCTATGCGGCGACTGCGTCCGCGTCTGCCAGGAAGTCCAGGGCATCGGCGCCATCGGATTCGCCTTCCGCGGCTCCAAAGCGCGCGTCATTCCCGCCTTCGACAAGGGACTCAATGAAGTCGAGTGCGTAAACTGCGGCCAGTGCGCCGCCGTCTGCCCCACCGGAGCGATCATCCCGCGCCAGAACCGCGAAGACGTCTGGAGCGCCATCCACGCCCCGAATAAAATCGTCGTCGCCCAGATCGCCCCCGCGGTCCGCTTCGCCCTCGCCGAATTCTTCAACCAGGAAGCCGGACAGAACGCCGCCGGAAAACTCGTCGCCGCTCTCCGCAAGATGGGCTTCGATTACGTCTACGACACCACCTTCGCCGCCGACATGACCATCTGGGAAGAAGCGGAAGAGTTCCTCCGCCGCGTCAAAGCCGGCGGCCCCTTCCCGATGTTCACCTCCTGCTGCCCCGGCTGGGTCAAATACACGGAGATCAATTTCCCCTCGCTCGGGAAGAACCTCTCCTCCTGCCGCTCCCCGCAGCAGATGTTCGGCGCAACCATGAAGGAAGCCATGCCGCAGATGATCGGCAAAGACCGCAAGGACATTGTCGTCGTCTCCATCATGCCCTGCACCGCGAAGAAATACGAAGCCCAGCTCGACAAGTTCAAAGTCGACGGCAATCCCGATGTGGACTTTGTTCTCACCACGACCGAAATCGGCCGCATGATCGACTCCTTCGGCATCAAGTTCAACGAGCTTGAACCCGACGCCTTCGACATGCCTTTCGGATTCGGAACCGGAGCCGGAGTCATCTTCGGTTCCTCCGGCGGCGTGATGGAAGCCGCGCTCCGCTACGCGGTCGGCAAAATCACCGGACAGGTTCCCATGCACGGACTTGAATTCAAGGAAGTCCGCGGAAGCCAGCGTTTCAAAGAGACCACCATCAAAGCCGGCGACGCCGAACTCAGAATTGCAGTCGTCAACACCCTCGGTGCGGCCAGAGAACTCGCACAGGAAGCGGCCGACGGCAAATCTCCGTATCACTTCATCGAAGTCATGGCATGCCCCGGCGGATGCGTCTGCGGCGGCGGACAGCCCATTCAGAACGACCGCGTCAAGCGTGCTCAGCGCATGGAAGCCACGTACAAGTGTGACAAGAACATGCAGTTCAAGAACTCTCTTGAAAACCACATGCTTGCCGAATGCTATGAAAAATATCTCGGCGGACAGCCCAACTCCGAGAAGGCGCACCACCTCCTCCACACGACATACGAAAACCTCAACGGAGTTTTCGACGCCGTGGAAGTCGTGGAATCCGGGAAAGCGGAAAAGAAAATCGCCGTCTCTGTCTGCGTCACCCCGGGAACGGATGAAGAGGTCAGTGCGAAAGCTCTTGCCGGCGTTCTTGAACACGCCGCCGCGAAGGGACTTTCCGACAAGCTGGTGATTGAGACTGCATTTACGCCCTCCTGCACGAAGCGCAAAGCCGGTGAAGTGATTGTCGGCGGCCGCTTCTTCGCAGCCGGAGAGCTTGACGCCGCCAAACAGGAAATGGAGAAAGCCGCCGCTCTCTGAGCAGCCTGCTGAAAAACACCAAGAGCCGCAATATTGAAATTGCGGCTCTTTTTTAAAAAAATTCAGAGCTATCCCATAAAATCTCAAAAACGTGGTATTGAGAAGAAGGAACCTCTATCAATAGTTTT
>DHMO01000045.1 GCA_002405835.1 Lentisphaeria bacterium UBA4640 | reverse complement strand
AGATTTTATGGGATAGCTCTGAACGGAACGCGGAAAATGTTTTCATTCAAATCTTCCCCGTTTGACATGCGCCGTTCGTGTGCTACATTACAGGGTCAATACTCAACTGAAAAACGGTAACTGCCATTATGATAAAAGTGGAAAATCTCTCCAGACAGTACGGAGCGAAGAAAGCGCTGGACGGGCTTTCGTTCACCGCGGAAAACGGCTCCGTGCTCGGATTCATCGGGCCGAACGGCGCGGGAAAATCCACCGCCATGCGGATGATCTGCGGAATCATGCCGCCCGGTTCCGGACGGGTCGAAGTCTCCGGAATCTCCGTCGCCGAACATCCGCGCGAAGCAAAGGAAAAGCTCGGCTACCTGCCCGAAAACGCTCCGCTCTATGCAGGCATGAATGTTCTCGCATTCCTCCGCTACTGCGGAAAAATGCACGGTCTTTCCGGCGAAAAACTCCGTTCCGCCGTTAATGAATCCGTCGAAAAATGCCGTCTTGACTCCGTTCTGCACGAAGAACTCGAAGCGCTTTCCAAAGGTTTCAAACGCCGCGTATGCCTCGCACAGGCGATTATGCATCATCCGGAAAACCTTGTTCTCGATGAACCGACCGACGGGCTTGATCCGGATCAGAAACGCGAAATCCGCTCGCTCATCCGCGAAATCGGAAAACACGCCGCCGTCATCGTCTCCACACATATTCTCGAAGAAATCGACGCGGTCTGCGACAATGTTCTTGCCATCCGCAACGGACGCAAAGTCTTTTATGGAACCACGCACGAATTCCGCGCACTCGACCCGGAAGACGGCGCACTGGAACTCGTCTTCGACCGTCTGCCGGAAAATTTTCTGAACAGCTTCTCTGGCGTCCGCCTTCTTGCGCAGGAAACCGTTGCGGAGGGAACACTCGTGCGTATCATGCCGGAAAACGAAAACCGCGTGGATCTGATTGCCGGACTCGCCGCGGCCGCCGCAAAAGAAAATGCAAAAATTCTCCGCTGCGATCTTCTCCCGGGCAGTCTTGAAAAGGTCTTTGCCGGATTTGCCGAAATGGAGGTAACTGAATCATGACTTTTCATCGAATCCGCGCAGTCGCCGCGCGTGAACTAGCGTCTTCGGCGGCCTCGCCGACGGCTTGGGTTTTCCTCATTATCTTCCTCGTCCTGGCGGGATTCTGCGCATTTGTCGCAGGCAGCGTCTTCGCGTCCGGGCAGGCGGATATTTCCCCGTTCTTCGACTGGCTTCCGTATCTCTTCCTGCTGATCGTCCCCGCGCTCGCCATGCCGATGTGGGCGGAAGAACGGCGCGTCGGCGTATTTGAACTCACACTCTCCTTCCCAGCCTCCATTGCGGAACTGGTGATCGGAAAATTCGCGGCGGGCTTCATCCTGCTCGCCGCGGCTCTGCTCCTGACCTTTTCGATTCCGCTGACCGCGTGGGTCCTCGGCTCTCCGGACACGGGCGCCATTCTCTGCGGATACGCGGGAGCGCTGCTGCTCGGCTCGGTCTACCTTGCAATGTCCTCGTTCTGCTCGGCGCTTTCGCGGAGTCAGACGGCAAGTTTTCTGCTTTCCGTGTTCCTCTGCGGGATCTTTCTTTTCATAGGACTTCCCTCTCTGCTGGAAATGGCGTCGGGATGGATGCCCGACCGTCTCTCCGCACTCATCGCCTCCTGCGCGTTCCTGCCGAACTTCCAGGGATACCAGAAAGGACTCATCGACAGCGCAGAAGTGATTTACGCGCTCTCGCTCACCGGCTTTTTCCTTGCACTGACCGTTTTTGTTCTGGAATTCGGCTCCTCCGGCTTTGTCACACTGACCGCGCCGGGCGCGTTTACCGATTCCGCTCTCCGCCGCGCGCTCAAAAGTCTTGCGAAGAAAACCGCATACGTTCTTGTTCTGACCATTGCGCTGAACATCATTGCTGGAACCTGGCGCATGCGTGCCGACATCAGTTCCGACCGCGCCTATTCCATCTCGGATGCCGCTGCGCGGATTGCCGCAGACCCCGGCGTTCCCGTAACGCTGCGCTTCTATGCTTCACTCTCCAATCCGGCAATGCCCGCTCAGCTCAAAAAATATGCGGAACGCGTGCGCTGGCTCCTGGAGGAATTCTCCGCCGCATCAAACGGCAAAGTCTCGCTCGTCGTCATCGATCCCGAACAGGATTCCATCGATGAAGAAGCCGCAATGATGGATGCGGTTCTCCCGCGCCAGACTGCGGCCGGCGACCGTCTCTTCCTCGGTCTCTCCGCGACGCGGGCGGATCGTGTTGCGGCAATTCCGTATCTGGCTCCGGAACAGGAACCTCTGCTTGAATACGAAATCGCACAGATCGTCCTTGCAGCCGCGGCGGAGGAACGCCCCGTCATCGGCGTCATATCTCCGTTCAAAGTGCTTGGCGTTCAGCCGGATATGGCGAAGGTTCGTCAATCCGCCGGCGATACTCCGGTACGCATGGAACCAGCATGGTATTCCATGACCGAACTGAAGCGCAGTTTTGAACTTCGCGAACTTCCGGCCGACACGCCGGAAATTCCCGCCGATGTGAAAGCGCTTCTGCTCATCAACCCCGTCGGGCTCGCTCCGCGTGCGCTGTATGCGATTGACCAGTATCTGCTCCGCGGCGGACGCGCCGCTGTCTTTCTTGACCCGCGCTCCTTCTACGCAGCGCTCAAGTCGCGCACCGACTACACCCTGCTGGACAAGATTGAATCCGATCTTCAGCCCCTGCTCCCCGCCTGGGGTGTCGCGTACAAACCCTCGATGATGATTGCCGATATGCTTTCCGCATACCGCAAAACTCTTCCCGACCGGATGATCACAAACCCGATGGCGCTGAACCTCGCCCCCGCGCGGATCAGCCGGACGAATCCGCTGTTTGCAAATCTGAACGCCATCTCCATGTACTTCACGGGCTTTTTCCAGGTTCTCCCCCGCGAAGGTGTGGAATATGAAACCCTGCTGACCTCCTCAAAGGAGTCCCAGCCTGTAAGTTCGCTTCTCGGAAACCGGCCGGAGCTGGTTCTGCGCAACTTCAAACCGGCAAACGAGGAATATCCGCTTGCGCTCCGCATTTCCGGAAAGCTCTCCTCCGCCTACCCGGACGGAGCTCCCGACCGCTCCGCCCTCCCCGCAGGGTACAAACATCTTCTCAAGGGCACACACAATGCGGAAATCTATCTGTTCTCCGATTCCGACATGCTCTTCAACGACGTCTGCGTAACGGCATACTCCGATGCGTTCGGACAGAAGTCCTGGCGCCGCGCGAACGACAACGTCGCCATGCTCCAGAATGTCATGGAGAGCCTGAGCGGTTCGCGTCAGCTCTCCGGTATCCGGAACCGCGTTCCGATGAGCCGTCCGCTGACAAAGATCAACAAGCTCAAAGCAGACGCCGAGCTCAAATACAAGAACCGCATTCTGGAACTGGAGCGCGATTTTGCGCAGGCGCAAGCGCGTCTGAATGCCCTGAAACGCGCGGAGGAGGCCGAACCCGATTCCGCCGATGCCGCCGCCCGCAGAAAAGAAACTCAGTCCTTCCAGATCAAAGTCGCCGCGGCAAGACGCGAACTCAAAGAGATGCGCGCAAACCTGAAAAGCGATCTTGACCGGCTCGACACCCGCATAAAAATCCTGAACATTGTTGTGGTTCCCGCCGTGCTGGCGCTCTTCGGCGTCGCATGGTCCGTGATCCGCCTTTCCAGAGGACGCCGCAAAAAATGAAACACAAAATCTCCATTCAGCTTCTGGTTCTGATCGTTGTCTGCGCACTCGCCGCCGTTGCGCTGATTCAGCGCGCACTGTCCCATCGAAACGCCAGCGTCCGCACCGAAACAGCAGGGCTTCTCCCGAAGTTCCAGGCGGATGACGTCGCCCGTTTCCGTCTCTCCTGGCGCGACATGACGGTAACTCTGGTGAAAGACAAAAACGGCATTTGGACCGTTGAGGAACGCGGTCTCCCCGCCGATCCGAAGAAAGTCCTGGAGTTCCTCGAAGCCGCCGCATCAATCCGTCCGCTCAAACTCATCGCGCCTGCAGATGAAAAGACACTCCTCCGTCTCCGCACCTTTGTACAGGGGTTCAACGGAGCCATTCCCGGAGCCCGCCTTGAAATGCAGGATAAAAACGGGAAAGAGCTGCTCAATCTCGCCATGGGACGCGGTCACTTTCTGCCGGATGACACGACTCCCGCAGACCAGCGGGTTCCCAGCGGACGCTACTTTGCGCTGCTCGATTCCAAGCTCAATCCGGGTCCGGTTTTTCTCGCTCCGACAATTTTTGAAGATGCACCTCCGGTTCCCGGTGCATGGCTGCGCCAGCCGGTCTTCGAGAATCTGAACGCCGCGCTCTCCATTCTCTTCCGCGACCTTCCGAATGGCAGAATTCAATGGACTGTCTCCCGCCCCGATCCTTCCCGCGCATTCGAAGACGCCTCCGGCGGACTGCGTCCGGTTGCGCGCCAGAGCATTTCGACTCTGCTTTCCGCTCTAGCGTTCCGTTCCGCGGCTGACGCGTTCCCGCGTTCGCATTACAAGAATCTGGAACCGGCATTTGCCGAACTGATCATCACAGATGCATACGGACTCAGCCGCAAGGCCGTTTTCCATCGTCTCAAAGGCGACAGCTCAAGAGTGGTGTTCATGCTTGATGCGCGCATTTACCGTCAGGTGAAAATGCCGGGACTCGACCAGCAGAAACTGATCGACCGTTTCCTTTTCTCCGGCAAAGACGTCTGCTATGAAATGCCGATGCCGCTCTTCAACGAGCTGACCGCAGCACCGTTCGATCTTCCGAAAACAAAAAAGCCCCATAAAAAATAAGGATTTTCCTGTGATTCACATTCTCAACACACAGTATTGCATTCTGGATGATGTCATTCAGCCCCACCCCGGACAGAGAGTCGAACTCGACCTCGGCTGCGGAAGCGGCGGATTCACCGTCGCCCTTGCGAAATCGAAACCGGATGCGCTGATTTTCGGCGCGGACGTCATGCTCGGACGTCTCCGCAAGGTGGAAAAACTCGGCAAGCGCAACGGCGTTTCCAACATGGAACTGCTGCGCGTCGAAGCGCGGCACCTGATGTCCCTCATCGTCCCCGACAACTATTTCGACCGCGTCCATATTCTCTGTCCCGACCCGTGGCCGAAACACAAACATAAAGGCAACCGGCTGATGGCGGCGGACTTCATGATGCACCTTTTCCGCGTTCTCAAACCCGGCGGAGTTCTGCATTTTGCTACCGACGACCCAAACTACATGGCGTCAACCCGGAAGAATCTGGAGGAATCGGGTCTTTTCGATTATCTTCCCGACTCCGCGCTGGACGACGTCAAAGATTTCAAGACTGACTTTGAACGCGGCTGGCTGGAAATCGGGCGCACCGTCCCCCATATCGCCCTCTCCCCGAAAAAATAAAATTGTCAATCAAAAAAACCGGCGCCGCTTCCGCAAAACTCTGCGGAAGCGGCGCCGGTTCGTTTATCTTCGTATCTTTTACGCCTGGGCGAGAGCCTGATCAAAATCCGCGATCAGATCGTCGATGTGCTCAAGTCCGACTGAAACGCGAATCATGTCAGGGGATACTCCGGCGGCGATCAACTCGGATTCACTCAGCTGACGATGCGTCATGCTTGCGGGATGAAGGACACACGTCCGCAGATCCGCAACATGCACCGCAATCGCCGCAACTTTCAGTGAATTCATCACGCGCTCACCCGCCGCGACACCGCCCTTCACGCCGAAACAGAACACTCCGCTGCAGCCCTTCAGATATTTCTGAGCCATCGCGTATTCCTTGTTGTCCGGAAGTCCGGGATAGTTCACCCAGCCGACTTTCGGATGCTGCTGAAGATGTTTTGCCAGCGCCAGCGCATTCGAACAATGACGGTCCATGCGCACGTGAAGCGTCTCCGCACCCATCATCGAAAGGAACGCGTTGAACGGCGCCATGCCGCTGCCCAGATCGCGGATCCACTGCACACGGAGCTTCACCGAATACGGTGCTGCGGGGAAGTCGCGCGTGTAAACTGTGCCGTGATAACTTTCATCCGGATCGACAAACTCCGGGAACTTCCCGTTCTTCCAGTCAAAACCGCCCTTCTCCACAATCATGCCGCCCACACTTGTCGCGTGACCGTCCAGATACTTCGTCGTGGAGTGTGTCACAATGTCCGCGCCGAAATCGAACGGACGGCACAGATACGGGGTCGGGAACGTGTTGTCGACAATCAGCGGAATGCCGTGCTTGTGTGCGACCCGAGCGAACTTCTCAACGTCCAGAACGATCAGCGCCGGATTCGCCAGCATCTCCGCGAACACGGCCTTCGTGCCCGGGCGGATCGCCGCCTCAATCTCCGCCTCCGTCGATTCCGGAGAGATGAAGGTGAAATTGATTCCCGTCTTCTTCAGCGTGTTCGAGAACAGCGAAACCGTTCCGCCGTACAGACTCGACACCGCGACAACGTGGTCGCCGCAGCGCGCGATGTTCATGATCGAAAGCGCATTCGCGTTCTGGCCCGAGCTCGTTCCGACCGCCATGACGCCGCCTTCCAACGCGGCGACTTTCTTCTCGAAACAGTCAACTGTCGGGCTTCCGAGGCGGGTGTAGAAGAACCCTTCGCGCTTCAGATCGAAGAGGTCGGCAACGCTCTGGGCGTCGTTGTACTTATAGGTTGTGCTCTGCACGAGCGGCTGCACGCGGGGTCCGCCGTTTTCCGGCTCGTAGCCCGCCTGAACAGCGATGGTTTCCAGTCTCCAGTTTTTTGTGTCCATGGTCATTCCTCAAAAAGTTTTATGAACAAATTTTCCGTTTACGAGTGTTCCGACGACGCATCCCTTCGCCTTGTAACCGCCGAACGGCGTGTTGCGCGATTTGGACTTGAAAGTCGAGGGATCAATCACATTTTCGCGGTCGGCGTCGAGAATCGTGATGTCCGCCGGGTTGCCGATTTTCAGATTTCCAATATCGAGTCCGAGCACCTCAGCAGGTCCTTTGGTGAGTTTGGAGATCAGGTGCGGAAGCGTAAGAACGCCTTTGTGCACCAGCTCCGTGCAGCAGATCTGGAACGCGGTTTCGAGCCCGATGATGCCGAACGGAGCATAATCAAACTCCACCATCTTCGCGGTCATGGTGTGCGGAGCGTGGTCGGTCGCAATGACCGTCAGCGTATCGTCCGCAAGACCTTCGAGGACAGCCTGTCGGTCCTCTTCCGAACGAAGCGGCGGATTCATTTTGTAGTTCGAGTTGAATTTCTTGATTTCAACATCGGTAAGGGCAATGTGATGCGGCGTCGCTTCACCGGAAACGCGGATGCCTTCGCGGCGCGCCTGACGCAGAATCTTGACGCTCTCTTTCGCGCTGACATGCTGCATGTGAATCTTCCAGCCGGTGAGACGCGAGAGAATGATGTCGCGGTAAATCATGAGTTCCTCCGCCGCGCCGGGCATTCCCTTCATGCCGAGAAGAACCGACCACTGACCTTCGTTCATCACGCCTTCGGCTTCGAGCGATTTATCGCCGCAATGATCGAGAATCGGCAGTTCAAAGGTCTTGGCGTAATGGACGATGTGGCGCATGAGCTGGTTGTCCTGCACACAGCGCCCGTCATCGGAAAGCGCAACCGCGCCGGCGGCTTTGAGCGAGCCGATACCGGACATTTCCTTGCCTTCGATGTTCTTCGTCATTGCGCCGCAGGGCAGAACCTTGACAACGCCCTCGTTTTCCGCGTGGGTGAGGACGTAGTGGATCGTGCCCGGGTTGTCTGCGCAGGGTGACGTGTTCGGCATTGCGACAATCGAGGTGAAACCGCCCGCGGCGGCCGCCATTGTTCCCGTGCGGATCGTCTCCGCGGCGGTGTTGCCGGGATGACGCAGATGAACATGAAGATCAACAAAGCCGGGGGTCAGCACTTTGCCCGTGAGGTCGATGCGTTCGGCGTCTTTCACGTGCGCGGGATCGGCAATCCGTCCGTCGCACACGGCGATGTCCGTGACGGAATCAAGGTTCTGAACCGGGTCGATGACTCTGGCGTTTTCAAAGATGTAATTCATTTCAAGCACCCCGCTACGAGGAAAAGAACCGCCATGCGAACGGCGAGTCCGTTGGTTACCTGTTCAAGAATGACGGACTGCGGACCGTCGGCGAGTTCGGAATCAAGTTCAACTCCGCGGTTGATCGGGCCGGGATGCATAATCAGCGCATCCGGTTTCAGATACTTTGCCGTTCCGGCGTTCAGTCCGTAGACTTTGGAATATTCACCGACGCTCGGGAAGAAACCCGCGCGCTGGCGTTCATGCTGAATGCGGAGAAGGTTCACGACATCCGCGCCCTCAAGTGCATCCTTCATATTGTGGCAGACGCGGACTCCGACCTTCTCGAACATCGTCGGAGTGAGCGTGGAGGGACCGGCGAGCGTGACGTTCGCACCGAGCTTGAGAAGTCCCCACATGTTGCTCCGGGCGACACGGCTGTGCAGAATATCGCCGATAATCGAAACGTTGAGTCCTTTGAAAGAACCTTTCTTCTCGCGGATCGTGAAGAGGTCAAGCAGAGCCTGGGTCGGGTGGCTGTGCGCGCCGTCGCCCGCGTTGACGATTCCGGGGCGGACCAGAGGGGCGAGGAAGTTCGGGGCTCCCGCGGCGGGGTGGCGCATGACAATCAGGTCAACCTGCAGCGCTTCGATGTTCTTCACCGTGTCGAGCAGAGACTCGCCCTTGCGCAGACTGCTGGAATCCGCCTGAATGTTGATGATGTCGGCGGAGAGACGCTGTTCCGCAAGCTCGAAGGAGGTGCGCGTGCGCGTGCTCGGTTCGACGAACAGGTTCACGACGGTTTTGCCGCGCAGGGCGGGGACCTTCTTGATTTTCCGCTGGGAAACCTTCTTGAACTCAGCCGCAGTGTCGAGAATGCAGAGAATCTCTTCCGCGGAGAGGTCGTACAGGCTCAGCAGATCCTTTTTTGTCCAGTTGAAATCCATGGTTATCTCCAAATCTTTTTTTCCTGAATCCTGACGAAGTCGGCACCGTCGATTTCCTTCCAGTGGACGGAAATTTTGAAGCCGTCCGGAATCGAAACCTCCATGCCGGTGTAGTCCGCGGCAATGGGAAACTCATGGCTGCCGCGGTCGAAAAGAACCGCGAGGCGGATGATCGACGGACGTCCGAAATCGGTGATGGCGTCAAGCGCGGCGCGGATGGTTCGCCCCGCCTGGAGAACGTCGTCGCAGAGAATGACGGTTTTGCCGTTGATATCCGGAATATTGGTTTCATGAATGACGGGCAGCACCCGGCGGAGCCCGATGTCGTCGCGGTACATGGTGATGTCAAGCGTGCCGACCGTGACGTCCGCGCCTGTTTTTTCGCGGATGTAAGAGGAAATGCGTCTGGCGAGCGGAACACCGCGCCGCTGAATTCCGAGCAGAATCAGCTCATTCCCCCTTCCCTTGAATTCGGAGATGATTTCATCGCTGATTTTCTGGAGGGATGATTCGATCTGTTCAGCCTCGAATATCCTTCCCGGTTCTTCAAATTTCATAAGCACCGCCTCCTTCTGTAGTTTACTGGGTAAACTATACTCCATTTTTCCGATTTTTCCAGAACGGCGGAGCGGAAAGAGCAAATTTTTCAAGACAAAAAAAACGGCGCTCCGGAATATTCTTGGAACAATTCCGGAGCGCCGTTCCGCGGTCGCGGCAGATTACTTTGCGGAAGAAGCCTCCGCAATTTCAAAGTAAATTGCGGCTCCGTCCCTGCCTGTATCGGCGGAGAACGTGACCGATTCGCCGTTCACCGAATCCGGCGCAATCTCCTTGAGACGGCGGCCGGACATATCCAGCGGATAGAGTCTCAGCTTTGACGCATTCCGGTTTTTCAGCGTAACCGTGAACGCTCCGCGGCGGAGCAGCGCAGGAACTTTTCCGATCTTGATCAGCGTAACCATCTCGGGACCGGTAAACTCCATGCCGCTGTTCAGGACATTGGTTGCATAGACCAGAACCATGCGCCCGGACTCACGGAGCGGCTTCATGCCGTCGACGGAAACCACGGCGAGGTTGCCGTCCGTGCTCATCTTCTGAACCGAGAAATCCGGAAGGTTGACAGTCGTTCCCGCAAGTCCGCAGATTCCCTGAAGACGCGGCGTGTTGATCTCCATGAAGGTTCGCGCGGAATCCAGATAAATCTCTCCGGTGGACGTCTCAAACCTGGTGCTTCCGTTGCTGCGGTTTTCCGGTTTGAGCGCGCCGGATTTGCGCAGATGCGTCAGCAGTTCGGCGGCATTCGCTGCGGGATTGTCGCGTGTGCCGGAAAAACCGGCGTTGTTGACCTGCGTGGAATTGGTTGAACCGAGCTTGTATGCAATCTCGCCCGGATAAAGCGGAAGCATTCCTGCGGCATCGGGCTTGATTTCCACATTCTCCCCGACCATCAGCGCGGGAAGCGACTGTTCATCGGAAAGAGCCTCAGCCACGGTTCCGTCCGCACGGAAGAGCTCCTTCTCCGTGGCGCGGATGCGGACTCCAGGCTTGCCGGGCTGCACATCGCCGCGCCGGAAAAGGAAGAACGTCAGGAACTCGGACGCTTTGGACACCGGGTCGGTGAAAACTTCGAACGTTGAAACAAATTTCGGTTTGCGGAAGGAGACCGGCGCCGCATGAATGGTCAGCGCATCGTAATCCTGAAACGCGGAGTAACCGCCGATGACAAAGCCCTGTTCATAACGGAACTGGTTCCAGAAGACAATATGGTGTTCCGTCACGACAAACGGTTTTCCCGGCGACCGCGTTCCGTTGATGTTCCGGAATATCAGCGCTTTCTTCGCAATCGTGCTGCTCTGGTCGATGAAGGAATACGGCATGTGGACATTCGAGGGATGCGCATGGTAATGGTTCATCGCCGTGAAATCATACTGGTCGCGAAGCAGATTGTACATCTGGGTCTTGCCGCAGTTCAGATTTGCAACAGGTCCCTTGAACCCGACTTCGCGAAGCTGCTGTTTGAACCAGCCCGCGAGCTCCCGTTCCAGAGGAAGACGGAAGATCCAGAAGTCGGCACTGTTCTCTTTCCAGGTCTTGATCTCTTCAAAACTTTTGAACGGAACCGCAGGTTTCCATGCGGCGTTGAGATTTTCGATTTTCCCGTACTTGTTCTTCAGAAAGCCCTGCCACTTCGGAAGCATCAGCGCGGGGTCAACCTTGTTCCACAACCCGAACTCCTGTTCATTGAACGCAACCGCCATTGCAAGAACCGGATCATCGACAAGACGTGTCTTCGTGTAGGGATTGACGCGGGTCAGGAGCTTCTCCACTCCGTCACGCCAGTTTTTGCGGACTGCCGGATCAAAGTAGATGCGGGATTTGAACGACTTCTCCGGCTCTTTGTGTTTCCAGATCGCCCCCGGCGTGTAACCGATCCAGCTTGTCATGCAGTCGAAGTTCAGATAGATTCCGTTCTTCTTCATGCAGTAGATGAAGTAATCCAGCCTTTCCAGATACTCTTTGCGGAATTCCAGCGGTTTGGACGCGCCGCTCAGCAGTTCCGCATCCAGAAAGTGCGTGCGGACCATATTGTATCCGTTCCGCCGGATTTCCTGCGCAAGGCGTTCAATCTCTTCATGCGTCTCCGGAATCACCTGCATCGGGTGCATCGCCTCCGTCAGAAAGCGGACTTTCTGCGAAGGATTCTTCTCAAAGACAAAATGTCCGTCTTTGATGACAACCCGTCCGAGCTCGTCGACGCTGCCCTCCGGGAGCCATGCGCTGACGTCCAGCGCGGAACCGGGCAGAATCCGGTTCTGTTCGACCTCCGCCATCGGAAGCCACTCCGAGTTCGCCTGAACAACCGTCGGCTTTGTATCGGGAAGCGGAATATCGACCGGCGAGAGTGTTCCGGCAAGAATCAGCCAGATGCATTCCGGAACCGACTGGAAACGGATTTCCACGATCTCGTCCATTTCCGGCTCCACGGTGAAGCGGGAAAGATAGATGCCCGCAAGATTGCCGTCGCCCGTGCGGCCCTTGAGCACGCCGTAGCCGTTCGGCAGATTCGCGGTCTGACGGTACCAGTCCGTCACATCCCGTTTGTCTTCAACGGAAATCTTCTGAATCCGTCCGTTTTTGTCTTTCAGAGTAATTGTGCCGACGAACTTGTCTTTCAGCGCGGGTGCCCACGCCAGAGCATGGAGCAGATAAAGCGTTTTCGCCTCGATTGCCGCTTTCACCGGAATGACCGCCTCTTTGGGTCCGGCGGTGAAATGCTCGGAGTACAGAGTCAGCACGCTTTTCCCCCCGGGAATGGCGTCGATCGGAATTCCGGCATAGACATACTGCCAGAGCCGCGCGGCGAAAGCGCGGCCGTCCTGTTTCGGTCCCTGATCGGTCCATCCGCCCTTGCCGTCTCCCGCAACTTCATCGCGGTACCCCATGTTCGCGACGGAGCGGATGTTTACGGGAACCGCAACCGTCTCCATTTTCAGATTGCGGAGCTGGAATTTTCCTGCGGAATTCTGCATTCCGATTGCAAGCGAAATGCTTTTCAGATCATCCGGAACGGGGAAAAATGTTTCAAATTTCTTCCAGTCGTAACTCTCTTTCGGGAAACGGATGTTGCCCCAGCTTTTCTTTCCCGACTTGGCGGTCATGGAGAGTTCGAGTTTGATTCCCTCGAAATCACGCTTGGTCTGAAGGATGTTTTCCGCACGCACTTCACAGCTCATGCGGATGAAGTATCCGGAAAAAGCTTCCGGATCAAGCATTTTTGAAATCGTGCGGTATTCGATTCTGTTTTTGAATTCCGCAGTCAGCGAGCCGTTCTCAATCCGGATATTCGGATCGCTTGAAAATCCGGAGAGCCCCGCGGCGTCTTCAAACGCATTCCGGTAAACGGTCGCCCCCGTCAGCGGCAGAAGCGTCGCAGCGAGCAGTGAAAAAAGAAGTTTTTTCATTTTATGTTTCCTTTCGAGTTAGATTCAGTCGTTGGCAAACGGAACTTTGTAGTTTTCCGTCCGGTAGAACGAGCCTTTCTGCGGACCGTTGTTGACATAGCCGTTTTTCGCTTGATTGAAAACGTCATAACGCACAGAAGCATAGCTCAACGAAGCAGCATGACCATCGGCAAACAGCATGTTTGCCATGCTCGAATGCAGAAAATGAATTCCCGAATCATCGCCGTTAAGCATAAATGCTCCTGTGGGGCGGTTGTCTGTGTTTGTATACTTCACAGAATCTGAAAGAAGAAAATATTCAGCCCCCATCTTCACCTTGCTGAGCTTGATAAAGTTCGATACAGCATCTTCCATAAGATAGGGACTTCCATGAGTTTTTTCATAATTGCCAAAATGTTTACCATGTCCGGCATACGTCAAATCTGCGGTTCTGGCTCCGTGAATCTGTCGTTTCGCTTTGGAACAAAATGCTGTTTTTGGAATATTTTTCATATCTGTGCTCGAATCGTTGGTATCATAGAGAACTCCTGCCCATTCCCAACCGTACCCCTGCATTGAAAGAGGGATCAAATCCTGATGGTCCTGTGCATACATCTGCAGATTCAGATTCTGCTGTTTCAGATTGTTGAGGCACGTTACCCCCTGCGCCTTGTCACGCGCCTTCGCCAGCGCGGGCAAAAGCATGCCGGCGAGGATTGCGATGATCGCAATTACCACAAGGAGTTCTATAAGGGTAAATCCTTTGGATTTCCTCTTGAAATATGAGACATGAGACTGGAAATAAGGACTGTTTCTTTTGATTGGATGTGTTTTCATTGTGTTGTCTGCCTTTTGTTTGTTTCTTCCTGTTTTAGTTCGCAAGGAAATATGAAAATTGCCATTTCATATTTCATATCTCATATTTCATATTTTTCATATCCGCGCCTTTCTGTTTTTTGTTTTTATGTTTATCATGCGTATTGACGGTTCGCTTCCAGATTCTGTTTCCGCCACTCGCCGGGCGAAAGATGAAAACGGGTGCGGAACGCGGTAAAAAGCGCGCACGCCGTCGGAAATCCGCTCTGGGCGGCGACCGCGGCCATGGTCAGATTTTCCGAGAGAAGAAGCTCGCAGGCATGTTTCAGCCGCAGCTCCGCAAGAAACTGCTTCGGAGAAAGATTCAGATGCTGAACAAAAAGTTTGTAAAGCGCCGATTCCGAAACATAGAACTTCTGCGCCAGATCCTTGACGGAAATCAGCGTTCCCGCATCGCTCTCCTTCAGATAGTTCACGATCCGCATCACGCGCGGCTCTTCCACGGCAAGAAAGTCTGTGCTTTTCCGCTCCACAATCATCGGATCGGGAGGAACGGTGATGGTCTCTTCCGCCTCCGGCTTGCCTTCCAGCAGTTCATCAAGTTCCTGCGCGGCGCGGCGGCCGACCGCATACAGACGGCTGTTCACGCTGGAGAGCGGAATAATCGGCGTCATGCAGATCAGCCGGTCATTGCCCACTCCGAGGATGGAGAGTTCCGAGGGAACCGCAACACCGTTCCGCTCCGCGATATTGAAGATTTCCGATGCGTCCCAGTCGTTTTCCGCCAGCAGAGCAACCGGTTTCGGAAGAGAGCCGAGCCACTCCAGAATCCGCGCTTCATTGCGCCAGATCCAGTTCTGCGGACGCAGCATGGAACACTGGAAACCGTTCTTCCGGAGCGTGTCGCGGAAACCTTCCATCCGCCCGGTGTCGCTGTAAACGGCGAAATTGGTGTGCCCCTGACGGATGAAATATTCCGCCGCGATCCGTCCGATTTCATAATCGTTTTCCCGCACTACGGAGCACTTCAGCGGCTCGCCTTTCAGCGGAACCAGCGAGACTATTCTGATGTTGTGCCACGCCCGGCAGGTCATCTGATTTGCGGGAAGACTTGTAATCACCCCGTCGCCCCGCCAGCGCTTGAGTCCCTCTTCCGCATGACCGCGCAGAAAGACCAGATGCCAGCCATGTTCCCTGGCGTAGGCGATTACGCCCCGCACCAGAGCTTCAAAGTGCCAGCTCAATGCCAGCAGAACCGTTTTTCTTTCTTTTGCGATCATCGTTGCGTTCCTTGTCATTCGGCTATATTATACAACAGAACGCTCCGTTTGTCAATACTAAAAACAATATATTCACTATCATTTTCAGTAAAAGAAATATTTCCCTCAACGGGCAAGCAGAACGGCCGGGCTCAGCAGTCCATACGCTTTCTGTCTGCGTTCCACCGGATCGCCGTATCTGAAATCTCCCGGACACAGCAGCGGTCCCCTTTCACCGCCGAGAGGTCCAAGCGCATTCCTGCGGCTTCCGAATATTTTGATTTCCAATGAGTTGCAGCCATTTTTCAGATACGGGGAAACATTCAGTCCGTTCCATTCCGGCAAAACAGGCAGCGCTTCGCACCCGTTCACTGAAACAGCAAGAGCTGTCCCTTTCCACTCCGGAATCCGGAGGAAAACAGCGGAGGATGCGGCATTCCATTCAAAATCAAAAAAGCAGGAGACATTTCCAGCGTAGTACGGAAGCCCCTGCAGTCCCCAGTCGCCATAATTCAGCATCCGCACCGGAGAAGTCAATTCATCCTCAACGACGCTGAAATCGCCCAGCAGATAGACCGCTTCGAGTCCGCTCATGCCTCCATGAAACGCACATTGCAGTTCCAGAACATTCTCTCCGGTTTTCAGAAATTCGTGCGGGATCCGGACTTTTTCAAACGCTGGATCGCACCACCAGCCCTCCGCCGGAGCTTCAATAAGCGAACCGTTCACACGGATTTTGTATTCTTTCCGCTCCTCCAGAGCAAGCGCAAGCTCCGCCGGAACCGTGCGCACCTGAAAACGGTAACGCAGACAAAGCCCGGCGGAACGCGAGTTCTCCTGAAGATACTTCCACTTCCACGGCTGCACCATCTCCGGTCCGCGTTCCAGCAGACCGAGTCTACGGCGGAGTACCGAATCGATACTGCAGATATAATCGTAGCGGAAAGGCTCTCCGTTGACCGAATATTCTGCAAAATCCAGTGGGAGCACATTCGGTTCATCAAGCTGAATTCGTGTCGGTCCCGGCAGAACCGCCGCGGGCCGCTCCGTTCCGTTCAGCTCCGGCGGACGCTCCGCGGATGCTCCCGGTTCCGTCACAAACATGCGCGAAGCAAGCCGTCCGAACGAAGTCTCAAACCGCCACCAGCCGTTCTCAAACTCCGCATCAACCGCATATCTCATTCCGGTCAGAAGATCGAGTTCCGCAGGAGGCAGCTCCGGTACGCCCTTCCAGCGAACCGTCACACGCGGAAAAACAAGATTCCGTTCCTCCGCGCTCCTGCAGTTCATATCCGTATCCAGAGGAAGCGGACAGCCGGTGTTGCAGAGGAAGAGCCGCGTGCCGGAACCGTGTTTCACCTCCCGGAACAGAATCGGTTCCACGTTTTCATTCTCCGATCCCCGGATCATCACTGTTTTCTGATCTTCAAGTTTGCCGGAAATGGAATCAAGGTCAACGGGAATGAACTTCCGGTAAACCAGCTGAGGCTCTCCGGATTCCACGCAATCAAGATACTGCGGAACCGGACCGGTATGGAAAACCGTTCCGCCGGAATCCGCAAACCGTTCCAGCAGAACAAGCGTTGTGCCGCGGATTGTCCGGAGTTCCGGCACAAGAACAGCCCGGTACTCAGCCTTCCCGATCCGGAACTGTCCGTTCTCCGCGGAACCGCTTTCCGCCATCATAAGCTCGTCACCGTAATCAAATCCGATTCCGGCCCGGAGCAGCGCATTGCGGAGACGCGGCAGACGGCGCGTCTCCGTCTCGCGGTCCTTCCGCGAATAAGCATCCAGAGGCTTCCAGAACCAGGTCGATTCCAGCGGATGAACCACGAGCAGCGGACGCACCGCATCGCCCTCCGCAAGCAATCGGCCGAGACGCTCCGAGTAATCCTGCAAATATTTTTCCTGTTTCCAGTACGGAGACTGGAAAGAGATTCCCGGCGGGAAATCCCGTTTCGCTTCGCCGCGCAGAGTGTAAAACGCATGATGCACGCAGAAAACCGTGACTCCCAGCGCATATTGCCAGTCCATTCCCGCTTTCTGCGCAAAAAGCGGCAGATCCCACCCGGATCCGGCGAACGATTCACTCAGCACGCGCGATGTTCCGTTCTGACGCGCAACGGACGCCGTCTGCAGCACAGCCTCATAAATCAGCTGGTGATCGCTGAGCACGTCGAGTCCGGGAATGTCCATATGCCGCACAAACCGCATGACGCATCCCGTGTTTTTCGTCTGTGTAACCGTGTTTTCCTCTCCGAAAACGTGTCCGGTGTAAAGCAGTCCGTGCTTCCGGCACCACACCGAAACCGGAACGGCGAATGCCGATTCCAGCAGTTCCGCTCGCAGATTCGCCATCTGCCAGCGGATTTTTGAACATTCGCATCCATCGACTTCAAAGAAGAGCTCGGGCAGATAATCCAGCAGCGACACGCCGTAACGCGCTTCAAATTTCTGTTCCATGTTTTCGGTCCATGTCGAACAGTTCGGTTCATCGGTGAAAAGCCCGGGAATGACGCTTCCGAACAGCTCTCCCAACTCCGCGGCATACCGTTCATGCGTCATGCGGATGAATTCACGCATGGCATCCGGATTCATCATATCGGAATAATATCCGCCGTTGTTCCAGGAATCGGGCTCCGCAAATTTCACATAAAAACGCAGGAATGATTCGCCCGGTCTCAAAACCGCCCCCGTCTTCAGACGCCGTGCAACGGAGAGCGAACTTCCGGAGAGCTTTCCGGCGAACCACGCGAGATCATCTGCACGGTATTCCGGCTCATCCAGCACATCGACTTCAACGGAACGGCGGCGATAATGAATGTTTTTCCCGATTTCCCCCGCTCCGGAACCGGAAGCATAGCGGTCCTCGTCATAGAGCCACGGCTGAATCCCGACTTTCCGCGCCTCGTCGACGGAGATTTTCAGTGCATCGAACCACTCTTTGCCGAGATAATCGGTTGCAAGCCCCGTCCGGGCATGAATGAAGAATCCGCCGAACCCCATCTCCCTGAAAATCCGGATCTGGCGGCGCAGTTCTTTTTCTTCAAGTTTCCCGTTCCACGACCAGAACGGCAATCCACGGTATGTAATCTGTTGAGTCATCTGCAGCTTCCTGTTCTTTACCGGTTCTTCACCATCTATATTTTAGCATTCTCCGCTTTTTTTTCCACTGAATGAAACAACAATTAAGGTTTTTCATAGCTCTGAAAATTTTCTCCTGCGGATTCCATACGGAAATCAATACAGCTCCGGAAAAAACAGTCTCTTAAAAATTTTTTGGTCTTTTTTCCGTTCCACCTCTTGACAAATCAGCGGTTTCAGTGTATAATTAAAAGTGGACCGACACTGGACCGAAAGCAAAATTAAAACAGAGGACAGGGACAGAATGGACAAAGAAAACAGAGCGCTCCGCATGGTCAGCTGGTGGATCCGCTGGGAAGACCTCAACTGGCCGTCTCCGGACAATATGGACCGCATCCGCCGACGCGCCGACGAGATGGCCGAGGCCGCAGTCAACACGGCTACAGTCTTCGGAGCACATTTCCGCTGGGATTTTCTTCCGTACTGGGAAATCCTTCACGACTACATGGCGGCCGTTGCAGAGGAACTCCACAAACGCGGCATCCGGTTCTGGGATCATCACTCCGCCGTTCTGATTCACCGCTACTCCAATCGCGAAGAAATGCGCCGCACCATTCTTCATCAGGGGCCGCACCTCCCGTTCTCCCCCAGCCGTGAAGCCGCCGAATCGTGGATGTTCAACGGATACAAGCTCAACGACTGGCGGCAGATTGATGTTCTCACCGGAAAACCGCACTGGCATTCCGGCTACTCCGCAGAATCCTTCTGCTGGAACAACCCCGCGTTTATGGATTCTTACCTGCTCTATCTCAAAAAACTGATTCGCGATACCGGGATCGACGGGCTGATGAGCGATGACACGCTCTATTTCAAAGGCTTTGAAATATGTGCATGTCCCTGCTGCCGCAAGCTCTTCCGCGAACGATTCGGATATGATCTGCCCGATGCGGCAAACGCTGAATTCTGGGGGAATTTTGAAAATCCGGACTGGAAAGCCTACATTGCCATGCGGTTTGAACAGACCGGGCTTGTCGCGGAAAAAATCCGCGCCGTCCTCCCCTCGCCCGCTTACCCGCTCATGACCTGCAACTCCGGCTCCACCGGAGGCGGACAGATCGCCTCCGCACAGGATGTTCTCCAGCTCAACAGAGGATGCAATTTCGTTCACCTTGAAATGTGCGGAGACACTCCGCCGTGGAAACACGATCCGGAAGTCGCCTGCACAACCATCGCCGACCGCGTCGTCGCAGCAGCGTATCACCGCAGAGTCGCGCGGGAACAGAACCTTCCGTGTATCGGACAGGGCTACGGATTCACCGAAGCCTCCGCCGGAATCATCTGGGCGCTCAACAAAGCGCTCGGTTCCTCCTGCTGGTTCTCCACGCTCAAGGGCAGACTCGGCCTTCCCGACTCCGTTCTCGCCACCCTCCCCGGGGATGCGGAACCGGCGGCAAAAGCGTTCCGTTTCGAACGGGAACATCCGGAACTTTTCACAGGAACTCCTGTCTCGAAAACTGCGATTTTCTTCTCTTATGAAACACGCAGCAACAGCTGCTGGGGTGTCAGCCGCGACTATGAACGCGAACTCCGCGCGGCCGTCTCGCTGCTCTTCTCCAGCTCCTGCGCGCCGGACATGATTCACCGGATACCGGAAAACACAGAGGAATTCTCCGTAATCGTTCTGCCCGGGACATTGCTGCTGACGGAACAGGAGCTTCTCGCTCTGCGCCAGTTTGTCAAACACGGAGGAACGGTCTTCGCGACCGGACCTTCCGGACTTCCCGGCGTGCATCTCGAAGGAGAATATCCGGCGCATCTGGAAACAGCCCGGCTTTTTCAGGGCTTCAACTGGATTCCCGATCACTTTCCGCCGCTCCGGAACGAACGCAAGTGGACCGAACCCGAACCGGGCGTCTTCTGGCATCCGGACACCCTCGCAGATCATCCGGAAACGGGAAAACAGCTTGTCGAGAGAATCCGTCCGCTTCTCCCGCGCGATGAAACGGAAATACTTTCTGCAAACGGGTTCTATGCATTCCGCTACCGGAACGCAACGCATACACTCATCCATTTCCTCGCCGCCGATTACGAAACAGCAATTGACGAGGAGCTGGACCGCATCCGGTTCCACCGCTCGCGGGTTCATCTGATCACGGGAGCGACTCCTCTGAACACCGCTTCGGAAATTCTGCTGAACTGCGAAGCGGCAATCGAAGTTTTTTCCCCGCTCACCGGACCGCAGCCGGAAATCCGGAAAAACGGAAAAGAAACCGTCATCGAAGTTCCGGAAAATGCGCCGTACCTCATCTGCCGCATTCCAAATAATAAAGCTCAAACCAAAAAGGATTGAAAAAACATGAAAGCACATCACCCAAATTCAATTTTCGGAAGGGCAAAATGCCGGTTCACCCTCATAGAGCTCCTCATAACAGTGGCCGTCATCGCGATCCTCGCCGGAATGCTTCTGCCGGCTCTGAACGCAGCCCGGATGAAAGCGCAGACCATCACCTGTGCGGGAAACATGAAACAGCTCGGAACCGCGGTGTTCAGCTACACCGGCGACAACGACGACTACATGCCAAGCCGACTCTGGCCGCGCGAAACGCTCATCTACATCAAGCCGGAGGTCTATTCAAAAATCAGCGCAAAGTCAAAAACAGCAGTCTTCGCGCCCGTCTACCGCTGCTCATCGCCGATCTATTCAAAAAACGCCGCGGACCAGAATCTCAACCAGCTCAATTATCTCGTCTCCGGCGTCTTCGGTTCCCTCCCGGCAAACAGCGGAGACCGTCTCTATTTCGCATATGCTCCGACGGCCGCCGGAGATACTGTATCTTCCGCCTTCCATGCAAAAACCGGACAGGTCAAGGCGCCCTCCTCCAAAATCTATCTGACGGAAGACGGCATGTACAAAAGCAATGACATGACCTATCTCGGCTATGCCTATGCACTGAATCAGGCAAGTCCCGCGCGGGTTCACGGGATGAACGGAAACATCACCCGCGCCGACGGCGGTGTTCAGTCCCTCCGTTTCCCGACCCTGTTCAAGCCGGATCAATACGAATATTACCTCGGCGGAGCCGCGCCGGACGTCGATATGTTCACCGTCAATCGTTTCCCGACCAAAAAATTCTGAAAGGGTTATCATGAAACGCAAAATTTTATCACTCCTGATTCTGCCGCTCATCGCGGCTGCGAATCCCGCCCCGAATCTCTGGAACAATCCCGGCTTTGAAACCTGGGACGCTGAATCCGGATTCCCAACCGACAGCCCCTGGCGATGGAGCATTCAGAAAACCAAAGGAGGCGGAGAATTCGAATTTCTCGGTCAGTCCTCCGCGGAAAAGCACTCCGGCAATTTCTCGCTCCACATCAAAGACACCAACCCGGGACGCCTCAACAACGTTCTCTATTACCGTTTCTCTCCGCAGGAGGCAAAACGGTTCGCGGGGAAAATCCTGACCATGTCCGGATGGGTCAAGCAGGTCCGCGCAAGCGCTCCGAAAAAAGTCGGACTCGGCATCGAATGCTGGACTGCGGACAAACAGCGTTTCTTCGCGGCGGACTGGATCGACACGGCGGAACCGACCGGATGGACCCACCTTCTCGCCCGTCTGAAAATTCCGGAAAACGCAGCCGATCTGCGCGCCGTTCTCTACTGTGCAAACAACTTCAACAGCACCGGAGAGGCGTTCTTCGACGATATCCTTCTCACAACCGGAAATGTCGTCAAACAGCAGACGGAAACTCAAAAGACCGTGGCTCCGTCCGCCGGAAAACACGCGCTCTTCCTCCCCTTCGCCCCGGCGCAGCGCCCGTGGAAGAACCGCTTCATCGGCTACTCTCCCGAAGGAAACATGCAGCCCGGCGGATTCACACTCAAGCGCAATCCGAAACAGAGCGGACGTCTCGTCATCTTCGAACTTTACACCGATCTGCTCAACCGCTGTCTCGATCTCTCAAAAGTCCCGCAGGGAACGCTCGGCTTCCGCGCAAAACTTTCCGTCAACATTCCGTTCTGGCTCAACCTCATCGCAGAAGACGGCAGCAAAGTCACCATCAAACTTGACAAACCGGAGGTCACTGCGGACGGGATGTTTCTGTACCGGGGAACCTTCCGGAAGCATCCGGCGTCCCTGCGCAAAATTTCCATTCACATCACAAGGGAAACGCTGAAAGACACGGAGAAAATTTCCGTTTCCGAAATCGGACTCACCGCACCGGAGAACACGCCGGAACCCGCCTTTGCCGCCTCGGCATGGGCGGAAAACTACATCCGCGAATACACCGAGCCGATGGTCGTCACCGACGACGGTTATCAGCGTCCGGTCATCAAAGACGGAACATGGTTTGAAAACGGACGCTGCAAATTTCTGCTCGGCCCGTGGATCTACAATCACAACGGCGACTGGCGCGATCCGGTTCGGAACAATCCGCTGAAGATCGATCACATCGCCTACCGCCTCGGTCCCGGCAAAGAGCTTTTCGATGCAATGGCGTTCAACTCGGCGCAGATGTCCGCCGCGCCGAAACTTCCCGGACAGGCGCTCTACGGGCTCGGCATTCCGTGGAACACGCCGGAGGTTGAAAAAAACTTTTCCGCATTCGCCGCCGGATTCAAGGGAATGAGTCTTGTCGTCGACTTTGCCTTCAGCTTCGACCGCGATCTGGCGTTTCAGGATCCGGAGCGCAGACGCGCCGTCGACCAGCGCTGCGGCACCTGGCACACCTTCGTTCCCGCGTGTCCGGAACACCCCGACGGCGACCGCTACTACCGCGACCTCATGACCGGCGGGACAAAAATTCTCATGAAAAACAAAATGAATGTCGGCGTTTATGAATTGTTCAATGAATCCGTTTATGCATGTCAATGCTCTTACAACATCCGTGCATTCGCCGCGGAAATGCAGAAAAAATATGGCTCAATCGAATCCGCAAACAAAATATGGAACACCATTTTCCGCAACTTCGGAGAACTCGCCGCCAGTACCGATCTGCAGCAATATCCCGGACTCTGGGTCGAATGGTGGCACTTCCTCGCAAAACGCTACGGCGAAGTTCTGAACCGTTACCGCAGCCTCGTCCGCTCCATCGACAAACGCCCGAATGTCTATTTCTGTGAAATGCTCGCCATCGGACAGGTCTGGAACACCTTCATGGATTACCGCATTGTAGCCGACGTCATGGACGTCCTCGCCATCGAAGGCGGCTGGCGGTACGGACACTCCGTTTCCGCCTCCCCTGCCGCCGGCATGGAGGCGGTTGTTCTTGACGACGGCATCCACTGGTATGTCTGCGACTTTTTCGCCGCCCTCGCAAAGGGAAAGAAACCCGTCATCAACAATGAACACTACTGCTGGCGCGCCGAGAACGGACTCCGCGTTCCGAGCAGACGGACCGATATGACGACCTCGCTCTGGATGGAGTTCATGCACGGCAGTTCCGGAAACTTCACCTACGTTCTGGACAAGCGTTCCGGCGAATACAAAACTTTCGAACAGGCAAAAAAGAACGTGCTGCATCCCAGCTACAAATCCTCTTCGCTTCTGAACCCGTACAACTGGCCGCCGGAAGAACTGGTCGGCTACCGCATGTTCGTTGATGAGCTGGAACCCTACAAGGAAAAGCTGATGCCCTTCCCCCGCACAAAAGCTCCGACGGTTGCGGTCTATCACTCGGTAACGACCCTCGCGATGAATCAGCTGGTTCGCGGACTCGACTTCCGTCCGCGGATGCTGCGCTGGTATTCCGCCCTGCTCCACAACCAGTATCCCGTCACCTTCGTCTTCGATAATGACCTGAAACGCGGGCTTCCGTCAAACATTCAGGCGCTGGTCATTCCCTGTGCGGAATACGAAACGGATGAGGCAATTGACGGCATCCGCAAATTCGCGGAACGCGGCGGAATCGTCATCGCTGATTCCGCCGCATTCAAGTTCGACAGCCACCACCGCAAACGCTCTCCGATCTCCACAAACTTCACGCGTCTGAATTCCCGGGACAGCGCCTCTGTAAAACCGCTTCTTGAACGGCTCGCAAAACACAATGTCACCCGCTACGGCACTCTGGAAGCTCTCGACGGATTCGGTCCGCTTGAAAAGACCGATCTTCAGATCATTGACCGCGGCGACTTCAAATTCATCTTTCTCGCCGGCATGAACGATTCCGTCCCGCGCCACATCAGACTCCGTCTCAATCTGAACGCCGCCGGAGAATTCCATCTCTCCGATCCCGTCCGGAAACATCTTCTTCTCCCCGCATCCGGTGAAAAATGGAACAACACACAGCTCCGCAGCGGAATCGAACTGATTCTGCCGCCGCAGGAACGCGTCATTCTCGTTCTGGAACGCACAAAAGCGGCAGACCTCATCCCCTGGCACCAGACGGAAGTCCGCAAAGAATTTCAGTCCAGGCGGACGGAAGCGGAACGTGTTCTCAAAAACATCCGCGACGCCGCCGAGCGCAAGCGGAAAATGGAAACGGAAGCAAGAATACACCGCAACGCCGTTCCCTCAAAATGCGAAACCGTCGATCTGCGCAAATTCGTCAATATGCACTGGCGCGATGAAAAGGGCGGAGACCGCCGCGGCGGCGGATTCGACCAGGGCTCCAAAGACTTCTCCGCCATTCGTCCCGGACGCACACTCTGCGCAGGCGTTCCCTTTGACCTCATCGACGCCGACCGCAACAACGGCAAAGGTCTCATAGTTCTCGCCGGACGCGAGCGCGACTATTTTCCCGCCGGAGTCCGCGGCATCCCCGTCAACCGCAAAGCGAAGAATCTCTATTTCCTGCATACGATGGGCTGGGGCGCCCCCGAAGGCGAAACGGTCCTGACCTATAAGATCCATTATTCCGACTACACGGAAATCTCCGTTTCCGTCCGCTCCAAGCTGGAAATCGCCCCCTGGATGGACCGCCACGGTGTTGTTCTGCCGAAACTCGCGAAAATCGGTCTCGAATCCACGAACCCCGAAGGCGTCATCAGTTTCCAGAACTTCTGCTGGCACAATCCGCATCCGGAAAAGACGATCCGCAGCATCGACATTCTTTCCGCCTGCGGCGGGGGCGTCCCCGCAATTGCCGCGATTTCCGCAGAAAAAGAGTAAAGAAAACATAACTCCGCTTGACTTTTCAGAAATCCGCGCAATATTATTAAACCGAATTAATCAGGAGATGCGCGAATGAAAGTCACAATCAAGGATATTGCCCGGCATGTGCATGTGTCGAAAACACTGGTTTCTCTCTATTTGAACAATCATCCGCTTTCCGCGAAAATCTCCCCGAAGACAAAGGCGCGGATCGACGACGCCGTGCGCGACCTCGGATACCGCCCCAGCTTCGCCGCACGCGCCCTCGCGAAAGGACGTACCGGAACCATCGGAATGATCATCGCGGCAATCCGCGACCCCTTCTCCTATTATCTTGTCGATCTCGCAATGAAAGAGATCAACGAGCGCGACTCCCAGCTTCTCCTCATGGTCACAAACACCAGCGAAGAGGCTCTTGTCCGCTGTCTCGAACGCCTCCTTGAAAACCAGGTCGACGGCGTGCTCAGCACGGTTTCCCTCCCCGTCGACACCCCGCAGTACAAGGAGCTGAAGGAGCGTCACTTCCCCCTCGTTTCAATCAATCACGAGCAGCCGGATTTTTCCTGCGTTTACAACGATTTTGCGCCGGCAGTCGAAGAATTTCTCGCGTACATAAAAACTCTCGGCGCGGAAACTCTTCATCTTTACTCCTACGGGAACAACACAACCGCTCAGCTTCTGCGGAAAAGCGCACGGGAACATGGACTCAAACTTGCGCGGACGCTTTCGCTCGCCAATGAAGCCGATCTGGAAGACATCTGCAAGTCGGTTCTGAAAAACCGTCCGCAGTTTCTCTTCTTCACAAACTGCCGCGCGGCGCGCGTGCTTGTCAATGAAATCCATCGTGCGGGCATTGATTATCAGCCGGAAATCTTCACGGTCTACACTCTGCCCTCGGACATCATCGACGATCCACGCATCGCCGGTGCGATACAGTATAATTTCAAGCCGCTCGTCACCAATGGGCTCGAACTGCTTGATCATCAGCTTAAAGCTCCCGGCAAAACGGAGCGTGAAGAAATCGTCCTGTCCACACGTTTTCTCCGCCGCGACCAGTTCGGAGAACTCGAAACACTCGGAAGATACAACTACAGAACCAGCTAACATAAAAACTAAGGATCACAAACATGACCACTCAGCCTCAACTCAAGATGCAGGACTTCCCCGCAATCGCCCTCAACTCCTTTGTGGCGGTCAACGGTGAAGCTCCCGAACAGCTCGTCTGGAAAGCCGGCGGCGACGCATTCACCGCCGCCACCCCCTCCGGCTCCTGGAAACTCGTTCTCACGGAGAAAAACGGACGCATCGATGCGGCCGTCACCGGAACGCTCCGGAAGAAAGCCGACATCCTTGATTTCACCCTCTTTCAGGTTCCCGCATTCCATGCCGACCATGTTCTGCCGCAGAACATCAAAATGGGCGGCTGCCAGGCGCACGATCTGAAGAATGTGAAGGAACCCGCCGCATTCGCCGGACAGATCATGACATCCGTCACCAAAGACGGCGTCACCATGCAGATTTCCACTCCGTTCCATGCAGGATTCCCCGTCCTCGCGCAGGGAATCGCCGAACAGGGACAGATCCGAGATTTCCGCCTCGTCATGCAGGCGCACTACTACGGAGCAGCGGAACTCGTGTTTCCCGTGGTCTCCTTCCGCACCTCCCGCAACGGCTTCGAACTCATGGAAAACTATGCGGATGAAAACTGCGACGTCAAGAAGGAGTTCGCCCCCCCCTCCGCCGGATGGAACAGCTGGGATTATTACCGCTGGACCATCACCGAAGAGGAAGTTCTGAAGAACGCCGAATTCATCGCAAAAGATCCCGTTCTCTCCAAACACGTCAAACGCATCATCGTCGACGACGGCTGGCAGTACTGCTACGGGGAATGGGACGCCAACTCCTACTTCCCCTCCGGCATGGAATACCTCGCAAAAGAGCTGACCAGGATGGGTTTTGAGCCCGGACTCTGGTTCGCCCCCGCCATTGCGGAACCCCACAGCCGCATCGCCCAGCTCGATTACGACATGCTTGCCGGCTCCGTCGGCGGACAGCCCTGTCTTGCCTACGAATGCATGCGCCGCGTCGGATTCATTCTCGACCCGACCGTCAGAAAAACCGAAAAATTTCTCGAAGACACCTTCCGCCGTTATGCGGATATGGGCTACAAATACTTCAAGCTCGACTTTCTCTGTTCGATGTTCAACGCCCCGCGCTTCTCCGACCCGAACATCAGACGCGACGAGCTGATCCCCCGTCTCCTCGCTCCCGTCTGGCGCGGAATCAACGGACGCTCCGTCCTCCTCGGCTGCAACTACCCGTACACCGCCGGCAACAGCATGGTCGAAGCGGTCCGCATCGGCGCGGACATCCACGCCCGCTGGGACAACCTCACGCACAACCTCCCCGCGGTCGCCTCGCACTTCTGGGCAAACAAAAAGCTCTGGCTCAACGATCCGGATTTCGCGCTCTGCCGCTCCGCCGAAACCTCGAACGATCCCGATCTGGACCGTCTCAACCCGATGTGGCCGTTCGTCACGCCTGACCAGGGCTACGACCCGGAACGCAATTTCAAGCAGGCGACCATGAACCGCTCCGAACTTGAAATCCTGCTCAGCCTCGTGCTCGCCGCAGCCGGTGCAGTCAATCTCTCCGACAAGATGACGCTTCTGAACGAACAGGGACTCTTCCTCGCACGCAAAGTCGTCAGCGCGGAATCCGGCGAAGCGGCACGCCCGCTCGATCTCTTCTCGTCCGCACGCCCCGCCCGTTTCCTCCAGAAACTCAAATCCGGATGGCGCGTCCTGCTCGTCAACTGGGAAGATACGGCGGAACAGGTCTCGTTCGACCTCGCCGCTCACGGAGTCCACGCCGCGTCCGCAACGGATTTCTGGGCCGAAAAGCCCGTTTCCGTCAGCTCCGGCCGCCTGGAGTTCGAGCTTGCTCCGCACTCCTGCAAGCTCATCGAGCTGAAATAAGCATACCGGAGGAAAGTATCTGAACTCAAAAAATCCCTGAAGCTCAACAGTTTCAGGGATTTTTCTGCTTTTCAGCTTGCTTTCCTCTGTGAATATGCTATATTATGTAACTTCATATTTTAAGATCTGATACATTTTAAAATACTAAGGATGCAGCACCGGTTTCCGGCAATGCATCTACAAACACAGATTGGAGAGAACATTGAAAATTCTGATGACCGGAATTACAGGGTTGGTTGGCGGAGCCTTCACAACTGCCTTACTGCGTGAACATCCCGACTATGAAGTGGTGTCCCTCTGCCGCGGTTTCTGCGGTGAGTCCGGACAGTCCCGCGCGGAGAAAATCCTGCGCCAGCAGTGCGAGTTCGACGGCAAACCGGAAACGGCGGATGACATTCTCCGTCGAGTGACCATTGTGGAAGGCACCCTCGGAAACCTCCCCGCGGAAGCCATGGCGAAGGAAGGTCCCTTCGACACCTTCTTCCATTGCGCCGCTGACGTGAACCTCGGCAAAGACCTTCAGGGCAAAACCTACGCGACCAACTTCGGCGGAACTCAGGCGGCTCTCGCCCTCGCCAAAGCGGTCAAGGTCCCGACCTTCCATTACGTCAGCACCGCTTACGTCGCCGGAAAAACCGTCGGACGCGTCATGGAAGACTCCATGCCCGCTACCGACTTCAACAACCCCTATGAACGCAGCAAATTCGACGCGGAAAAACTCGTCCGCGACTCCGGATTCCCCTACACCATCTACCGCCCCGCCATCGTGGTCGGCAGACGCTCCGACGGCATTGTCCGCAAGCCGCTCGCGTTCTACAGACTTCTCGAATTCCTCGGCCAGGTCAAACGCGTGACATGCTCCAAAGAAGGCATCGACCCGAAGGGACCGTTCACAACCTCCCTCCGAATTCAGGCCGGAGCAACCGACAAAGTCTACTTCGTCCCCGTCGACTACGTCCAGGAAGCCATCACCAAGATCTTCCAGCTCCCCGTCGAGAACAAGACCTATCATATCACCGGCGACAGCCCGGTCAGCCGCTACGACATCGAAAAAGCGGTCTGTGAAGTCCTGCAGTCTCATGGTCTCTCCGTCATGGAACACGTCGAGAACCCCTCCAAGCAGGAACTCCTCGTCCAGAAAATGATCGGCGACCTCATGCCTTACTTCGAGTCCGAGATCATCTTCGACCAGACCAACGTCCGCAAGGCTCTCGGCGACAAGGCGCTTGACTGGAAGCTCGACATCGACTTCCTCCGCAAGATGATCCTTGCCTACTACAAGCGCGAGAACCCCGAAGTTGTTCCCTGATCCGGAACCTTCCGTTCAAGACTCCGCGCCCCGGCTCCCTCAAGAACCGGGGCGCTTTCTTTTCCACCTCCATGAAAATGCCGGAAAAGTTGAGAATGACTGCAATTTTCTCTTGTATTTTGAAGTATTCACGTGTATATTCCCCGTATCGTTTTTAACTCTCGGACACTTAAAGCAGAAGGGAACCGCATGAACTGTTCACATACGGAATTTTTCTCCGGAAGGAGAAAACGTTCATCATGAAAATTCTGGTTCCCGTCACTTACGGAGAACTCGGCGGAAGCCAGGTTTTCCTCCTCAAACTCATGGATGCCTTTGCGCCCGACGGCGATATTTCCTTTTCCGTGCTTCTCTTTCAGGACGGACCGCTTCGCGCGGCGCTCGAACAGCGCGGAATTCCCTGCCGTCTGATGAGTTTTTCCATGCGCAACCCCTGGACAGTCTGGGCGGTCATACAGGAAATCCGCCGGTGCAGACCGGATTTGATTTACCTGCATGCCGGACGCCTCATCGCAGGAATCGCCAGACTGATGAACATTCCCTGCATCGAGCGCATCAACATGTCCAGAGTCGGAAACGTCAAAGGCTGGTGCAGTCATCCCTGGATCGACCGCATCTGCACCTCTTTGAACACCAAAGCCTTAGCCGTTTCCGGCGCCATCGAAAAACAGCTGCTCGCCCGCGGCGTCCCGCAGAAAAAACTGGTCGTGGTGCGCAATTTCGTCGAAACGGAACGCTTTCATCATCCGGAAAACAAACGGAACGCCCGGCGCATGCTGGAGATTCCGGATGAAAAAATTCTTGTGCTCAATGTCGGACGCTTTTCACCTCAGAAGGCTCAGAAGGATTTCATTTCCGCCGCGCCCGTCGCACTGAAACAGAATCCGGATCTTCTCTTTCTCCTGATCGGGGACGGTCCGCTCAAGCCGGATCTGCAGAAACAGGCCGCAGAGCTCGGAATCGAAAAACATGTGCGATTCCTCCCCTTCCGCAAGGATGTCGAAATCGTCTATCAGGCGGCGGACGTCATGCTGCATACCGCTCACTGGGCTCCGCTCGACAACGTCCTCCTGGAAGCAATGGCGGCGGGTCTGCCCATCGTCGCAAGCGATGTCGACGGCACAAACGAAGTGATCTTCCCGGAAAAAACGGGACTTCTCTTTCCCGTCGGCGACACGGAGACCGCGGCGGCACAGCTGCTCCGCACGGCGTCCGATCCAGCGCTCGCCGAACGTCTTGGCGCGCAGGCATTTGAATATGTCCGCACCAACCATTCGATTGATAAAGTGAAAACTCAATTCAGACAGCTCTTCGGACAGCTGACGGAGCGCGGATCATGAAAAAAATACTGGTTACAGGCTCCGCCGGATTCATCGGCTTTCATCTTTACCGCCGCCTGACCGCCATGGGATACGACGTACTCGGCATCGACAATCTGAACAACTATTATGACGTCAATCTGAAGCTCGCCCGCCTGAAGGAATGCGGTTTCGAGCCCGAAAACATCGCCTACGGACGCATGATTGAATCTCCGCTCGGCGGACGCTTCTGCCAGCTGAATCTGGAAGACGCCGCCGCGATGGTCAAGCTCTTCCACAAGGAAAAGTTCGACGCCGTCTGTCACCTGGCCGCACAGGCAGGCGTGCGCTACAGTGTGGAAAATCCGTCTGTCTACATCCAGAGCAACATCGACGGTTTCTTCAACGTCCTGGAAGGATGCCGTGACAACCCGGTGGAACATTTTGTTTTCGCCTCGAGTTCAAGCATCTACGGCAGTTCGCCGAATATCCCGTTCCGCGAGGACGACCCGCTGGCGAATCCGGTAAGTCTTTACGCCGCAACGAAAAAGAGCAGTGAACTGATGACCTGTTCCTACGCATCTCTCTTCGGGATCCCGTCGACCGGTCTGCGTTTTTTCACGGTATACGGTCCGTGGGGACGCCCGGACATGGCCTTGTTCAAATTCACCCGCGCAGTCCTGAACGGAACCCCGATTCCGCTGTACAACCACGGCGACATGCAGCGGGACTTCACCTACATCGACGACATTGTGGAAGGCGTTGTCCGGGTTCTGCTGAAACCGTTGTGCCGTGCGGATCAGATTCCGTTCCGGGTCTACAACATCGGCAACGGTCATCCGGTCGGCCTGCGTGACTTCGTCCATGCCGTGGAACATGCAACACAGAAAACGGCGCAATTGGAGTTATTGCCCCTGCAGCCCGGTGACATGTACCGCACATGGTCGGACACCTCCAAATTGAAGCGCGATTACGACTTTCTGCCCTCGACTCCTCTGGAGCTCGGCGTAAAAAACTTCGTGGACTGGTACCGCGGATTCTATGGAGAATAAGTATCTTGAACTGAAGTTAAACCTCAAAAAAACCTAAAAGAAGTCATAAAATGCAAAAAAGAATGGCTGTGTACACAGTTCTAGTCGGAAAATATGACAATCTGCAACAACCGGAATATATTTCTGACGACTTTGACTACATCTGTTTCAGCAACGATATACCACACGACCATATCGGGGTCTGGAAAGTCCGTAAATTTGGTTACACAAATTCAAACAGAGTTCGTGAAAGCAGATTTCCAAAATTAAATCCGCACCGGCTTTTACCGGACTATGACTTTAGCTTGTACATTGATGCAAACCAAAGAATTACAGAAGATTTGTTAGAAAAGAGTCAAAGACTCATGCACCAAAATGTTGCGTGTGCAATGATTGTTCATCCGATAAGAGACTGTATTTATCAGGAAGCGCATTGCTTAGTCGGCGAAGTACGTGGAGGACTTCGTGTTCAATGGGATGTTTTTCGAATGGTTCGCCTGTTGGTAAAAGAAAAATATCCGGAACATAATGGACTTTGCTGTGGGTGTGCTATATTCCGAAAGCATAATGATTCTCATGTAATTGCTTTTTCGAAAAAATGGTGGGAAACCTATTCTCAATATTGTCAACGCGATCAAATGAGTGCCAATTATGCACTCTGGAAAGTAAATTTACAGCCGGAAATTCTTTGGGGCAAAGATTTTTATTCCACTCATAAGCGTCCTCATATCCATCAGGAAGGCGTCGTATACAAAGCCTCTTTTGCGAAAGTCGTAGAAAGTTATATTTTAATTGCATTCTTAAAGATCTATTACATCTCTCATGGAATATCTTGGAGTCGATGGGAAAACCATGAATAAAATTTCCGTCGTCCTCGCCGCCTACCATGGCGAAAAATATATCGGAGAACAGCTGAAAAGTCTGTTCAAGCAGACGCGTATTCCGGATGAAATTCTAATTGGCGACGATTCCTCTGACGATAAAACCTTTCTTGCAGTGGAAGCGGTCCGTTCTCATTACACAGGTGAATTGAAGTATTTCCGGAATACTCCGCGACTTGGCGTTGTGCAGAACTTCGTGCATTTGGCGAAAGCGGCAACAGGCGATTTCATTTTTTTCTGCGATCAGGATGACGTCTGGCTACCGGAGAAAATCGAAAAACTAGCGGCAATTCTGGAACAGGATTCAACTTGCCAAGTCGCCGTGTGCAACAGTTTTATGGTCAATAAGGAACTCAAATACTACCAAGAGTCCTTGTTGAGCTATGCTGAAAAATATATAAAAGAATCACAAACTCCGGAAATGCTCTTTCGAAATATTTTATATCAGAGAATTAATTTTTCAGGACATAATATCGCGATGAAAAAAACTTTCAGAAATATTTTTTTGAGAATTCCATCAACCTATCGTTTCCATGACCTTTGGCTAACACAAACGGCCTCCTTGCTTAATGTTTTGAAATACGACAACCAAAAATTGACTTTATACAGAATCCATGACAACAATGTTTCATCTCCGGAATTTCAAAAAACTCGCTTCAGTATTGTTCACCGCTTAAAAAAAGTATCTTCTGGTTCTGACGACTTTGAGCAGACTGTCTTAATGTTGAATGGCCTCTTTTCTCTGACTGTCGATTTGCAGAAAATCCCACTTACTAATATGGATATTCTAACCCAATGCAACAACTATTTCCACGCACGTAAACATCTTCGCTCTTTTCCACGCCCCTTCCGTTTTCTAGCTTTGACCCCTGCCTTGTTGCGGGATTATTTTCAGCTTGGAATCGGTTGGCGTGCGCTTTTGCGGGATCAATTATTTTAAGGGAGGCTGAATCATGTGCGGAATTTTCGGTTTTGCGGGGAAGACGGTTCCCGATGAGACGGCGATGCGGACGGCGCTGGAGACTCTTCAGCACCGCGGACCGGATCAGGAGGGATGGTATTCCGATTATGAGACCGGATGCAAACTCTGGATGGGACATCGCCGACTGAGCATTCTCGACCTCTCCGAAGCGGGAAAACAGCCGTTCGTCACGCCCGACCGGAAAGTTGCCGTCGCGGTCAACGGCGAAATTTACAATTACCGCGAACTGCGCTCCGGACTCGAAAAACAGGGAGCGCAATTCCGCTCCGATTCCGATTCAGAAGTCCTGCTCTGGGGGTTCCGGTTCGAAGGCGAAGCGTTCTTCAACCGTCTGCGCGGAATGTACGCCGCCGCGATCTGGGACCGCCGGACCGCAACGCCGCGTCTGTTCCTGCTCCGCGACCGCATGGGAATCAAACCGCTCTATTATCAGATTCGGAACGGAGAACTGCTTTTCGCCTCCGAACTCAAAGCCATCGCGGCGTGTCCGGAATTCCGCGGAGAACTCAATTCCTCCGCGCTTGACCAGTATCTCTATCTGCGTTATATTCCGTCGCCGCTGAGCATTTACCGCGATGTGCACAAAGTCGCGCCGGGCGAATATGCGGTTTTCGAGAACGGCGGATGCCGCACGGAAACGTACTGGCGGATCGAGGTTCCCGAAACGAAATTTTCCGGCTCGCTCGAGGACGCCGCGGATGAACTGGACCGTCTGCTGAACGCTGCCGTGCGGGAAGAACTGATGTCGGATGTTCCGCTGGGCGCGTTCCTTTCCGGAGGGATCGACTCGACCCTGATTTGCGCCATTGCCCAGCGTCAGCTCGGCGGACGCAAACTGAAGACCTTCACGATCGGTTTTGAATCGGCCCGCGAAGACGAAAGCCCTTATGCCCGGCAGATTGCGGATTATCTGGGGACAGATCACACCAGCGAAATCATGACCCGGAAAGAGCTGTTCGAGATTCTGCTGAAACTTCCGGAACTGTATGACGAACCCTACGGCGACGACTCCGCCCTGCCGACCTTTCTGCTTTCCGCCGTGGCGCGGAAACAGGTCACAACCGCACTTTCCGGCGACGGAGGCGACGAGCTGTTTTTCGGATACAACAATCTGCCGGCATTGTGGAATGTCGCCCGGATTGACGAACGGGTTCCGCGTCTTCTGCGGCGCCTGGGCGGCGGTCTTCTGCACCGAATTTTCGGCTGGAATTACCTCGGCAAATGCGGCAAGGCCGTTGCGTTTGACCGCATGGATGACGCATACGGAGTCATGTCCGGCGTCTTCAACTGGCTGAATTTCGAACGCCTGACCGGACGCCCCTTCGCCTCGTCGACCTTTGAACTGCGGAAAGTCCTGAACCGTCTGAAAAATCAGGTGCCGTCCCGTTACATCGCGGCGTTTCTGGACATGGCGGAGTATCTTCCGGACGACATCTGCTGCAAAGTCGACCGCGCAAGCATGGCGCATTCGCTGGAAGTGCGCCCGCCCCTGCTGGATCACCGGATTGTGGAGTTCGCCAACGCCCTGCCGTTCCATTACAAGTATGACCGCAAACTTGGCGGCAAGCTGGTTCTGAAGAAAGTGCTGGAGCGTTACGTCCCGCACGCTCTGTGGGACCGTCCCAAACAGGGCTTCTCTTCACCGATCGGAGACTGGTTCAGAGGAGACCTGAAGGCGGAAGCTGGCGAGCTGCTGAATCCGGAAAAGCTGCACCGGGAATGGGGCTTCCAGCCGGAATATGTCCGTTCCCTTCTCGAAGATCACTGGAGCGGACGAAAGAACACTGCGTATTATCTCTGGGTTCTCTTCGCGCTGGAAATGTGGAGAAAGCAGAAGTTTGAGGCGGGAAAATAAACGGGAACTCCGCGGAGTTCCCGTCAGGATATCACTTCTGTCCGGCGAAGAAACGGATCGTCTGTTCCATGCCGTATGCGAAATCGTATTTCGGACGGAACCCCGTTGATTTGAGTTTTTCGATTCCCGCCATAGAGTGTTTGACGTCGCCCGGACGCTCTTCAAGATGCAGAACCCGGCTCTTCGAATGCGTCACATCCATAATCTGTTTGACAAGATCGTTGATTGTGATGCGGCCGCCGTAGGCGATATTGTAAACGCCCGTGAAGTCGTGCATCGCCATGAAGACATTCGCCTCGACGATGTCTTTGACGTAGATGAAATCGCGGGTCTGCTCGCCATCACCGAAAATTGTAATATCTTCATTTGCAATGGCTTTTGCCGTAAAGATCGGCACCGCTGCTGCGTATGCGCTCTTCGGATCCTGACGCGGACCGAAAACATTGAAGTAGCGCAGACACGCCGTTTTCAGCTTGCCGGTCTGAGTGAAAATATTGCAGTAGTATTCCCCGTCGAGCTTGGTGATTGCGTACGGGCTTTTCGGCTCCGGAATCATCGTCTCAACTTTCGGAACGACCGGATTGTCTCCGTAAATCGCAGCGCTCGTGCTGAAACAGAGTTTCTTCACTCCGGCTTTCGCGGACTCCTCAAGGACGGTCAGCAGACCGTTCACATTGATGTCCACGCACTCCTCCATTTTGAACATGGATTCCGGAACGCTGATCATTGCCGCGAGATGAAAGACATAATCGCATCCCTCGACAGCCTTCGCAACGGCGGCGCGGTCGCGGACATCCCCCTTGATGAACTCCACATCCAGTCCTTCGAGATTGTGCAGATAGCCGGAACGGAGGCTGTCCAGCACGCGGATTTCCGCCTTGCCGTTGAAGTACTCCGCGATATGGCTGCCGATGAATCCGGCGCCGCCGGTAATCAGAATTCTCATTTTGCTTTAATCTCCTTTACAAGCGCGTTCATGCGGTCCATCTGTTCTTCAATGGAGCGGACGAGTGCGATCTGGGTTCTTGCGCGGTCCAGATTATGACCTTCGCGGTGAGTTTTGAAATAGGTGTCGCCCGAAAGATAATCGGTGAGGAAGCGCGTGCCGATCTCCAGAGTGATGAGTTTGCCGCTGAACGGAAGGTATTCCAGTTCAACCGCATTCAGAAACGCTCCGGCGGAAGCGCAGTAGCCGCGCAGAAGCGCTTCAAACATCGGGAAACGCATGGTGACTTTGCTCAGATCGCGCTCGTCCTCGGCGGCGGGACTGGTTCCGGTCCGGACCATGTCGCCGAAGTCGTAGTGCACCAGTCCGGGCATGACGGTGTCAAGGTCGATCACACAGATGCCGTGTCCGGTTTCAACGTCGATCAGGACGTTGTTGAGTTTGGTGTCATTGTGTGTAATGCGCTCCGGAATAGCGCCTTCGCGGTTCAGCTTCAGCAGAGTATCCGCCTCATCCTTGCGCGAAAGGATGAATTCGATTTCCGCTTCCGCGCTCTTGACGCGTCCGCAGGAATCGGCGCAGATTGCCTCTTCGAGCTGGGCGATGCGTTTGGGTGTATTGTGGAAATCCGGAATTGTTTCCGTAAGACGCCCCGGCAAATCGACGAGGTCCGCCTGGAACTTGCCGAACGCCCACGCCGCCTCGAACGCCTGCTCTTCCGTTTCAAGCACATCATAGCTTTTCGCATGTTCGATGAAGAGATAGACACGCCAGCAGTTGTCGTTTCCGTTGCGGAACCAGACGCGTCCGTCATATGCGGGTACAAGAGTAAGCGTTCTGCGCGAGCCGGAAGATTTGCGGTGCAGATGTTCCGTCACGCGGCGGATGTTCTCCATGAGCGAAGCCGGATAGCGGAAGATTTCCGTGTTGATGCGCTGAAGAATGTAGCGGATCAGACTTCCAGCCTGGCTGTAGACAACCGCATAGGTATCGTTGATATGTCCGCTTCCGTAGGATTCCGCCGAGACGAAATCGCCGGGAATGGCAAAGTTCGCACAGAGTTTTTCAATATCTTTCTGAGTCTTCATCGTCATACCTGAAACAGTTTTTCCGGATACTTCCCGGCCTTCACAAGAGCTTCAAGACCGCTCTTCACGACAGGTTTGTCCTCCTGGTAGGTGACCCCGAACCAGGAATCGTCGGATGTCAGAACCTTGACCGTCGCTTTGCCCTGCTTGACAAGCGTATCGGCGACAAACGGAATGTAGAACTCGCTTTTGAGCTCCGTTCCGTGCGCCTTGAGGAAATCGGTGAACTGCGTCTCAAGCGCATCGAACAGGGAACTCTGGAATCCCCACATGTTCATGGAAACGATTTCGCGTCCGGTGAAAACGACGCTGCCGCCGTCTTCCAGAGTGCTGACGATCTGTCCGTTTTTGCGTTCGATTTTCGTATGTTCCACCACGGTGCGGAGCGTGTGATCCGCGTTCAGCTGGCAGATTCCGCGCGAAACGGAGCCGTTTTCCGAGAGCGTATTCTCCAGATAAAATCCGCACATGCAGAATTCCTGCGGATTCCCCGAATCAAGCGCTGCGGAAAGTTTGCGGAAACCGTCTGCTCCGTAAAAATCGTCCGCGTTGATCACCGCGAACGGTCCCTTGACCAGGTTGCGCGCGGCATAGACCGCCTGTCCCGTTCCCCACGGCTTGACGCGTCCTTCGGGAACCGTGAATCCGGCGGGAAGATCATCGAGTGCCTGAAATGCATACTGCACATCGGCGACAGATTCGTATTTGGAGCCAATCACCCGTTTGAAATCCGCTTCGATATCGCGGCGGATGATGAAAACGATTTTGCTGAAACCGGCGCGGACCGCGTCAAAAACCGAATAGTCCATCAGAGTCTCCCCGTGAGGACCGAGCGCATCAAGCTGCTTGAGTCCACCGTAGCGGCTGCCCATTCCGGCAGCAAGAAGAACCAGAGTTTTATCCATTTTGAAATCTCCTTTCAAGTTGATTTTCTTAACACAAGATCACACGGAACGACTTCGGAAGGACGTTCTTTTTTCCCCGTCAGCTGCTGTTCGAGCAGATCCGCGGCCACACGTCCGATCGTTCCGAGATGCAGCGACACAGAGGAGAGCGCCGGCGTGAAGAAGCGCGAAACCGCAATGTCGTCGAATCCGATCACCGCCATCTGTTCCGGCACACGCACCCCCTGCGCCTCCGCCTCTTTGAGCAGCCCCATCGCCATGATGTCGGTTGCACAAAGCACACAGTCGGTTTCGGGATAGTGCGATCGGATATAGGCCAGAGCAGAACTGCCGAAGCGGAACCCCGCGCCGCCGGGAATGACCGGAATGCGTTCCGTTCCGCCGAACCCGCGCTTGAATCCGCTGCGTTTGGCGGCGTCAAGATGCCCGGAAAGATAAACGGGATGACGCCGCCCCGTTTCGCGAAAATATTTTCCCGCAAGGAAAGCACCGTATTCGTTGTCATGCAGAACCGTGTTGTATTCGAATCCGGGAATCTTTCCGATCAGGACATAGGGAACGGAACAGCTGTCGGCTGTCTGTGCAAGTTTTTCCGCTCCAGGCGAACCGGCGACGACAATGATCCCCGCGACAGACCCGTTCAGCATCCGCACTTTCGCGGAATCGATGATATGATCATCGTTCTCGTCAAACGGGGTTACGGTGAAGATATGGTCGTTGCCGAGATGACGCTTGATGTTGACAATGATTTCAGCCGTGAAGTAATCCGGCTCGCCCGAATAGAGCTCCGGATAGAAAAAGACTATTTCCGGAATATCGCATTCGGATTTCAGCTTGCGCGGCCCTGCGGAATAACCGTATTTTCCCGCCGCTTCCAGAATCCGTTTCCGGGTTTCCGGACTGATCCGTCCGTTGCCCGTGAACGCGCGCGAGATCGTCGCAATGGATACTCCCGCCTTCTCCGCGAACTCCTGTATGGTGATTCTGTTTCTCATCTTTTCCCCTTTCCTATCAGTGTCAATGTAACCGCTGAAACGAAAAATTCAAGAAAAGAACCGGGAAAATTGTTGCGTAAATGTTTACACGTCTCCAATTTTCACACCTCACGGCTCTTCCGGTACTTCTGCGGAGAAACATTGTAACGTGCGCGGAACTGACGGCAGAAATAGTTGCTGTCTGAAAAACCTGTGCGCTCCGCTATTTCCGAAATCGAAAGCTCCGGATTCAGAAGCAGCATTGTGCTTTTTTTCAAACGCAGCCGCTGCAGATATTCATTCGGCGCATACCCCGTCGCACGGCGGAACTGACGCGTCAGAGTACTAACCGACATTCCCGCCAGTTTCGCCATCCGGGTGCGCGGCCACTGTTCCGCCGAGCGGTCCGAAAGTTCATTCAGCAGACGGTACAGCGGTTGCTGAATGCCCTCCTGCTCAGGCTCCGCCGCTTGAAAAAAACGCGACAGGCGCACAATCAGCAGAACGAACAGCGCAGCCATCGCGGAAGAGTAATCCTCGCTCCGTCCGTTCTGCTCCTCTTCGATTGCATTCAAAAGCTCCGTAACGCGCGGCAGTTCCTCCGGCGTCAGATGAAAACGATGTTCCGCAATCCGCCCCGGTTCCAGAGCGGTCAACCGGCGCAGCAGCGGATACCTGCTCAGCGCGAACAGCGGGTTTGCCGCCTCGTGCAGGTCGAACAGAAGATTGCACAGCGCCAGATCGTGAAGATTCTCATAGCCGTGCCGCGTCTGACCGCGAATCAGAAAAACGTCTCCCGCGGAAATCGGGCGGCGCTCACCGTAGATCAGATGATCGCCTTCCCCCCGGTACACAATCACAAGTTCCGAAAACTCGTGACTGTGCAGACCGTATGCCTCCTGCGGATCACGCCGGATCAGTTTCACCGGAAGCGTCTTGTTCGACAGAAAGTCGGAATTGGAAAGAATCGCCATACAGCCTCCTTTTTGCATCTTTGCTCTAAAAATACTATAAAATGAGCCGTTTGTCAAGGTTTTTTATTTTTTTAATGCTAAATTAGCTCAGAAAACCTAACGAAAGGGCTTTATCATGGCAAAAAACATTGAACGCAATTACCAGTTCGCCAAAGACTATTACGCGTCTCTCGGAGTCGATACCGATGCGGCTCTGAAGCAGCTCGCCGAAATTCCGATCTCCCTCCACTGCTGGCAGGGCGATGACGTCGGCGGTTTCGAGCCGAACGCCGGCGGCGCCTCGGGCGGCATCCTCTCCACAGGCAATTACCCCGGACGAGCCCGCACCCCGCAGGAGCTCCGCAACGACCTCAACAAGGCCTTCTCCCTGATCCCCGGCAAAAAGCGTCTCAATCTCCATGCCATCTACCTCGACACCGATAAACCGGTCGAGCGCAACCGCATCGAACCCAAACACTTCCAGAGCTGGATCGACTGGGCGAAAGAACAGAACGCCGGACTCGATTTCAACCCGACTTTCTTCGGTCATCCGAAAGCCGCTTCCAACCTCACCCTCTCCCACCCGGACGCAGGTATCCGCCAGTTCTGGATTGAACACGGAATCGCCTGCCGCAAAATTGCGGAAGAGATGGGACGCCAGCTCAACAATCCCGCCGTCATGAACACCTGGATCCCCGACGGCTTCAAGGACGTCACGATCGACCGCCGCGCCGCCCGCGCCCGTCTCGAACAGTCCCTCGACGCCATGTTCGCCAAGAAGATCGACCCGAAATTCATGCGCGACGCCGTCGAATCCAAGCTCTTCGGCATCGGCGTCGAAACCTGCACCGTCGGCTCCAATGAGTTCTACCTCGGCTATGCCGTCAAGAACGGCGTCATGCTCTGCCTCGACTCCGGTCACTTCCACCCGACCGAAATCATCAGCGACAAGATCAGCTCCGTTCTCCTCTATGTCGATGAAATCCTCCTCCACGTCTCCCGTCCCGTCCGCTGGGACAGCGACCATGTGGTCTTCTTCGACGACGAGCTCCAGGCGATCGCCCACGAAATCATCTACAACGGCGCGGACAAGGTGCATATCGGACTCGACTACTTCGACGCCACGATCAACCGCATCATCGCCTGGGTCGTCGGAACGCGCAACATGCAGAAGGCGCTTCTCAAAGCCCTCCTCGAACCTGCCGCCAAGCTCAAAGAGATGGAAAAGAACTTTGACAACGGCCGCAAGATGGCTCTGATTGAAGAACTCAAAATGTTCCCGCTCGGCGCCGTCTACGACTATTTCTGCGAACAGCAGTCCGTTCCCTCCGGCATCGACTTCATCCCCGAAATCGACCAGTACGAGAAAACGGTTCTTTCCGCCCGCAAGTAAGCGGAATTTACAGAACGCCCGCTTCATGAACTCACTCTGAAGCGGGTTCCTTATTTCATAAGAGAGGTGCATCCATGTCCCGTTTCTTTCCCGATTACGATCCGCTGGAATTCAACGATACGCTTCCGCCGTATGCCGACCACCCGTTCCCGGGTGTCTGCTGGATGAAACCGCGCGGTGAAACGCAGGCCTTTCATGCGCGTCTGCACTTCTCCCTCAAAGAAAAAACAACTCTCCGCTTCCATGTCTCCGGAGACCGCTGGTTCGATCTCCGTCTTGACGGACAGTTCATCACCGACGGTCCCGAGTGCAGTGACTCTGCGCACTGGTGTTACAGTTCATTTGAAGAAGAGCTGCTCCCCGGTGAACATGAATTCCTGGCCCGGGTCGTCACCCTTCCTGCAAACTTGAAACCGTGGAACACGATGGGCTCCGGCTGCGGCTTTTTCTTCTTTGCCGAAGCTCCGTTCACCGGAATGTTCTCCACCGGTTCCGGAGCCTGGGAATTCGCCGCGGCAGAAAGCATCGTCTTCCCCGAAGATTACGGCGGCGCGAGCTACCGTCTCGCAACCGGAATCCCCGCGGAACTCAACGTTTCGCTTGCAGAAAAAGAATTGAATGATCCGGCGCTCTGGAACTGCGGCGTCAGAGGTCCGAATGCATGCTCTGCTCTGAATGCGCGCCATTTCAGCAGCCTTCCGTGCCTGCTCCCCGCCCGTCTGCCGGAACAGCTCCGGAAGAGGATTCCGGTTGAACTGCCCTCCGTCACAGTTCCCGCCGGCGGAAAATTTGAAAAAATCATCGACCTCGGAACGTACTGCTGCTTTCAGGCGGAAGTCCGTCTCTCCGGCTCCGGAAAAGTCCGCCTCGGCGCAACGGAAGCGCTCTGCGAATTCGAATCCAACGCCGACGGCTGGCACAAAAAAGTCGCACGGAATGTCACGGAAAACGCCATGCTCAACGACTGGAACTATGACACCTGGATTGTCGAGAACGGGTCCGGCTCCATGCAGAACACGTTTTTCCGCTCCGGCAAACTCCTCGTTCTCCAGATTGAAGCAGGTGAACAGCCTGTCGTGTTCGAGGGCGCGACGCTCTGGGAACGCCGCTATCCATGGGATTTTTCAGCACGGATAACGGGAGATCCCGAATTCGCCAAGTATGAAGGCATCTGCCGCCGCGCCCTTGAAAACTGCACACACTCCATTTTCGTGGACTGCCCGTTCTATGAACGGCTGATGTATATCGGAGACGCCCGTGTACAGGCGCTCATCGCAAACACACAGTCTCTGGACCGCCGTCTCCAGCGCAAAGCGATTGAGCTTCTCGACTGGTCCCGCGACTGGCGCGGTCTCACAGCCTCCTCCTATCCCGCTGGCGGACAGACGATCCCCGGCTTCTCTCTCATCTGGATTGCATTCTGTCACGACACGCTTATGTGGAGCACACCCGATGTTGTCCCGCTGATCCGCCAGCGTCTCCCCGGAATCCGCGCCGTCATCGACGCATGGGAAAACGAACGGCGCGAAGACGGTTGGATCGCCTCGCTCCGCGGCTGGAACTTCGTTTCCAGCGAAACCGGACGCAATGTCTGGAAACGCGGCGTTCCGCAAGGCGGCGAATACGGCGAAGTCAGCCCTGTTCTGAACATGTTCTATCTTCACTTTTCGCAGTTCGCCGAAAAAATCGAACGATTCTTCGGCGACACTCTCCGCGCCGACTGGCTTGCCGGACGCCGCGCCCTCACCGCGAAAAGACTGCTGGAATCCGTTTACGTTCCCGAACTGAAAATGTTTGCGAACGATTTCGCGAAAAGCGATTTTTCCGAAATCACACAGTCGCTCGCCATCTGTTCCGGCGCATTCCCGAACGGCGAAGGAACCGGAATGTTCTCCGCAGATATCCCTGTTGCAAAAAGCATCTTCTACTTCATGCACTACTATTTTGAAGCCTGCCGTCTGACCGGAAACGCGGACGCCATCCGAACACGCCTGGAAGACTGGAAACAGCATCTGGACTACGCGCTTGCCACAACCGTGGAATGTGCCGTCGACGGGCGTTCCGACTGTCATGCATGGAGCGCAACCCCGCTCTTCCAATGGTACGCGACAATGGCGGGGATCCGCCCGGGCGCACCCGGCTTTACCCGTGTCGACGCCCGCCCGCTCTGGAACGGCGGCAGCATTCTCTCCGGGGAAATGCCGCATCCGGGCGGCGGAGTCATCCGCTTTGCTTTCGGTCCAGAATCCTGCGAACTGACCCTTCCCGCAGGAATCCCGGGCTCGCTCTCTGTTGACGGCAGAACATTCGAAATTCCGCCGGGCGGAAATCTCCGCATTTCCCGCTGAACAGGACAGAAAAACCGGCGCCGTTTCTCCGCGGAAGGATTGTTCACGCAAATATCATAAAAAAAACAGGAATCTTTTCAAACCCGCTTGCGTGTTCAGCAATTCGCGTATATATTAAGGGGTGATAAAAGATTTTTGAAGAAAGGACATATTTATGCAGTTCCCGATTGAAACGATCCGCCACAGCGCATCGCATGTGATGGCAGCGGCGGTCAAACAGCTCTACCCCGAAGCCAAATTCGACATCGGACCGAGCACCGAGGACGGATTCTATTACGATTTCGACCTCCCCGAACACCTCAAAATCGAAGAGCTCCCCGCGATCGAAGCGAAAATGGCCGAGATTGTCAAGGCGGATTATCCGTTCGAACGCATCGAAGTCACCCGCGATGAAGCGAAAAAAATGCTCGCGGATCAGAAATACAAACTCGAGCGCCTCGCCGACATTCCCGACGACGGCGTCATTACAATGTACAAGTGCGGCGATTTCGTCGACCTCTGCCGCGGTCCCCATGTGGAACGCACTTCGCAGATCGGCGCTTTCAAGCTCCTCTCCGTTGCCGGATCCTACTATCGCGGCAAAGAGACGAACCCCATGCTCCAGCGCATCTACGGCATCGCGTTCCCGACCAAGCAGGAACTGAAGGATTACCTCCAGCGTGTCGAAGAAGCAAAGAAACGCGACCACCGCAAACTCGGAAAAGAGCTCGACCTGTTCAGCATCTCCGAGACCGTCGGCCCCGGACTCGTCCTCTGGCATCCGCGCGGCGCGCTCATCCGCAACATCATCGAAACCTTCTGGCGCGCAGAGCATCAGACCCACGGCTACGATCTGCTCTATACGCCTCACATCGGACGTTCCGAGCTTTGGGAGACCAGCGGTCACCTCTCCTTCTATAAGGAGAGCATGTACTCCAACATGGACATTGACGGCTACGACTACTACGTCAAGCCGATGAACTGCCCGTTCCACATCGAGATCTACAAGAGCCGCACCCGTTCCTACCGCGAGCTTCCCTGCCGCTGGGCGGAACTCGGCACAGTTTACCGCTATGAAAAAAGCGGCGTGCTCCACGGTCTCATGCGCGTCCGCGGATTCACGCAGGATGATGCGCACATCATCTGCACCCCGGAACAGATCGAAAGCGAGATCATGGAAGTTCTGAACTTCTGTCTCTATATCTGGAAGACCTTCCGCTTCACGGAAATCAAGGCGTATCTCTCCACGAAGCCAGCAAAGGCCGTCGGAGATCCCGCCCGCTGGGAACAGGCGCAGAAGTCCCTCGTCCAGGCAATCGAAAAATGCGGACTCGACTACGAAGTCGATGAAGGCGGCGGCGCATTCTACGGTCCGAAAATCGACCTCAAGATCAAAGATGCGATCGGCCGTGAATGGCAGACCTCGACGATTCAGTTCGACTTCAACCTGCCGGAGCGCTTCAACCTCCAGTACGTCGGCGAAGACGGACAGCGTCACCAGCCGTACATGGTTCACCGCGCACTCTTCGGCTCGCTCGAACGCTTCTTCGGCATCCTCGTCGAGCACTACGCGGGCGTCTTCCCGATGTGGCTCGCTCCGGAACAGCTCCGCCTGATCCCGGTCAACGAACGCCACAACGAATACTGCCTTGCCGCGAAGGACAAGCTCAAAAAGCTCGGCTTCCGCGTCGACTGCGACACCCGTCCGGGCACGATGGGCGCAAAAATCAAAGATGCACGCAATCTGCGCGTTCCGTACATGGCGGTCGTCGGCGACAAAGAGATGGAATCGAACGGATTCGCCGTCCGTTCCCGCCGCGAAGACCAGCTCGGAGTAATGGATTTCGACACTCTCGTGAAAAAACTTCAGGAAGATGTTGAAAATAAGATTTGACGTGCTATATTACACGGAAATAGAAAAAAACAACCAAAAGGGAGGGTACTCCTATTGCTAAGCTGCTGAAATACAATGATCGCGCGTTTGCAGACGCGGATCTGCTCGTCATTGGTCCCCAGGGGGAACAATTGGGTGTGCTCAAGCTCGGTCCGGCCTGTCAGAAGGCAAAGGATGCGGGTCTGGATCTGGTGATGGTTGCCGAGGGGAGCAATCCCCCGGTCTGCCGCATCATGGACTTCGGAAAGCTCTGCTATGAGCAGAAGAAGAAACTGAAAGACCAGAAAAAGCACAATCAGGCGCAGAAGGTCAAGGAAATCAAATTCCGTCTCAACATTGACTCGCATGACTACGAGTTCAAGATTGCCCACGGCATTGAATTCCTGCAGGAAGGCAGCAAGCTCAAAGTCACAATCATGTTCAAGGGACGCGAAATGGCGCACCCGGAAAAGGGCTTCGAGCTTATTGACAAGATCACGGAAAGTTTGAAGGACAAGGGTGTTCTGGACGCCCCCGGAAAACTTCTCGGCAGAAACATCTGCGTCTCTTACAGTCCTGTAAAGTAACGCGGAAAACCTCCGGAAACGGCTGATTGGCGTCTGCCGTTACGGAGCAAAAAACAAACACTCTGAAAGGAGCCAAACGATGCCAAAGCTGAAAACAAGAAAGAGTATTGCAAAGCGCGTCAAGCGCACCGCAACCGGCAAGTACACGTACTCCAAGCCGGGTCGTCGTCACCTCATGACCGGCAAAGGCGGAAAGAGAAAACGTCAGATGAGAAAAGACGGAGTCCTTCAGCCCTGCATGGATCAGCGTATCAAGAAAGCTCTGCCCTACGGCTGAGCCTAACAAGAGAAACGGAGATATATCATGAGAGTTACATGTGCAGTACCTTCCAGAAAACGCCGTAACAGAGCGTTGGAGCGCGCCAAAGGTTTCTACGGTGCGAGTTCCAAGCGCATTCGTACCGTTTATGATGCAATCGACAAGGCGGATGCTCACGCTTATGTCGGTCGCAAGCAGAAAAAGCGTCAGTACAGAGGTCTCTGGACCATCCGTATCAACGCAGCCTGCCGCCAGCAGGGACTGAACTACAGCAAGTTCATCAACGGTCTCAAAAAGGCCGGAATCACGCTGAACCGCAAAGTTCTCGCTGACCTCGCTGTCAACGACGCCGCGGCATTTACTGCTCTGGTCGAAAAAGCCAAAGCAGCCTGCTGACAAAATCGTCTGATACGTTAGACACCCTTGCGCGGGCTCTTTCCAGAAGAGTTCCGCGCTTTTTTGTATTTCCGCTGCTTTCAAAAGCGCCCGGTCACGAGCCCTTCTGAAAACAGCTGAACTCAATTTGAAGGAAACAGATATGGAATTGCTGGATCAAATTCAAGCCATCGTCACGGATGCCGAGACCGCTCTTGCTTCCGCGAAAACCGAAAACGACGTCGAAGCCGTCCGCACGAAAACCGTCGGACGAAACGGTGCGTTTACCGCCCTGGGTCCCCTCATGGGCAAAGTCCCCGCCGATCAGAAACCGGTCGTCGGAAAAGCCTTCAATGTGGCGAAACAGACTCTGCTCGCCAAAATTGAAGAGGCTAAAAACCGCATCGCCGATTCCGTCGAGGAAAACGCCGCTGAAAAAATCGACGTCACTCTCCCCGGACGCAAATGGCACGCCGGACGCAAACACCCCGTCTGCCAGACTTTTGACGAGTGCTGCAACATCTTCCGCCGCATGGGCTTCATCGCCACCAGCGGTCCGGAAATCGAAACTGTTTTCAACAACTTCGACGCCCTCAACGCCCCCGCCGACCACCCCTCCCGCAGCATGGTCGACACCTTCTATTTCGAGGACGGCCGCATCATGCGCTCCCACACCTCCCCCGTTCAGATCCGCACGATGCTCGCAAACAAACCGCCTGTCCGCATCGTCGCTCCGGGCCGCTGTTACCGCCGCGACACCCCGGATGCAACCCACGGCGTTTATTTCCATCAGATCGAAGGACTTTACATTGACACCAACGTCTCCCTTGCCGACCTCAAAAGCACGCTCATGGCGTTCGCTTCCGAATTCTTCGGCGAAGGCGTGAAAGTCCGTATGCGCCCCAGCTTCTTCCCGTTCACCGAACCCAGCGTGGAGTGCGACTTCACCTGCGTAATGTGCGGCGGAAAAGGCTGCAAAGTCTGCAAGAACTCCGGCTGGATTGAGTGCGTCGGCGCCGGAATGGTCAACCCGAATGTGCTCCGCAACGTCGGCTACGATCCGGAAACCTGCCAGGGGTTCGCCTTCGGCATGGGCATCGAGCGTCTCACGATGATCAAGCACCGCATCGAGGATCTCCGCCTCTTCTCTGAAAACGACGTCCGCTTCCTCGAGCAGTTCTAACCCCATTCCGAAAGGAGCATTCAAATGCAGATTTCACTCAACTGGCTTTCCGATTATATCACGCTCAATTCCTCGCCGGAGGAACTGGCGGCGACCCTGACCCGCGCAGGTCTCGAAGTCGAAGAAATCATCTCGACCGCAACCGTTCCGCAGGGTGTCGTCACCGCAAAGATTCTCTCCCGCGAAAAACATCCGAACTCCGACCATCTTTCCATCTGCAAAGTCGATCCGGGCACGGGCGAACCGCTCCAGATCGTCTGCGGAGCTCCAAACTGCGATGCCGGAAACATCGTTCCCCTCGCAACCATCGGCACAACCTTCAAGGATCCCGAAGGCGGAAAGGATTTCACCATTGGAAAAGGCAAACTCCGCGGCGTCGAATCTTTCGGCATGATGTGCAGCGCTCGCGAACTCGGACTCAGCAACGACCATGACGGTCTGATGATTCTCCCCGCCGATACTCCCCTCGGGCAGTCCGTCGCCGACATGTTCAAGGGTGACACGGTCTATTCGCTCGAACTCACCCAGAACCGCCCCGACTGGCTTTCCCACTGGGGTGTTGCGCGCGACGTTTACGCGCTCCAGGGCGGCGAGCTCAAGTTCCCCGCGATCGACCTTCCGGAAGCGCATGTTTCCGAAGATTTCTCCAGTCTCGTCAAGGTCGAAGCTCCCGATCTCTGCCCGAAGTACACCGCACGCGTCATCCGCGGCGTCACAGTCAAAGAGAGCCCGGAGTGGATGCAGAAACGCCTTGAAGCGGTCGGCATCCGTGCAATCAACAACATCGTCGACATCACCAACTACGTGATGCTGGAACTCGGTCTCCCGCTCCACGTCTTCGACCGCGCGCTCCTCAAAGAAGGCCGCATCGTGGTCCGCCGCGCCGCGGCGAACGAATCCATCACCGCGCTCGACGGCAAAAAGTATGATCTCAATCCCGACATGCTCGTCATCGCCGACGCGGAAAAACCGGTCGCAATCGCGGGTGTCATGGGCGGCGAATACAGCGGCGTTCTCGATTCCACCAAAGAGGTCGTCATCGAGGCGGCGTTCTTCAACAAAACAAGCGTCCGCATGACCTCCGCCAAACTCAATCTCTCCTCCGAAGCCTCCCACCGCTACGAACGCGGCGCCGATATCGGCATGGTTGAGAAGGCAAGCGCACGCGCGGCGGCTCTGATCCTTGAACTCGCCGGCGGCGAACTGGTTTCCGACCTCGTCTCCGTCGCGGAACCGCAGCCCGCACAGCCGCGCATCCTCTGCCGCTATGCACGGATCCGCAGCCTGCTCGGAATGGATGTTTCCGATCTCGAAATCTCCACAATCTTCTCGAAACTCGGCATGGAAGTCGAACCGGTCAACGCAGAATCCTGCTATGTGATTCCGCCGACCTACCGCGCCGACGTCCTCGAAGAAGCCGACCTCGCGGAAGAAGTGGCGCGCATCCACGGACTCGACAACATCCCCGATGTTCCCGTCCGCGCCGTCAAATGCGCCGATTTCTCCGCCGACACCTTCGCTCCGGTTGCAGCCGTCCGCGACGCACTCGTCAGCACCGGACTTTATGAATGCCTCGGAACCAGCATGATCGATGAAAAGACCGCGCTGCTCGATTATGATTTCACGAAAGAGGATCTTGTTGCCCCGATCAATCCGATCAGCCTCGATCTTGCAATCATGCGGCCCTCGCTGCTCGGCGGAATGCTCGCGACCGTCAAGCGCAATGTCTCCCGCAAAAACACAAACCTTGCACTCTTTGAAATCGGCAACTGCTTCTGCAAAAATCCGGAAAAATATCCGGAAGAACGCGGCGAAGTCGTTATCGCCCTCACCGGACAGCGCCATCCGGAACGTTTCTCAAAGGAACGCTCCGAACTCTATGATTTCTTTGATCTGAAAGGACTCATCGAAACCTTCCTTGAAGAACGCGGCAATCCGAACTACACGATCAAGCCGTGTGACGACAAGCGTTTTGCCAAAGGCGAATGCGCCGAGCTCGTGCTCGACGGCAAGCGCGCCGGCGTCTTCGGCAGAATCCACGCATCCCTCGTCAAGGGAATGCGTCTCCAGACCCCGCTCTATATGGCAGTCTTCCAGCTGGCGAACCTGCTGACAGCCTCCAGAAAGCCGGTCTACTACAAGCCGATCTCCCAGTTCCCGTCCACCACGCGCGACGTGGCGTTTCTTGCGCCCGCCGACATGGAGAACGAGAAAGTCGTCACCTTCATCAAACGCGCCAAAGTGCCGAACCTTGTCGACGTCCAGCTCTTCGATATCTTCACGAACGAGTCGATGAACGGCAAGAAGAGCATGGCCTACTCGCTGACCTTCCGCAGCCAGGAACGCACGCTCACAGATGATGAAGTCAACAAAGCACATGAAAAACTCCGCGCGAAACTGGAACACGGTCTCGGCGTGGAGCTGCGCTGAGGAATAAAGTGAAGAAGCCCGGAAAAGGACTTGTCCTGACCCTGAACCTGGCTCTGCCGGGTCTGGGACAGATCGTTTCCGGGCGATGGCTCGCGGGCGGCGTCATGATGCTGCTCGCAGTCGCATTCTTCCTTCTCGGCGTCTACTTTGTCTTTGCGCCGCTGTTCGCCATGATCCGGGAACTCATTGAGGATCCCGGCAGTGCGGCGGAATACAAGATCAACCTCGTAAACGTTTTCGCCAGCTTCGGACTCCTTCTCCTTGTCTGGATCATCTGCATTGCGGACGGTCTCCGGAGCGGCGGCAAAAATAAGGAACATGACCATGAGTGAACAGCAGACTCAGACAAATACGCTGCCGACCATTGCCATCGTCGGCAGACCCAACGTCGGAAAATCCTCGCTTTTCAATTCCATTCTCAAAAAACGCCAGGCGATTGTCCACTTTGACAGCGGCGTAACCCGTGACCGCGTCTCCTCAACCGGAGTTGCAAACGGCCGCCGTTTCCGCCTCGTCGACACCGGCGGTCTCGGCATGGGAAAAGGTGAAAAACGCGGAGTCGATTTCTGGGATCAATCCATTGAAAAACAGGTCGAAGTCGCCATCGCCGACTCCGATGTCATCTTCTTCGTCGTCGACGTCACCAGCGGTCTGACCGGACTTGATGAGGAAGTCGCTCTGCGCCTCCGCTCCACCGGAAAGCCCGTCATTCTCGTCATCAACAAAGTTGACGGCGACATTGCGACTCCGCACATCCACGAGTTCGACCGGCTCGGCTTCCAGCAGGTCTTTGAAGTCTCCTCGCTTCACCGCCGCGGCATCCCCGCTCTGATGAGCGAAGCTCTGCGCGACTTCGATGTCTCCGCCCCGGAACACGCCCTGCCCCGCCTTAAAATCGCGGTGCTCGGCAGACCTAACGTCGGAAAATCCTCGCTCGTAAACAAACTCCTCGGGGAAGAACGCGTCATTGTCAGCGATGTCGCCGGAACCACTCGCGACTCCATCGACGTGGAATTCACACTCAACTGCGGCGATGAACAGGTCCCCGCGCTTCTCGTTGACACCGCCGGACTGCGCAAGCGCTCCAAAGTCGACGGCGCAGTGGAACGTTACAGCTCCATGCGCGCCGAAGAGACTCTCAAGAACAGCGACATCATTCTGTTTGTGATTGAATCCAGCCAGACCGGCGCGACCTCGCAGGACAAGACAATCGCCCGCATGATCGTCGACTCCGGCAAGCCCGTCATCATCGTCTCGAACAAGTGGGATGAATGCTCCGGACTCAAAATGAAAAATGTACTGGAAGAAATCCGCTACACCCTCCCGCATATGTCGTTTGCCCCAGTTGTATTCACTTGCGCGAAAACAGGTTACAACTTTCAGGAACTCTACCAGGTCATCGCCGAACTGCGCGCCCAGATGGCGATCCGCATCTCCACGGCAATGGTCAACCGCGTTCTCGAAGATGCGTTCGAAAAGACTTCGCCGCAGGTCATCGGCACAAAACCGTTCAAGGTCTACTACGGAACCATGATCGCGAACCCGCCGCCGACCTTCCAGCTGTTCGTCAACGACCCGAAGCTCTGCCCGGACAACTACAAGGTCTACCTCGAAAAATACATCACAAAAGCGTTCGCATTCTCCGGACTCCCCGTCCGTCTCGAATTCAAGGAACGCAAACGCCGCGAACTCGTCTTCCCGAAAGTCGACAAGCGCAAGGGCAAAAAGAACCAGCGCATCCGCCCCTACCGCATCGACCGCCCCGAAGAGGATGAGGACTGATGCGCAACGACTGGCTCTCGGCTGCCGATGACGCGCTGGCGCGCGACTGCACGCTCGACTTTCACAAGGCGTCCGGCAACGGCGGACAGAAGGTCAACAAGACCTCGTCCGCCGTGCGCCTGACACATGCACCGAGCGGCGTAACTGTCTCCTGCGCCGAAAGCCGGAGCCAGCACGAAAACCGCCGGCTGGCGCTGAAAATGCTCCGCATGAAAATTGCGCTCACAATCCGTTCGGAAGCCGACCCGGCGTTCCGGATCGGCGAACCGGTCACCTCGCTGAAAAACGATGCCTATCCGCTCTTCGCCGCAAAACTGCTCGATGCATTTTCCGCGCACAGCTGCGATCTCAAAGAAACCGCGCTGATGCTGGACGTCAGCGCCACCAAACTCACAAAGATTCTGTACCGCGATCCCGCCCTCTGGATCGAAGCAAACAACATGCGGAACGCGCATGCTCTCCCGCCGCTCCGTCCTCCGCAAAGGTGAAAAATGAAAGCCGGAATCCGTTTCGAACTTGATGCACGCTCCCTTCCCGCAAACGCGGACGAAGTTCTCACACCGCATGTCGCAACCGCCTGCGGCGTTTCCGCCTCCGATATTCTCGGCTATAAAATTACAAAACGGAGTCTGGATGCCCGCAAGAAACCGCTCGTGAAAATTCTTTATCAGGTCACGGCGGAAATCCGCGACGGAGTTCTCCCTAAGCGGAAAGTGGAATCTGTTGAACCGCCTCCGGCTCCGCTGCTCCCGGAAAACAAATCGAAACTGAAACATCCGCTCGTCATCGGCGCGGGGCCGGCAGGACTCTTCGCCGCCCTCATTCTCGCCGAAGCCGGAGCGGAACCCGTCATTCTCGAACGCGGGCGCGACGTTTCCCGGCGCAAGGAGGATATCGAAGCCTTCTTTGCCTCGCGCAGCCTCAATCCGGAAAGCAATCTTCTCTTCGGAGAAGGCGGCGCGGGAACCTGGTCGGACGGCAAGCTCTACACCCGCGTGCGCGACCCGCGCGGCGCATACGTTCTGAACGAATTTGTCCGCGCCGGTGCTCAGCCGGAAATTCTTTATTATGCGCATCCGCACATCGGGTCGGACCGTCTCCCTGCAGTGATTGCCGCAATCCGCGAACGAATCATCTCGCTCGGCGGAAAATTCCTCTGGGATTCCAAAGTGGAGCGGATCGAAGGCGGAGACCGCTTCCGCGCCGTGCATCTTGCGGACGGAACGCGTATCGAAGCACCAGCCGCGCTCATTGCATGCGGACACAGTGCAAGACCGCTCATCGAAACGCTCACAAAACAGCTCGCATTCCAGATGAAAGGCTTCCAGCTCGGCTGCCGCATTGAACATCCGCAATCATTCATCAACCACATCCAGTACGGCATGGAAACGCCCTGCCCCGCGCTCGGAGCGGCGGAATACCTCTTCTCCACTCACGGAACCGACGCCATCCCCGGCGCAACAAGTTTCTGCATGTGCCCCGGCGGCGAAATCATTCCCGCAACCTGCGAAGAGGGAACGCTCGCGACAAACGGCATGAGCGAATCCGCGCGCAGCGGCAAATTCGCGAACTCCGCAATCGTCTCAACTCTTCCCCCAGATCTCTTTGCAACTCCGGCGGAAGCGTTCGCATTCCTGCGCGGACTCGAAGCCTCGCTCTTTGAAAAAGGCGGCGGAAACTACACGTGTCCGGCTCAGAATGCACGCGACTTTCTCGAGTGCAAGTCCGGACGTCTTCCGCATGAATCCAGTTATCGGCTCGGTCTGCGTCAGTCGCGGCTCGACAATCTTGTTCCGGAACCGACCCGCACAGCACTTGCGAACGCCCTGCGCAGATTCGACCGGCTCGCTCCGGGCTTCATCCGACACGGTCTGCTCATCGGAATGGAAACCCGCGTCTCAAGTCCGGTCCGTTTCCTGCGCAATCCGGAGACACTCGCCAGTTCGATGCCCGGACTTTGGCTCGGCGGCGAAGGCGGCGGCATGGCGGGCGGAATCGTCTCCGCCGCCATCGACGGCATACGCCTTGCGGAAAAAATGCTGACCGTCTGATGCAAGCCACCCCGACACAGCCGGAAGAACAGCATGCCGTCCGACTCCCTGAACCGTGGCTCTGGTTTCAGGCACTGCGCTATACGGCGCCCTACCAGACTTCCATGCACCGTCATCCGGCATGGCAGCTGACCGCATCGCTGAAGGGCGAATTCCGCTTCCGTACAGAACAGACAACCGTGCATGTCCGTCCGGGAGAATGGGTCCTCATGGCACCCGGTCTCCGCCACGATGCCGGAAGCGATTCACAAACGGCCTGTGCCATTCAGATCTTCTTCCGCCGTTTTCCAGCAGACCTCATGCCGGAGTTTGCCGGACGCTTCAATCTCCAGCGGAAAACTGCCATCTCCGGAGACATGGATTCCGAACGCCTCCGGCAGATTTATTCCGACTTCATGCAGCACACACAACCCGATGCTGCTTATTGCGGAACATGGAATTGCGCTCTGGCGATATTCTTTATTGCAAATGCTCTTTCCGGTCTTCCCCCGGAACCGCCGGTCAGCGTCTCCCCCGTTATTCAGAAAGCACTCGAATTCATGGAGGAACATTTTGCGGAACCAATTGGAGTGAAAGACATTGCATCCGCCGCCGGACTTTCTGAGAGCCGCTTTTCCGTCCGTTTCAGCGAAGCGACCGGCTTTGCGCCGATGCGTTATCTAAACACACTCCGCCTGGCCTGCGCGCAGAATGTTCTTCTCAGCGGAGCCAGTGTGGAAGAAGCAGCGTTCACCTCCGGTTTTTCCACCGTTCAATACTTCTGCCGTTGTTTCCGACGCGAAACCGGACAGTCTCCCGGCGAATTCCGTGCGCATCCCTTCCGATAAAAGAAAAGTGCACAAAACAGAAGTTTTTTATCATTGCATATTCCCTTCTGTTCTGTTATATTGAAATCAACAACCGAAAGGAATGTGCAAATGAAATTTGAAAACCGAGTTGCCGTTGTCACCGGCGGAGCGGGACGGATCGGACGCGCCGCCGCGGAAAAATTCTGTGAACAGGGAGTCTCCGTCGCTCTCGCCGACATCTCCATCGACAAAGCGGAAGCCGTCGCCGCGGCTCTGCGCGGAAAAGGCGGAAACGTCCGAGCCTACATCATGGACGTTGAAAAAACCGAAAGCGTTCAGAACGCCGCAAAAGAGATTCTCCGGGATTTCGGGCACGTGGACATTCTGATCAACAACGCCGGAGTCTGGCTCCCCGCACGCTTCTCGGAAATGACCGAAGAACTCTGGCTCAAAATGATTGATCTCAATCTGAACGGAGTCTTCCGCGTGACAAAAGCATTTCTGCCGGACATGCTGAAAAACAAATACGGACGCATCATCAATCTCGCTTCCATCGCGGGTGAAGTCGGTCTGCCGGGCTACAGCGGATACTCCGCCTCAAAAGCCGGCGTAATCATTCTGACAAAAACTCTTGCAATGGAGCTGGCAAAGAAAAACATCACCGTCAACAGCGTCTCCCCCGGCATGATTGGAGATTCGCCGGATGCAACAAAACTCACCTGGCTTGAACGCTGGGGAGTCGGCGCCGAAGTAGCGAATGCCCTGCTCTTCCTCGCCTCAGACGATTCCGGCTACATCACCGGCGTTGACTGCCCCGTCGACGGCGGACGCATTCTCGGTCCGCGTTTCGCAGACGTTCAGGGCTGATTTTTTTGCAGGCGGACGGATTCAGGCGTTCTCTCCGCTCACCGATTTCCGGTAGATGGAGATGATCCGCTCTTCCGTCCGCTCCCTGTCCTGTTTTGCCAGGTAAGAAATCAGAATATCCACAACCAGGTACTGGGCGACAACGGAAACCATTGCACCGAGACGCAGCTGCTGCTCATCGGCAGTCGTCAGCAAAGTCTGCGTGGAAGCCGCGGCGAGCGGCGAATCCGGATAGCTGGTAAGCCCGATCACCGCCGTCCCGTTCTTCCGCGCCACGGCCACGTCGTCCAGCAGATACTTCGTGCTTCCGCTGAAAGAAATCGCGATAAAAAGATCCTCCGCCGTCAACGTCGCGCACATGGAACGCAGAATCTCCGCATCATCCAGAAAAAGCGCAGTAAAACCGAGACGCAGCAATTTGGTCTGCAGGTCGCGCGCGACAAGCCCCGAAGATCCGAATCCGGAAATCAGAATCAGACGCGAGCGGCTGATGTGTCCCGCCGCCGCGCCGATCTGCGCTTCATCAATTTCATTGAGCGTATCGTTGACCGTCCGGGTGAATTCATCGGCGAATTTCCGCTTGAGTTGATCGAAGGAATTTCCTTTGGCCGGAATCTGGCTCTCCAGCGTCCGCCGCTGTTTGAGAAAATCCTCCATAATACGGTTCTTCAGACTCGAAAATCCATCGAATCCGAACTTCTGGCAGAGGCGTATCACCTGTGCGGAATCGCAGCGGCTCCGCTTTGCAAGGTCGCTGACCCGCTCATTCAGAACGCTCTCCGGACTTTTCAGAATCTGCTCCGCGATATTCCGGAAATTCCCCGAAAGCTCCGGCAGCTTCCGGCGAATCGACAGCAGAATCGGCAATGTTGTCTCCGCCATAATCAATTTCCTTGTTGTTTTTCCGTACAATAGCATATTTTTTGACTTTTTGCAAGAAAGCCTCTTGACTTTTCACTAAATATGATGTATAATTTAAAACAATCAATAAAATTGCAAACACAACAAAAGGCTGTCCACCATGAGTTTCATGTTCAAACCGTACCGATTCACCGACCCGGAAGCACTGAACCGTCCGAAGATTCCCGCTGCAGCCGCAGCAAAATCTCTGATGGGCAACGAAGCGATTGCGGAACGTCTGCTCCGCGAACTGCCCGCACACAAAGTCCTGATCCTTGACGGTTATGTCGGAGCGGATTACGCCATTCTCTGCGATCGCATCGCCGACGCCGCCGGAGACCGCGCCGTCACAAAAATTGATGTTTCTTCCGCGTACAAAAGCCCGGCGGAACTCGAAACCATGCTCGCGGATTCTCTCCCCGAAGACCGCGTCATCGACCCGATTCTCCTGTTCGGAAAATCCAGACACCGCGAGCCGGAAACGCTGTTTGACAACGCAAAAACAGCCGCCCTCGTCCGCCTTCTCAAAGAAAGCCGCGCCGCGGATTCCCTTGTAATCCTTTACGGGTTCGGCTCCGCACTCCCCGCTTTCCGCGAAGACGGCGACCTTGCGGTGTTTCTTGATGTCACCCCGCTCGAAACCACGCTCCGCATCCGCGAACACAAGGTCCGCAACTTCGGCGACACGGAAAAGAAGCGCACTCTGCCTTACATTTTCCGCCGCATGTATTATTACGATTACGAAATCGCCATGCTGCACCGTCAAAACCTGATCCGGAACAATGGCGTCGCATATTACATCGACGACAACATGAGCGACCGCATGAAAATGCTTCCGCTTGATGTTCTGAAAGAGGTTTTCGACATTCAGGTGCAATCGCCCTTCCGCTGCACACCGGTTTATCTGGAAGGCGTCTGGGGCGGAAACTTTGTCAAACAGCTGCGTCATCTCCCCGACGACATGCGCAACTGCGCGTGGGTCTTCGATATGATTCCGAACGAAGTCAGCCTTCAGATCAAAGTCGGCAAAGACACCTTCAACATTCCCTTCTCCACCTTCTTCAAACAGGAGGCGGAAGCGCTCATGGGGCCGGAAAGCGTCGCCCGCTTCGGACGCGTCTTCCCGATCCGCTTCAACTACGACGACACCTACGGCGGCAGCGGAAACATGTCCATCCAGGTCCACCCCCCGAAAGCCTACAACACGGAACACTTCGGCGAACCGTTCCAGCAGGATGAGAGTTACTACTGCGTCAAAACCGCCGGATCGAAAACCTATCTCGGGCTTCAGGACGACTGCAATGTGGATGAGTTCTTCCGCTGCATCGAGAAGGCGGAAAAAGAACACATCCCGTTTGACCACGACAAATTCGTCAACAGTTTTCCGAGCGAAGAGGGCGACCAGTTCCTGCTCCCAGGCGGAACCATTCACGCCTCCGGACGCAATCAGCTCGTTCTCGAAATCGGAAGTTACACCATCGGAAGCTATACATTCAAACTTTACGATTACCTGCGCAAAGACCTCGACGGCAACCCGCGCCCGATTCACTCGATTCACGGCAAAAATGTCCTTGTCGCCGACCGCCGCAGAAGCGCCATCGACGGAGTCCTCCGTCCGAAACCGCGCACCGTCCGCGAAGGCGAAGGCTGGAAAGAGGAGATTGTGGGCGAACACGATCTGATCTACTTCAGTCTGCGCCGCTTCTCGTTCGACCGCGAAATTTCCGATAATACGCAGGGAGCGAAGTTCCATGTCCTCGTTCTGGTTCAGGGCGCGGAAATCCTCGTCTGCTCCAAAAATGATCCTGCGAAATCGTATCATGCGAAATACATGGATATGGTCGTCGTTCCCGCCTCCATGGGCGAATACACCATCATCAATCTGGGGAAAACGCCATGCAAAGTAACCAAGACCATGCTGAAATAATCCTTGCGCTGGACATCGGCGGAACGTTCATAAAATCCGCCCTGTTCTCCGCCGGAAAACTTCTCCGGAAACTCCCGCAGGTTCCGGCCTGCTCCGGCGGAACCAGGGAAGAGATCGCCGAATCCGTCCGCCGGGCAATCCGGCAGGCGGAAACATTCGACCGCGCCGCCGTCTCAATCCCGGGCCCGTTCGACTACTCCGCCGGAATCTTCCGGATGAAGCACAAGTTCGCGGCTGTCGACGGCTGCAGTTTCCGCGAACTCTCCGGAGGAACCGACGCCGTGTTCCTGCATGACGCGAACGCCTTTCTGCTCGGAGAGATCACCTGCGGAGCCGCACGGGGATTCTCCCGCGCCGGCGGCGTGACGCTCGGAACCGGACTCGGAGCGGCGTTCGCCGTTGATGGCAAACCGCTGACAAGTCCCGCGGGAAGCCCGGCGGAGAACGTCTCGCTCTGGAACAAACCCTTCCGCGGCGGAATCGCAGAGGATGCCGTCTCCGCACGCGCACTGCTTGCGGAATATCCGGCGGAAAATGTGAAGGAAATCGCTCTCCGTGCAAAAGAGGGCGACCGCGCCGCGCAGAAAGTCTGGCTCGGATACGGTTCCGCGCTGTTCGAACTGCTGACCGGATGGAGCCGCGAACTTGCAGCGGAAGTCATTGTCATCGGCGGGCAGATCGCCCGCGATCTGGAACTGTTCGGTCCAGTTCCTCCCGCCCTCCCCGTGCGCCGCTCGCTTCTCGGTGAAGACGCCGCGCTTTACGGCGCATACGAATATGCAAGAAAGAGAGAATCTGAATGAACAAACGCAAACCTTTCATGCTCGGAGCCATGTACTGGCTCAATCCGAATTACGGCGTCCGCGAAATCGAAGAGGACATGCGCCGCATCCGGGACAACAATTTCAACATCATCCGTTCCTTCATCTGGTGGGAAAAAGTTGAGCCGCGCAAAGGCGTCTGGGACTTCCGCCAGCACGATATTCTGCTGGAGGCCGCAGACAAGTTCGGAATCAAAGTCATGGAGACTTTCGGACTCTATCTCCCGCTCTGGCTCCTCAAGGAACTGCTTGAAAAGGGCATTGACGACCGCGACAAGCGTTACCCCTGCTTCGACCGTCCGGAAGTTGCCGTCCCGATGGAAAACTTTGTCCGCCGCACCGTGGAGCGTTACAAAGACGCCCCCGCTCTTGCAATCTGGAACCTCTGGAACGAGCCGAACCAGGCTCCCTGCACCTGTCCATCCACACTGAAACGTTTCACCGAATGGCTCAAAGCAAAATATCCGGACATCGAAGCGCTCCGGAGTGCGTGGCTCGGCGAGTGCCAGGTCTTCACCACCGCATGTCCCGAATCCCTTGAGGAACTCACCCCCGAATGGCTCGCCGATGCCTTTGAATTCGGTTCACGCGGCAGAGTCACTCCGATTCAGTACGACTTTTATGAGTTCAACACAGAAAATCTGGACCGCAATATGCGCTGGCTGCGCGACACGGTCCGTTCCATCGATCCCGTGCATGAAACACATGCCAATCCCGATCATCCGACTTTCAACGGCATGGAGTGCGGACTCAATGAATGGAAACTCGGAAAAACTCTGGATTCCATCAGCGTATCCCTTCACCCGACACACTATTTCTTCTTCCGTGAAAAGGAGCCGAAGGATTTCGCTCCGCTCTATCTGCACTGCATCGACTCCGCCAGAAGCTGGGCGCAGGGACGCGACGCCTGGGTCGGCGAATTCCAGGCGGGGACAACCTACTACCACCAGTTCAAATTCACGCCATCTCCGGAAGATATCACACACACTCTCTATCATTCACTCGGACGCGGTCTGCGCGGAGTCCTCTTCTGGGAGTGGCAGTCCTGGCGTTCCAGCATGATGGAAGTCGGCGAATTCAGTCTGCGCCGCGTTCATGACGGCGGACCGACTGAACGTTCGGAAGCCGCGAAACTCTTCGGCGCCGACATCCGGGTGAATGCGGAAATCCTCGCCCGGGCGGAACCGGTCAAACCGGAAGTTGCAATTCTCGCCTCCGTCAACACTCGCAATCTGACGCTTCTGCAGCACCGGAGCAAACCGCACGTCACCGAGGGTGACGACCACAATCGCGCCTGTTACGGCTGTTACAAAGCGCTGAACCATGCGCACATCGCGGTCGATTACATCACCGAATGCCAGATTGAGGAAGGCGTTCTCAACCAGTACAAAGCGCTCTATCTCCCGCACGTCATGGTCATGTCGAAGGCGGTTGCGGACAAAATCCGTGAATTTACCGCAAACGGCGGCGCCGTCTGGGCGGATGGACGCTGCGCATATCTGGACGAACACGTTTTCCTGCGCCGTATGATCCCCGGACACGGTCTGGATGAGATGTTCGGCTGTCAGGAAGCGGACTTCATTGCCGCCCGCGATACTGAGTTCCGTCTCGGCGCTCTGCGCGGATACATGTTCCGCCAGTACCTTGTCCAGACCACCGGAGAAGTTCTTGCGGAAGAAAACGGGAAAGCTCTCATCGTCCGAAACAAATTCGGCAAAGGGGAAACGCTCCTTGCCGGATCTTATATCACCCTCGGACTCCAGCGTCTCGGCTCCGATGAAGCCACCATGAACGCCATGGCGGAATTCGCGTTCCGGCACGGCGTGAAACCGGTTCTCAACGTTGCCCCCTCCGCAAAAATCGAGTGCAGCGTCATGCACGGTCCGGATGCCGATGTCTTCATTCTCGGCAACCGCACACAGACCTCCGTCACCGCGCGGGTCGAACTGGAAAGCTCCTATGCGGCCTTCACACGGAATGGAGTCCGGCAAAATGGCGGAACCGTTCTCGAACAGCCGCTTGCGCCGGAAGAGACCGTTATGGTCATCGGATACAAAAAATAGAACCGCATTGGCAATCTCGCAATCATGTGCTATCTTATGAAAACCCGTACTGAAAACGGGTTTTCTGAAATCAAAAGGAAGACTTTATGGAAAAGCACGACAAATATATGGCGGTTGAAGCGGAACAAGCCGGAAACGAACATTTTTTCTCCGCCGATGATCCCCGGTTCCGTCTGGAAGGTTTTGCATTCCGCAAACCGGGCGAACCGTTTTACCGTTTGAACATTTCAGAGAATTTGCCGCCCGGAGTTCAGGCTTACGCCCGTCAATCCGCAAGCGGCGTGCTCTGTTTCACCACCGATTCGAAGTTCATCAAAATCCGCACCCGCGTGCGCGTCATCAACAATTCCGCCGATATCATGACCTACGGCCGGATCGGTTTTGATCTCTACCGTGACGGCAGCTACTGCGGAATTTCGCGTCTCAACTTCGATGAAGTCGGCTATCCGGAACACACCTACACGGCGACTCTGTTTTCCGACGGAGACGGAACCGCGCATACCTACCGTCTCTATTTTCCGCTCTATGCGGAAATCATGGAATTCGGCATTGCGTTATCTGAAAACGCCCGTTGCGAACCGGCGCCCGCCGGTGCCGACCCGCGTCCCGTTGTTCTTTACGGAACTTCGATTGAACACGGCTGCTGCGCATCGCGTCCGGGGCTTGCAATGGCGAATCAGCTTTCGCGGAAACTCGGCATGCCGCTTCTGAACTTCGGTTTTTCCGGAAGCGGACACGGCGAAGCCGTCGTCGCGCAGGAACTCGCCAAAATTCCGAACCCGCGCATCTATATTCTCGCATACGACGCCAACGTCTCTCCGGAGGATCTCGAAAAGACCCTTCCGGAATTCTGCCGCATTCTACATGAAGCGCATCCGGAAACGCCGATCCTGACCGTGTCGCACCTGCGCATTCCGAATGAAGACCCGGCCTCCGAATGGCGTACCCGCCGGACCGCCGCACACCTCCGGACCGGACATGCGTTCCTCGACGGTCTCTCGATTCTCGGCGACGACTTCGGCGAATGTTACACCGACCGCGTTCATCCCAATGATCACGGCATGATTCTGTATGCAGACGCCCTCGCCGCCAAAGTCCGTTTGCTGCTCACCGGGAAATAAAGTTTCGGCAAAATATCCGCGGGAAAACCTATCCACCGATTTCCCGCGGATTCTTTTTTGCGTAAAGTGAAAAAAGCGTCAGATAAGCGGAAAGGATTACGGCGACAGCAAGCATCAGCCAGCGGCTCAATGCAGCCAAACCGAAAATGTTGAACAGGGTATTGACCGGAACCGTCGCTGCGATGACAGCAAAGCTCTTGTGGATGTGTTGCGCATAACCGGCATCGTAAACAATCCGGTGCAGTTTCGCGCCAAGCGGAAAACCGAAAATTCCGCCCGCGGCAACCAGCATGGAAAGTCCGAAAATATGCATGTCAAAACCCTTCGAGGAAAACAGATAGGTAATTCCGCCCGTAACCGTCGTCACCAGCACGAGCAAACGCACAATCCGGCTCGTGTAATATTCCGGGACACGGAAACCGGAGGTCAGCAGCGGACGCACAAAGATTCCGCCGCCAAGTCCCAGCATCGAAGAGACAATTCCGGTTGCGACACCTGTTCCGAATGCAATCCGGGATTTCCTCCGCGTGATTTCCGGCATCCGGTCATTGTAACACGCCGTCCGGCTGCAGAGTGTCTGAATCACGATAAACGAGATGAACCCGATCAGCATCCACTGAATCGGACGCGCCGATCCGCACACGGCAATAAGTTTTGTGTTCAGCATTTTGCCGAGCAGGGAAGTCATCATTGCGCCGAGAGCAAGCGGAAGCACGAGCGTCCGTCCCGGTTCGCCGCGTCTCCAGCCGATCTCCGGAGCCTGTTTCGCAACCGTCAGAATCGTGGAAGGAACCATCTGGAGAAGTCCGATTCCAACCGCTTCAAACGGTCCCATGCCGAGAATCAGCATCGTCGGCACCACGATCCAGCCGCAGCCGACTCCCCAATACCCGCCGGACATCATCCCGAGAAACCCGACCAGCGGAGCTGCAATATAAAACAATAAATCCATTTACTTCTCCGCGTCAATTTCCGCACAGCGCCGGGCAATGAAATTCAGAATCAGACGGTCGCAGCTGAACCGGACGTCGTTGTGTGCGTGTCCGCCCAGCACGAAATGCTGCGTGTCGCGATGACCGACCTCGCGCAGAGCGCATGCCATATACGCATTCTCCTCCGCACGCGTCGGCATATCTTTCCCGAAATCTCCGGTGATAAGCAGGACCGGCGGAAGATCGGCGGAAACATATTTGAGCGGAGCGTATTCATCGATCACCGGAGCCCAGGCGTGCTCCCTGTAATGCAGATCGCGCTTGACCGTAAAGTGCGTTCCCATCTGTCCCGAAACACTCAAAAGTCCGGCAAGAGAACGGTTGTTGCATCCATATTTTTTCAGCAGAGCCGGATTCATCAGCACCATCGCCGTCAGCCACGCGCCCGCGCTGGTTCCGCCGATGAAAATTTTCTTCGGATCGCCGCCGTATTCCGCAATATGTTTCATCACCCATGCGGTTGCAAGCACGGCGTCTTCCAGAGAATCCAGAGCGCTGTATGTTCCGTCGGAGAGACGGTAACGTGCACCGATGACGCAGAGTTCGCCGTCAACGCACCGCAGAGGAACTTCAATTCCGTCCCCCGTCAGACCGCCTCCGTGAAAATAGAGCAGAGTCGCAAATCCGCGTTTGTTCTTCGGGATTCCGAGGTAGAGTTCCTGTTTCGGAAGTTCCGCGCCGTAACGGACCATTGAAATCTCATATTTTCCCGTCTGCAAACCGAAATGCCACTTCCAGTTTTCCATCATTTTCGCCAATTCTCCTTGAAAAATTCCATTTCTGAATTATTGTATACAATATACAGTATTTTGCATTTAAAACAAGAGCGGAGCTGGAAAAAATGCTGAAAAAAACAAATCTTTACATACAGGCGTATGATGAACTGGCAAAACGGATTGTTTCCGGAAAATTCACCGCGGGCGAAATGTTGCGGGAAGAAAAAATATCCGAAGAATTCGGAATCAGCCGGACGCCCGTCCGCGAAGCTCTTCAGAGACTTGAGGCGGAGGGACTTGTCGAACAGCTGCCGCGCCGGGGTTACCGTGTTTCAATGCCCGATGAAGAGGCGCTCAATGAACTCTTCCTCTGCCGCGCCGAGCTGGAAACCGCCGCCCTGCGGCTCGCGCTCCGTGAAATTCCTGCTTCCGCAATCGACGTCTTGGAAAAGAAAATACGCAATGCCGCGAAAAAGCGGAGCATTCCCCTTGCGCTGGAAGCGGATACGGCAATGCACGAGCTCATCATGGATTATGCGGGAAATCGTTATCTGTGTTCGCTGATCCGCCAGTTCATGCGGCAGACAGCCCCGTTCCGCCGGCTTCACAATCTGGAAAATCTGCAGGAAACTGCGGAACAGCGTCTTCTGTTTCTGAATGCGTTGAAGCAGCGCAATGCGGAAACCGCATCAACGCTGCTTCATGCGCACATTCTGCAGGGGAAAGGCAGATAATCACTCGTAACGCAACGCTTCGATCGGATCGAGACGCGACGCTTTCCATGCTGGATAGAAACCGAACACGATTCCCACGAACGCCGAGACGAACACCGCCGCCGCAACCGCCGCGGGACTTGATTCCACCGGCCAGTTCAGGTAATGGTTCACCAGAACCGCCGCGCCGTGTCCGATCAGAATTCCCAGAATGCCGCCGATAAGACAGAGCACAATCGACTCCACAAGGAACTGCCGCAGGATATCGCACGACCGCGCGCCGACCGCCATGCGCAAACCAATCTCACGCGTCCGCTCCGTCACCGAAACAAGCATGATGTTCATAATGCCGACACCGCCCACAATCAGCGAAATCAGAGCAACACCAAGCAGCAGATTCGTCATAACCGACGACGTTCCCGTCAGCATCTTCATGAACTCCGCGGAGTTGCGGATGTGGAAATCGTCATCCTGATTCGCCTTCAGACGGTGACGCTCCCGCAGAAGCGCCGTCACCTCGTTGATCGCCTCATTCACTTTGGCGGGAGAGACTGCGGTCAGCAGAATCTGGTCGATATGGATGAATTTCGGAACCAGCAGTGTATCATCCGCCATTGTGTCGACGGGATCGGGATAGAGCGCAACCCCCTCACCCGGATAAAGCGCGGAGGGAGAAGTCGCCGCGGTACTCGTCGTGCTCGTCGCCGTTCCGGTCTTGAGTCCGGTCAGACGCAGGCGCGCCGTGGTCCACGGGAGAACAATCACATCGTCTTCATCCATGCCGACCATGTTTGCACCTTTGGTCTGAAGCACGCCGACCACTTTGAATGCGGTGTTGGCAATGCGGATCTCGCAGTCAATCGGGGAAATTCCCTTGAACAGTTCGCGGACGATTGTCGAGCCGACCACGCAGACGCGCGCCCGGCGGTTGACCTCACGCTGATTGAAAAAGCGTCCCTCTGCAATCGTCCAGTTGCGGATCTGGAAAAAATCGGGAGCGGATCCCTGAATCCGGCTCGGCTGGTAGTTCGTTCCGGAAAAAATCGCCTGTTTGCCGTTCGCGTTCACCACGGGAACCGCAACGGCGACTGCCGGACACTCCCGGTTGATCGCCTCGCAGTCTTCCGGAGTGAGAGACATCTGCGACCCTGAGCCTTTCGAAACTCCGCCGCGCCGGTCCGCTCCGGGAATGACCATCACCGCATTCGCCCCCATCTTTTCAATTGATTCACGAATCGAATTCGAAGAACCGGTGCCGATCTCCATCATCGTAATGACGGCCGCAATACCGATCACTATTCCAAGCGTCGTCAGCATGGCGCGCGTCGGATTGCGCAAAAGCGCCTTCAGCGCAGTTGACAGAATTGAAATCAGGCTCATAACGAACCTCCTTTCCGGTACTCGCCGTTTACGACAAGACCGTCCTGAATATGAATGCTCCGTTTCGCAAAATCCGCAATTTCCGTCGAGTGAGTGACAAGGATCACGGTAATGCCTTCGCGGTTCAGTTCGGAGAACATCTCCATCACCTCTTCACTGGTGCGCGAATCAAGATTGCCAGTCGGCTCATCCGCAAACAGCACCGGCGGATGATTGATCAGAGCGCGCGCAATCGCCACACGCTGCTGCTGTCCGCCCGAAAGCTGGGAGGGATAATGGTAAATCCGTTCGGAAAGCCCGACACGTTTCAGCATTTCGATTCCGCGCTCACGGCACTCCTTGCGCGAGAGCCCGCTTGCCGTATAAGCCAGCGGCATGATGACATTGTCCAGCGATGTCGTCCGGGGAAGCAGGTTGAAGCTCTGGAACACGAAGCCGATCTTGCGGTTCCGCACCATCGCGCGGTGATCTCCCGAGGCGCGCCCGAGCTCTTCGCCGTCGAGCAGGTAATCCCCCGACGTCGGACGGTCCAGGCAGCCGAGGATATTCATCAGCGTGCTTTTCCCCGAACCGGAAGCGCCCATCAGCGCCACATATTCCCCCTTGTCGATCGTGAGCGAGATTCCCTTAAGAACAGGAACGTCAATCTCTCCGAGCGAATAGGTTTTCCGAATATCTTTGAGTTCGATAAGAGGCATGGCGCACCTCCTTATTTTTTCTTTGCGCCCGGGCGCGGCGGCGGTTTCGGAAGGAACGGGCTTCCGGCATTTCCGGAATTTTTTCCCGGCGCGGCGACAACCGCAATCGTTCCGGTGACAAGCTCATCACCCTCTTTGATATCGCCCGAAACGATCTCAGTCTGAATGCCGTCGTTCATGCCGAGCTTGACTTCCACCGGACGGATTCCGTTTTCCGAAAGCACCCAGAGAATCCGGGTGTTGCCCGTGCGCATTCTGATCGCCTTCGAAAGCGTTTCGCGATACTGCACGGGAAGATTCGCTGCGTCAGGCACAAAGCGGAGCGCGGCGTTCGGTGCGGCAAGCGCTCCCTTGCGCTGCTCCTGAATGAACTTCACATTCGCGGTCAGATACGGAAGCAGCCGTCCGCTCGAATTGTCGGTCGAAACCTCAACCACATACGTCACGACATTCTGCGACATCGTCGCGTTCAGACGGATCTTGTGCACCTTTCCCGCAAACGTCTCATTCGGGAAGGCGTCGACCGTGAACTCCACCGGCATTCCCGGTTTCAGAGAACCGATATCCGCCTCGTTGACCGAAACCCAAACCTGCATCCGCTTCAGATCTTTCGCGATCAGGAACAGACTCGATGCGCTCATATTGGAAACAACGGTCTGACCGATGCTGACCCGGCGGTCGATGATCACGCCGTCGACGGGGGAAGTGATGGTGCAGTATTCAAGGTTCCGTTTTGCCTTGTCATAGGAGGCAATCGCGCTTGCAAGCGAGGCGTTCGCTTCCGCGAGCGCAGCTTCATTCACCGAAACCGTCGCGGTCGCGGCGTCGAACTCGGCCTTGTAGTTGTCATAATCGCTCTTCGCCATTGCATGCTGAGGATACAGACGCTGTGCGCGTTCCCAGTTGTTCTTCGCGAGAACGAGTTTTGCCTTTGCAAGATCAATGTTGGCTTTCGAGCTGAGAATCGCAGCGTTGGCTTTGAGCTTCTGCGCCTCGGCGGAACGCATCTCCGCATCATAGACGAGGTCGTCGATCCGGGCAAGCACCATGCCCTCCTTCACAGGAGAACCGTAGTCGACAGCCTTTCCGTTCACATCTTTTTCGAACACGGTGATTTTGCCGCTGACCTGCGCACCGACATTCACAAGTTCCTCCGGCTCAACGGTTCCCGTTGCACTGATCGATTTCACCAGATCGGCGCGTCCGAGCGGTTGAGTCGAATAGTTCACCTTCCCGGGTGCGGTGTCCTTCGAGTTGAAAAAGTACCAGATTCCTCCCGCAGCCGCGGCAAGAACCACTACAGCAATGACAGGTTTCAAAATTTTCATATATCTTCTCCTCTTCATTATACTTTCATTAACGCCGGATTCGGGGAAATATTGTGTAAAAGATTCAGAAAAAAGAAAAACCCCTTCAGAAAAACTCCGGAGGGGTTCATTTCAAGGAAAAATGTTTCAGCGGCGGATGAACGTTGCGCTGTAACGGATCATCGAATCCGCGTGTCCGGCAAAACGGTCCTGTTCCGGCTGCGGCTGAACCGGAGAAAGCAGCGAACAGCCTATCGCCTTGCAGCTCCGCACAAAACGGACCGACTGCATCTTTGTCCCGCGGAAGCTCACCGAAAACTGATTTCCGCTTTTCTGAAACTCCACATTGCCGTCCGGAATGCCGAGTACACGAACCAGTTTCTGCAGATTCTCCTCGCGGAACGCAGAACGAGCCGGCACACTCCAGACCTGATCCACTTTATCCGGAATCGCAACCGGAAGCTGCATCAGATTCTTCCCGGGAACTGCCTGCGGACCGGATGCCGGCATATTGGAAAAACTCGCATCGGCAAGTTCGGAAACATCAATTGCTCCGAGCTTGCGATACCCCGGAGCGCCGACAGGTTCACTCAGTTCCGACGGACGGGAGGCTGTCGACGCAACCCGCTGGGGAAGCGTCACCGGTTCTTCCGATTCCGCCATTTCATTCCAGATCAGCACGCCGACCGCACCGAGAATTGCAACAAGCGCGGCAACCCGCAGCAGCACCATCGGACGCGAATACAGATTGAAGCGGTGTTTGTGCTCTTTGTTTTTCAACTGAACTCCAGCCAGAATGCGCTCTGCGATATCCGGCGGAGTTTCCCGTTCCAAAGCCGCATGAAGAACACGGGTCAGCTCCTTCAGTTCTTCCAAATGTTTGTGACAGTGCGGACACTGCCGCACATGAGCAAGGGTTTTCTGGTCGCCGCACTCTCCGTCATAAACGGCGGAAAGCGTTTCCGGATCCGGGCATTTCATGTTTTCCGGCATGGGGGATTCCATAATTCAGCTCCTTAAAAAAGAATGGGATTCATTCACACCGCGGACGCGGCATTCCGGAATCAGGGACGCGCTGAATGATCGAGCGCGACAAGATAAGATTTCAGCAGTTCCCTGCCCCGCGCAAGACGCGATTTCACCGTTCCGATTTTGCATTCCAGCTGCTCCGCTATTTTTTCATACGGCATATCGTTCACATGCCGCAGGATCATCGTTTCCCGGAGCGATTCCGGCAGAGCCTGCAGTCCGCGGAGCACATTCTTCTCCAGCTCCTCGTTCTCAAGCCTCGTATCCGGTCTCTCCCGCTCATCGGGCAGCGCAATGATCCGCTCTTCTCCGGTCTCATCGACCGTTTCCGAAATACTTGTCATCAGCCCTTCGCCGCGGCGGCGGTTCCAATGGAACTTGTTGCGGGAAAGGTTGATCACAATCCGCTGCATCCAGGTTTCAAAACTGGAATCTCCGCGAAAACCGTCCAGCGCACGGAACGCCCGGACAAACGCGTCCTGGACAACTTCCTCCGCATCCTGCTTCGAATTCAGAAGCCCGTATGCCGTCCGGTAAAGTTTCGGCGCATACAAGGTAACCAGACGGTCAAACGCCGCCTTGTCACCCGCCTTGAAGCTCTGAACCAGCTCCGCGGTCTCGCGTACTATTTCAATTTCTTTATCTGCTGCTACGGGCATAAGACAGTTCCCCGGTAAAAATGTTCCCGCATTTCATCATAAAAAATGCAGACCGTTCCGGCGCTTTTTATCAAGTCTACCTAAACAGTTCAGTATAACATAATATGAAAAACCGTTTTTTCAAGCTGAACTTTTCATTTTCGCCGCCAAATCATCAATTATGTTAGCCGCTTCCCGCATGATTTTTCATAAATAATATTTTCCCCTTTGATTTCCGCCGGGAATCGTGTATAGTACTGAAAAAACAATAAACAGCAAGGACTCCACATGCAGATCTCTTTCAGCAAAAAAAACAAAACGTTCCGCCTGGATACTGAAAACGTATCCTACGTCATGATGATCGGTCCCGCAGGAGAACTCCGTCACCTCTACTACGGCGCGGCTCTCGGAAAAGACGATGATCTTTCCGGTTTCGCCCATCGCTTCGACCGAGCCTTCTCTCCCTATCCGGAAGGACTGACGCCTGACGATTCTCTCAATATCGCATGCCTCGAATATACCGCATTCGGTTCCGGCGACTTTCATAATGCCGCTTTCGCACTCCGCAAGGAAAACGGAACCGCCGTCACTTCCGCAGTCTACAAGAGCCATGTCGTCACAAAAGGCAAAGCCCCCCTGCCCGGACTCCCAGCCAGCTTCGCTCCGGAAAAAGAGGTTCAGACTCTCGAAATCACGCTTGCCGACAGCTTTTCCGGCGCGGAAATCGTCCTCCGCTACTCCATCTTTGCCGATTCCGACGTCATCGCCCGCTCGGTGAAAATCGTCAATCCGACCGGACAGACAATCCGCATTGAAAAGCTCATGAGCGCAGAGCTGGATTTCGATTCCGCCTCCTTCGACATGCTCTATCTTCAGGGCAAATGGGCTCGTGAACGCCACGCTTTCCGCACCCCGCTCCAGCCCGGAATGCAGGGGTTCCGCAGCGCCCGCGGCTCCACCGGTCACCAGTACAACCCCGGTGTCGTTTTCGCCGCAAAAAACGCAAGTGAACTCCACGGCGACGTCTACGGGATGCTCCTTCTTTACAGCGGCAGCTACGCCGTTGAAGTGGAAGTCGACGAATACGAATCCACCCGCGCCATGCTCGGCATCAACCGAGAAAACTTCACCTGGAACCTCAACCCGGGCGAAGAATTCAATTCCCCCGAAGCGCTCCTCATCTTCTCCGCAAACGGCTTCGGCGGACTCTCCGCGCAGAGCCATGCGTTCCTTATGAATCATGTCATCCGCAGCCCCTGGAAGCACGTCAAACGCCCGATCCTCGTCAACAACTGGGAAGCGACCTACTTCGATTTCAACGATGACAAGATTTACGACATTGCCAAAGCCGCATCCAAGCTCGGCATCGAAATGCTCGTTCTCGACGACGGCTGGTTCGGCAAGCGCAACGACGACCGTTCCTCTCTCGGCGACTGGTTTGTCAACACCGAAAAACTCGGCGATTTCTCCAAACTCGTCAAAAAAATCAACAGACTCGGCATGAAGTTCGGTCTCTGGTTCGAGCCGGAAATGATCTCTGAAGTCAGTGAACTCTGCAAAGCGCATCCCGACTGGGTTCTCTCCGTTCCGGACGCCCCCCGCTCCATCGGACGCACCCAGATGGTTCTCGACATGTCCCGCAAAGAGGTCGTCGATTATCTCTTCGAAACGATCTCCGGCATTCTGCATTCCGCGAACATCGAGTACATCAAGTGGGATATGAACCGCAATCTCACGGAAATCCACTCCGCCGCTCTCCCGCCGGAACAGCAGGGCGAAGTCGCTCACCGCTACGTCCTCGGCGTCTACGACCTCCATGAACGTCTGCTCAAAGAGTTCCCGAACCTCCTCATCGAAGGCTGTTCGGGCGGCGGCGGACGCTTCGACGCCGGCATGCTCTACTACGTTCCGCAGATCTGGTGCAGCGACGACACCGATGCAATTGAGCGCATCCCGATTCAGCTCGGAACCTCGCTCTTCTATCCCTGCAGCGCAATGGGCGCCCATGTCTCCGTCTGCCCGAACCACCAGACCGGCAACACAACGCCATTCAAGTTCCGCGGCGACATCGCGCTCGCCGGAACCTTCGGTTATGAACTTGACGTCGCCAAGCTCTCCGAAGAAGACAGCGAACTGGTCCGCGAGCAGGTCAAGCAGTACCACAAGTACAACGACCTGATCCGCGAAGGAACCTTCCACCGCATTACCGAAGGATTCGGACTCGGCAACATCGCCGCCTGGTGCTGGGTCTCCGCCGACCGGAAAGAGGCGCTTGTGACCGTTGTCCACAAACTCAACGATCCCTGCTCGCAGTCGCCGGTGATCCGCATACGCATTCCAGGACTTGATCCGGAACGCAAATACACACTCAAAGGACGCGATTTCACCGCACACGGGGCCACCTTCATGAACGCCGGAATCAACGCAAGCGCCGACCTGCGCGGCAACGCGTCCAGCGTCCTCTATCATCTGAAGGCAAAATAAATGTCCGCGCTCAAGCTGATTCCGCTGATTCTGCTTGCAGGCATGGCCGGAACCCTCTGCCGGTACCTCGGACTCAAGCTGGTATCGGCATGGTCCGCTCCATTCCCGTTCGGCACATTCGCCGTGAATATCGCCGGAGCGTTTCTCGCCGGACTCCTCTTCGCGCTTGCGAAGAACCGTCTGCCGGGGCTCGCTCCGTGGCTGCCCGTGCTGATGATCGGCTTTCTCGGCGCATTCACGACCTTCTCCACATTCATGCTGGAAAGCGTCAACCTGGCGCTCTCCGGCGCATGGGGAAAAGCCGCGCTGAATCTGATCGGACAAAACATCACCGGCTGTCTCGCTGCATTCGCCGGAATCGCGCTCGGACGCGTCATCTGAAGGAACTCTCATGGAAAACCCGCTTTATCATGTCACGCTTGTCGCTCCGGAAATTCCGCAGAACACGGGAAATATCGGACGCATCTGCTGCTGCACGGAATGCCGTCTGCACCTTGTGGAACCGATCTCGTTTTCTCTGGAGGACAAGTACGTCCGCCGCGCCGGAATGGATTACTGGCATCACGTGGACTTTCAGCGTCACCCGGACTGGAACGACCTGCTGAAAACCGCGAACGGCGCCCCGCTCTATTTTTTCTCCACCAAAGCAAAAAAACTCTACTGGGACTGTCCGATGGAACCCGGAGCGTTTCTCGTTTTCGGAAGCGAAGGACACGGTCTGCCGCAGGAGTATCACGACCGTTATCCGGAAAACTTCTACACCATCCCGATGCCCGGCAATTTCAACCGCAGTCTGAATCTTGCAAACTCGGTTGCCGTGGCTGTCTACGAGGGATTGCGGCGTAAATTTTCCGCAAAAATCTGAAGAAACACCGAATCCGGGGTTGATTCGCTCCGCCTCCATGATATATTATCCTTTGAAGTTTTCAACTCAACAAAGGATTTTTTCATGAATATCATAGAACTCGCAGCAAATCCGACCAAGGATTACCGTCCGGTTCCGTTCTGGAGCTGGAACGACAAGCTCGAAGCCGGTGAGCTTGCCCGCCAGATCGAACTGATGCACGACGCCGGAATCGGCGGCTTCTTCATGCATGCTCGCGGCGGTCTCCTCACCGACTATCTCTCCGATGACTGGTTCGATGTCACCAAAGCCGCCATTCATGCAGCGGAAAAATGCGACATGAACCCGTGGGCTTACGATGAAAACGGCTGGCCCAGCGGATTCGGCGGCGGAATCGTCAACGGTCTCGGACTCGAATATCAGCAGAAGTATCTGCGCTGCCGCAAAGTCTCCCCCGCGGATCTCGCCAAAGCGGATCATAAAATTGCGGTTTACTCCCTTGATTGCAAACGCATTTCCGAAGAAGAGGCGAAGGCGCAGAGCGAAGTTCTCCTCTTCTATTTCGATGTCAACCCCTACTATGTCGACACGCTCGACCGCAAGGTAACGGACAAATTCCTTGAAGTCACCCATCAGGAATACTACAACCGTCTCTCCGAATCTGAACGCAGGGAGATGAAGGGCTTCTTCACCGATGAGCCGCAGATCTCCCGCAACGGCATTCCGTGGTCGTTCATTTACGAAAGCGAATACCGCGCCGCCTATGCCGAAGAACTGCTCGATGTTCTCCCCGCACTCTTCTTCAAAACCGACCGGTTCGAACGCACACGCTGGCGTTTCTGGCGCCTCACAACACGCCTGTTCATGAACAATTTCATGAAACCGATCCATGACTGGTGCACTGCTCACGGCTGGAAACTCACAGGTCACATGGTCTGCGAAGACAACTACGCATCCCAGCTCACCAGCAACGGCGCCGTCATGCCGATGTACCAGTATTTCCACATTCCCGGCATGGATGCACTCGGACGCGGCACGGTTTCCGTCGCAACCACGCTTCAGCTCGCCAGCGCGGCGGCTCAGACGGGACTCAATCAGATTCTCTCCGAAACGTTCGCACTTTGCGGATGGGCGGTCGATTTCGCCGACCTGAAGTGGCTTTATCAGTGGCAGACCGTACACGGCATCAACCTGCTCTGCCAGCATCTGGAGGGCTACTCCCTCCGCGGAATCCGCAAACGCGACTATCCCGCCTCTCTCTTCATTCACCAGCCGTGGTGGGAACACTACCGTCCGTTCAACGATGCTTTCTCCCGTGTCGGCGTCATGCTCGCAAACGGAGAAATCCGCACCAATGTCCTGCTCCTGCACGGCATCACAACCGCGCACATCTTCCACGATCAAACGCGTGAAGCGACCGATCATTACATGCTCTATTCCGCCAACTTCGAGAACCTCAGCAGGGAACTTGAAGCCGCGCACATCAACCATCACTACGGCGATGAAACTCTCATGGAACTCTACGGCTCCGTGCAGAACGGACGCCTCGTCATCGGCAAGCAGAGCTACTCGCTCGTTCTCCTGCCGAAACTCATAAACCTCTCCCCGAAACAGGCGGAACTCCTCGCGGAATTCGTCCGCCAGGGCGGAAAAATCCTTGGCGTGCAGAACGATTTGGATCCGCATTTCTATCTTGGCGGAGAACTCGCGGACGACCTCCCGCTCCTCAAGCAGATTCAGTGGTTCGATTCCTCCGAAGCGATGATCCGCGAAGCCGCAAAGCTCGCCGATCCCATCGCCGTTCCGCTCAAGGGAACCGCCGCGGATCAAATCACCGATCCGGACTGCCAGGCAAAGAAAATCCATGTTGCCCGCCGCTATTTCACCAATCTCGACGGCAAGCCCGCGCGTCTCTACTACTACGTCAACATCGAACGTTTCGAATCTTTCGAAACAGAACTTTATCTCGATGCCGCAGGTGTGGAGGCATTTGATCCCGAAACAGGAAAAATTGTTCCGGTCCACTTCGAAAAAACGGCTCAAGGGCTCAAAGTTCCGCACCGTTTCGAACCCGCCGGAGCATTCATGCTGCTGGCGCGCGACACAGAAATCGAATCCGCGAAACCCGTGATTCATCCGGAAAAATCGCTCGCTCTCAAGCCGGAATACCGCATTGCGGAAGCATCCGAAAACTTGCTGACTCTGGATTACTGCGGTTACGAAGCGGACGGCGAAAAAATTTCCGATCATGAATACGTTCTCTCCGTCCAGGACAAACTCCTGACCTATGAGCGCGATGTGGACACCGTTCTGACGTATGAATTCACCGTCGGCGAAACCTTCCCCGCCGGAACTCCGCTCACACTCCTCATCGAGCGTCCGGAACGCTACGAAATCAGCGTCAACGGCAAATCTGTCTCCAACAAGCCGGAAGGTTTCTTCGCCGACAAGGCGTTTGAACGCATTGCCATCGGAGACGCCGTTGTCAAGGGCAGAAATGTGATCCGTCTGCGCACGACCTTCCATCAGCCGCCGGAAACCTACAAAGGCATCGCGGCGTCACGCGTGTTCGAATCGGAAAAGAACAAACTCGCGTTCGATTCGGAAATCGAAGCCGTTTACATCTGCGGCAGATTCGGCGTTGCAGCCCAAGCCACCTTCCGCGATCTGGAACGCAACGGCGAACGCTGCGCCGGACCGTTCACGCTCGAAGCTCAGCCGGAAACGGCGGATATCCGTCATCTCGAACAGTTTGGCTTCCCCTTCTTCGCCGGCAAAATCACACTCGAACAGACAGTCAACGTGGAAGCCGGAAAAGAAAACGAGCCCTGCCGCATCGCATTCAGTCATGTCTTCGCGAACATCGCGAAACTCGAACTGAACGGGACAAAACTCGGCTCCATCCGCCGCCCGGATTATTCGCTGGATATTCCTGACGGAGTTCTGAAAGCCGGTGCGAACACCCTGCGGATCACACTGGTGAATTCACTGCGCAACATGCTCGGCCCCTTCCATAAGGAAGAAGGCGAACTCTTCGGCGTCGGCCCGGCCTCCTTCTACAAGGATCCCGGAGTTTTCTGTCCCAACGGCGCACCCGACTGGAACAGCGAATACTGCTTCCTCCGCTTCGGATGTGACTGAAAAAGTTCAATTTTCAGGTCCGCAGAGCCTTGAAAAAGCTCTGCAGACCTGTTTTTTAAAGAAAAACAGAATAAAATTGAACAGAAAACTTGAATATCGCAGGTTTTGGCGCTAAATTTCCCATTGATTGGAATTTTTATTAACAAGGGCGCATAAAACTGAAATGGACTATCAGAACACTGTTAAAAAAGAAGTGACCGTCTCCGGAATCACGCTCCATACAGGAGTCCGGGCGACACTGCGGATTCTCCCCGCCCCCGAAAACACGGGCATCGTCTTCCGCCGCGTCGATATGCCGGGAAAACCCGAAGTGCAGGCAGTCGCCGGAAACGTCATCGACGTACGCCGTGCAACAACTATCGCCTCCCGCACGACGGGCGCATTCGTCGTAACGGTTGAGCATATCATGGCGTCTCTGCACGCCTCGCAGGTCGACAACGCCATTGTCGAAATGGACGGACCGGAGCCGCCGATCGCCGACGGTTCCGCAAAGGCTTACTTTGACGGCATTCAGGAAGCCGGGCTTCAGCAGCTCTCCGCCCCCGCGAAATACTGGACCGCCAGCGCACCGATCACCGTCGACGCCGGCAACAGTCATCTTCTGCTCGAACCGGCGGACAACTTTGAAATCATCTGCCATGTCGAATACGGAGCAACTCCGCTTGACAAACAGGATTTCTCCTGCATCGTCACACCGGAATCGTTCGGACGGGAACTTTCCGACTCCCGGACCTTCTGCATCTACGGCGAACTCGCCCAGCTTCTCGCCGCCGGGCTCGTCAAAGGCGGAAGTCTCGACAACGCGGTCATCATGCATGACGGCGCAATCATCTCCAAAGACGGTATGCGTCACAAGGAGGAATTCGCCCGCCACAAAATGATGGACCTCGTAGGCGACATTTATCTGACCGGCATGAGGGTTCGCGCCAAAGTCACCGCGATCCGGGCGGGTCACCCCACCCACGTCAAACTCGCGGGCGAAATGCTGGCTCAATACGCAGCGAATCATCAAAATTCATGAAAGGATACCACCGATGGCTGAAATTCTGACACACAATCAAATTCTGAAACAGCTTCCCTACAATGACCGGATGCTGCTTCTCGACCGCGCCTGCCTCGACGACCCCAAAAAGGTTGTCGGTCTCAAGAGCGTCACCATGAATGAGTGGTATTTCCAGGGACACTTCCCCCACCACCCGATCGTCCCCGGCGTCCTCCAGGTCGAATCCATGGCGCAGCTCGCTGAACTCGCCGTCTGGAAGCGTCTTGACCCGAACCGCGAAGGCGATATCTACATCAAGGAACTGAACAAAGTCAAATTCCGCCGCCCGAACAATCCCGGCGACAGAATCATGCTCGAAGCGGAAATCATCGCGGAAACCTCCGACACCGTCACTCTTTCCGCAACAGCAACCAACAAGTCCGGTCTAACCGCCCAGGCTCAGATAACCTTCGGTGTCCGCGAAAGAGTCCAGCCCGCAATGCCCTCTTTCAACGAATTCGACAAGTGCGCTGAAAGCCCGATGGACGTCGAGAAGATCGCCGCCCTCATCCCGCACCGCTACCCCTTCCTCTTCGTCGACTATGTCTCCAAGATTGAAGGGCCCCATGTCACCGCCGTCAAAAACATCACCGCAGAAGAGCCCGCTCTCCGCCGCTATACCGACGGCTATTCCGTCCTGACCGGAACCGTCCAGCCCGAAATTCTCGCGCAGGCCGGCGCCATCATCATGCTTTCGAACGAAAAGAACAAAGGCAAGCTCGCATACTTCATGGCGATCGACCATGCGGAATACCTGAAGCCCATTCTCCCCGGCGACCAGCTCGTTCTGGAAGTCGATATTCCCGAAACGAAATCCAAGTTCGGAAAAGGCGAAGGCTTCATCACCGTCGACGGCGAGCGCATCGCAAATATGAACATGATGTTCGCGATCGTTGATCCCTGATCTCCGGAGGTGCAGGATGGCGGCTAAAAAGAAAACAGATTCTCTGATTCCGGAGCCCGGAAAGCTCCGTTCTCTGCTGGAAGGACGCATGACCGATCCGCACTCCGTGCTCGGCATGCACACCGCGCCCGGCGGAAATGTTATCGTCCGTGTTTTCGACCCCATGGCGGAATCCGTCAAGGTTTTCGGTGAAAACTCCCGGACAACCGCCGTCCTGAAAAAAATTCACCCCGATGGACTCTTTGCGGCGGAATTTCCCGTCCGCAAATTCTTCCGTTATGAAGTGGAAAAACAGTTCCCCAACGGGACCTCTTTCCGCGCACGTGATCCCTATTCCTTCCTCCCCGCTGTCGGTGAGATGGACGTCTATCTATTCAACTCCGGCGAGCACCACAAGGTCTACGAGATGATGGGCGCGCACTGCATCACGGTCGACGGCACGCGCGGCGTCCGCTTCACCGTTTGGGCGCCGAACGCCGACCGCGTCTCCGTTGTCGGCAACTTCAACTGCTGGGACGGGCGCCGCGAGCCGATGCGTCTGCTCGGCAACTCCGGCGTCTGGGAGCTTTTCCTCCCCGGAATTCAGCCCGGTGAAGTCTACAAATATGAAATCCGCGCCAAAAACGGCGATGTCTTCACCAAACTCGATCCCTATGCGTGGCGCACCGAAATGCGTCCCTCAAACGCCGGAATCGTCGCCGATCCCGAACCGTTCGCCTGGACAGATTCCGCGTGGCTCGAAAACCGCGCAAAAAACAATATCCAGAAGTCCCCGATGAACATTTATGAAGTTCATCTCGGTTCCTGGCAGGGGCCCGGCACAACGCCCATGACCGGAGAAGATGACTTCAACAATTACCGTCAGCTCGCTGACGCCCTCGGCAAGTACGTCGTCGACATGGGCTACACTCACGTGGAACTCCTGCCGATCTGCGAACACCCGCTCGACCAGTCCTGGGGATATCAGGTCTCCGGTTTCTACGCCCCCACCGCCCGCTTCGGCACCCCTGAAGACTTCGCGTACTTCATCAACCACATGCACGAACTCGGCATCGGCGTCATTCTCGACTGGGTTCCCGCTCATTTCCCGAAAGACGCCTTCTCGCTCGGACGCTTTGACGGCACCGCTCTTTATGAACACGCCGACCCCCGTCAGGGTGAGCAGAAAGACTGGGGGACATACATCTTCAATTTCGGCAGAAACGAAGTCAAAGGCTTCCTGCTCGGCAGCGCACTCTACTGGCTCGACCGCTTCCACGTGGACGGTCTCCGCGTCGACGCCGTCGCCTCGATGCTCTATCTTGACTACTCCCGCGAAGCCGGACAGTGGATCCCGAACAAATACGGCGGCAATGAAAACCTCGAAGCAGTCGCATTCCTGAAACGTCTCAACGAACTTGCGCATGAACTGCACCCCGGCATTGCGATGATCGCCGAAGAATCGACATCCTGGCCCGGTGTTTCCAAGCCGACCTATCTCGGCGGACTCGGCTTCACCTTCAAGTGGAACATGGGCTGGATGCACGACACGCTCGAATATATGGAGCTCGACCCCATCTACCGCAGCTACAATCACGGCAAGCTGACCTTCTCCCTGCTCTATGCGTTCTCGGAAAATTTCATTCTTCCGCTGAGTCACGATGAAGTCGTTCACGGCAAGCGCTCGCTTCTCAACAAAATGCCGGGCGATTATCAGCAGAAGTTTGCAAACCTCCGCGCACTTTATGCCTACATGACGATGCACCCGGGCAAAAAACTGCTCTTCATGGGCGGCGAGTTTGCTCAATGGATCGAGTGGAATGAAAAAGCTCCGCTCGACTGGTTCCTGCTTGATTATCCCCAGCACAAAGCCATGCAGACAATGGTTCGCGCCCTCAACAAGTTCTACAAGGCAACCCCCTCGCTCTGGAATAATGACTTCTCACCCGACGGTTTCCAGTGGCTTGACGGCGGCGACTACCGCCAGTCCATCGTCTCCTTCATCCGCTGGGACGATGCGCACGAAAACCCGGTTGTCATCATTCTGAATCTCACACCGGTTGTCCGCGACAACTATGTGACCGGAGTTCCCCTCCCCGGCGAATGGGAGGAAGTTTTCAACACCGATCGTTCCGAATACGGCGGAACGAACCTTCTGAATTCCTGCATCATGCACACGCAGGACGGGCTGTATCATGGACAGTCCCAGCACATCACTCTGCGCCTCCCGTGGCTCGGAGCCGTGATTCTGAAGCCGAAAAAGTCCTGACGGAGCACCATCCACTGTATGAGTACCACGAAAAACGGCGGAATCGCCCGGGCGCAGGCTAACTTCTGTCTCGCGTTCGTCAGGGAAGCACTTGATGCGGTTCTCTCGAACGGAGACACCGCCGACCGCTTTGCCGCAGCGAAGTTCCGCCGTGAAAAACGGATCGGATCCCGCGACCGCCGCTTCATATCCAATACGCTGTTTGCCGCATTCCGCTGGCTCGGCTGGATCCGCGCCGCCGGAATCGAAGCGAATCTTCCGCTTGCGCTTGCCGCCGCATGCGCGGCCGAAGGCTCCGCACCCGACGCCGCTTTCTGCTGGGCCGCCGAAGCCGGAATTGCACCGGAACTCTGGACCCGCGCACTTTCCCGTCCGACTCCCGGGGAACGTTTTGCCGTGCTGCTTTCAATTCCACAACCGCCCGATGCATGGAACCTTTTTCCTGCCTGGTTCAAGGATGAGCTGCCGGAACCGCTCCGGAAAAATGATACACTTCCGCTCTGCATGCAGAAACGTCCGCCGATGTGGCTCCGCGCCCAGACGCCAAACGTCTCAGCTTTGATTGCGGATCTGAACCACAGCGGTTTTGCCGCGGAACAGCTCCCCTTTTCACCGAATTCACTGAAAATTGCTGATGCGCGCGGCAGTCTCTACAACACGCCCGAATTTCTCGCGGGCAAGTTTGAAATTCAGGATTTCTCGTCTCAGTGCATCGGACGCGCATGTATGGCGCAGCCCGGTGAATCCTGGTGGGATGTCTGTGCGGGCGGCGGCGGAAAATCGCTTCAGCTCGCCGATATGATGCAGCGCCGCGGAACCGTTTATGCCACCGATATCCGCGCCTACAAACTCGAAGATCTCAAGCGCCGCGCCGCACGCGCCGCTTTCCCGAACATCCGCTGTGCGGAGTGGGACGGCACACGTCCGACCGGTTCGAAAGCCGGACAGTTTGACGGAGTTCTCATCGACGCCCCCTGCTCCTCCTCCGGACGCTGGCGCCGCAACCCCGACGGACGCTGGACAACGCCTCTTTCCCGAGTGGAAGAGTTGACCGCTATCCAGTCTCAAATTCTCGAAAATGCATCGGCAGGTGTCCGCAAGGGCGGCGTCCTCCTCTATGCGACCTGTTCGCTGTTCGAACGGGAGGACGAAAAAGTCGTCCTTGATTTTCTCTCCCGTCACCCCGAATTTCATCTGGAGCCATTCCGCGCGCCGGATGGAACGGAGTGCAGCGGAATGCTCCGCACGCTCCCGATGAGCGCGGATTGCGATGCTTCATTTGTCGCCAGAATGCGCAACTTAACATAAAGGAACCAAGATGTCTCAAGAAGATCACACGCCGGAAGAAAAGCCTCCGTCTTACATTGATTTTCACACACACTCATTCATCCCCGATGACGCGGATGTCATGCGGATTCAGAACATCTTCCCCGATGTATCGGGCGAAGTGGAGGAACTTCCCGCACATTTCACCATCGGCATTCATCCCAAAAACATCGACACCGAGTTTCTGGAGCGCGACCTCAAAATCATGGAGGACGTACTGACGGAAAACGCCGGAGCGGTCATTGCAGTCGGAGAATGCGGACTTGACAAGTTTTCCCTTGTCCCGCATGAAATCCAGGAAAAGGTTTTCATCGCGCAGATTCAGCTTGCGCACCGCTTCAACCTCCCGGTCGTCGTCCACTCGGTCCGCAGCTGGCAGGAGATCATCCGCATCAAAAAGCAGTACGCTCCGAAACAGACGTGGATCGTTCACGGCTTCCGCAGCTCGCTTGAAACGGCGGAGTCGCTCCTGAAACACAATATTTTGCTCTCCTTCGGCGAAGCGATTACAGAAGAGCAGTCGAAGGCGCGTGACGTAATCGGCGAACTCGAACCGGAATCCTTCTTTCTGGAAACCGATGAGAGCACCCTCCCCATTGAATACATCTACAAAGCCGCCGCGGAACTCCGCGACTGCGAAGTCGACGAACTCAAAGAGCAGCTCGCCGAAAACTACCGGAGGGTCTTCGGCAAATGAATACAGGCTGGCAGTGCCGGACGGAGCTTCTTCTTGGCGAAGAGGCTCTGCACCGGGTTGAACGGGCCCACATCCTGTGCGTCGGTCTCGGCGGAGTCGGCGGAATTGCAACGGAGCTGCTCGCCCGTACCGCCGTCGGCGAACTCACGATTGTCGATGGCGATATTGTGGAAGATTCCAACCGCAACCGTCAGATTATTGCGACGACTCTGACCTCCGGCCGCTCCAAAGCGGAAGCAATGGCGGAACGCCTTCTCACAATCAACCCGGGGTTGAAACTCCATGTCCGCAATGAATTTCTGAAAGATGAAACGCTTCAGTCCCTTCTGGATTCCGCCCGTTTCGATTGCGTTCTGGATGCAATCGACACGCTCGCTCCGAAGGTTCACCTGATTGCGGGCTGTCTGAAACGCAATCTGAAGATTGTCTCCTCCATGGGGTCCGGCGCGCGCAGAAATCCGGAGTGCGTCCGTTGCGTCGACCTCGAAAAGACCTTCAACTGTTCTCTTGCGAAAGCGGTCCGCCAGCACCTGCACCGTCTCGGACTCAAAGGTACGGGCTGCCGCGCAGTGTTTTCGACGGAGCCGCCCATCAAAACCGCCGTTTACGATCCGGAAACGATGAACAGCAACAAACGTTCCGTTTTAGGCACGATCTCTTACATGCCGACCGTTTTCGGCTGTCACTGCGCCGCCGAGGTCATCCGCCGAATCACAGAAGAAGCATAAGTCCCCGGCCTTAAAATGCATACAAACACGCGGGCGGCCGCTCAGCAAGAACAGCCGCCCGCGTTTCATTTATCCGCGCAGAATATACGTTCCCTCCGGAATCGCGGAACTCCAGACCAGCCGCACCGCAGATGCCGTGCAGAAAATCTGAAGACCGGAACTGTGTGTTATATTCAGCTCCGAATTGTCACTCTGCCGCTGGAAAAGCGAAAAAACAAACGGCTTTGAAACATTCAATTCCGTGTATAGAATCACATACTCCGCCGCCGTATTCCCCGAAGTGATCGTAAACGAATATTCCACAGTCTCCGGATGCGGCAGCGGAACCGGAGTACTCCATGCCGCATTTGCGACATTCGCCGGACGCAGCCGCACCCATTTTGCATTCGCGGAAGATGCGGACCAGACACTGCCGTCCGCCGAAAATGAAGTTTCAATTCCTGCGGCAAGCTGCGCAAGGGTCCATGTCTGGTACGCATTGAGCTCCGTTGCCGGAACCGTCTCCGCAAGTGTGCTCTGATCCAGCACGCCGAGGACCGTCAGCGGCACAACCGCACGGACAAGTTCCACGCGCTGCGAGGATGCATCCAGTCCCGCAAGACGCAGCTCAAGTCCGCGCGTCGCAATCCGTTCCACATCCGCATACTCAAAAAGTTTCTTCAGCTTCTCCGAACGAAACGCCAGGGAGAACTGGAAAATACCGCGTGCAGGAATCGAACCGGGCAGACAGGAGCTTGTCTTCGCCATCGGCTGTTTCAGCAGATCCGCGGCTCCTCCGGCAAGATAATCAGAAGCCGCAAGTGTTTCACCCGCATGGAATTTATATCCCCCGTCGCAGGACGTTACGGCAGTGTAGCCGACCACCTGAAGCGAACCGTCCGTTTTCGTCAGCCGCAATTCGCCTTTGGCGGGAATCACGGCATCATCCGCATCCAGTTCCAGCTGGACAACACTGTTTTCACAGGAGACAAAACGTCCCGGATAGGCACTGATGTAGGTGTCGTCCGCGGCAAGCGATGCAATGCTCGGCGTATACTCAAACTCCGTGAGCGGCGTCCAGTTTGCGGGTGAAGAGCCGGAAACGGCCGTGACAAGATGCCATTCAAACACACGCCGTTCGCCGTAAGCGACTGTAAAGGGATTGTTGAGAGAGCGCGGGCTGCCGTCGGCGTCGAACACCTCGCCCGTCGTGACATTGCAGTAAATGACTGTTTTCATCTGGAATCTCCTTTTTTGAGGTTTCCGGTGCAGGAAATGTCAACCGAACAAAGGACTCCGGCAAGTTTTCCGCTGAATGAAAATCGGTTGACAAGGAAAATCTGTTTCGGATGCGTCATGGTGACGGATCCGTAAAACAGGAGAAAAGCATGGCGTTGAAAACAGTTTTTCACGACATCGCCGAGGTTCCGGAAAAATTCCGGGAACTCTATTCGGAAACCTCCCCCGGAGTCTGGACTCTCACAGGCATCGAGGGACTCAAAACCGCGCAGGATTTCCAGCAGCTCCGTTCCTCAATGGAACAGCAGCTTGCGGAAGCGGAACATCTCCGCGCTCTCTGCGAAAAGAACGGCATTCAGCCCGACCGCGTCGATTCGCTCTTCGATGAATTCGCCGATCTGAAAGCAAAACTAGCGACCCGAGACTCCGCGATTCAGGCGGAACGGATCAAGAACGCGCTCCGCGAAACCGCGCTCAAAATGGGCGTCCGCGCCGAAGCCCTCCCCGATGTTCTCGCCCGCGCCTCCATCTTTGAAACGGGCGAAGACGGAACCGTCCGCGGCAAACCGGAAAACGGGCGTGTCGGAGTTGCGGAATGGCTGGAAAAACAGCTCCGGGAATCTCCGCACTGGCTCGCGCCCTCCCGCTCCGCCGGCGTCCGGCAGAACCTCTTCCCGTATGCAGCCCGCGCCGCCGCACAAAACACGATGGCGGAACTCATCGCCGAATCCTGGAACAACCACAGATAAGGAGTTATCATTATGACAGCATCTCTCTATGAAATCGCCCTCGGTCCCGACAAATCCCAGCGCGCAGTCGTCGACGCCATCACCTGCGAAGCTCCGATCCTCCGCGACCTCCCGATGGAACCTTCTTCCCACGGACTCTGGAACATCTATGAATCCATGAAGGACGTCACCGGCGGCGACCTTGTCGACCTCGACGCTCCGCTGCCGAAAGTCAGCGCGGAATCAGAGCTCAGACAGACCGATCTCTCCATCATCGGCGGTGAAATGGAAGTCGGCGAAGACACCGCACGCAAGCTCGGCGGCCCCGTCTCCTACTTCGCGAAAAAAGCAACGCCCGTTCTCCGCAAAACCGGCATGTCCGCGGAACGCAGTCTGCTTTACGACAACTTCCGCGCCTTCGCCATCCGCAACGGGAATGTACAGTCCGCCGGCGGAACCGGAACCAAAAACTATTCGATTCTCTGCGTTCATTACGTCCCCGGTGAAATCACCGGCGTCTACGATCCCGCAGGATTCGGCAACGGCAAAACCTTCGATCTCACCCCGATCGCCGGCGGCGAACTCTACAAAAATGCGGAAGGACGCCTCGTCTACGGAATGCGTCTGAAGACCTACTTCGGTGTTCAGCTTGCAAATCCCGATTACGTCAGCGCCATTGTCAACTGCGACATTGACTCCGACTCTTCCTCCGCCCGCACCTTCCCCACCATGCGTCAGATGGACAAACTGCTCATTGACGCCCGCGCCGGTCAGAACACCTTCATTTTCTGCCATCCCGCGGTCAAGGCATACCTCGGAACCACCTGCAAGCTCGAACATATGACGCTTGTTTCCGGAAACGGCTTCTCCACGCAGATCGACGCCTGGAACGGAGTTCCGATCATCACAAGTTTCAATTTCGACAACGGCACCGAAACCGCCGTTTCTCTCTGACCCTGAAAGGAATGCAACATGAGTTTTTCCAAAGCGATCTCGTCTGAACTTCATGACTCGCCCGTCCTCGACGCCGCGCTTCCGAATGCGACCACGCTCACATCCGACCCGTTTCTCTGCAGCGGAAGCGCGCTCGGACTCGAAATCGTCGGCACGGTCACAAAAGCCGCAACCGTCGCTTCCGGCAAAAAGCTGACGGTCAAACTTCTTGCCTCCGAAACGAAAAACGGCACATTCAGCGAATACGCCGTTCTCTGCACAGCAACCGACAAGACGCTCGCCGCCGGAACCGAACTTTTCCGCTTCGCTCCGGTCTCCACAGTTCCCTTCTGGAAGAAAATCAGCATCACCGCCGATTCCGATCTCTCAACCGGAAAGATCATGGTCGGACTCGTCCGTAAAATCGGCTGAAACAGCTGAAACACACGGGACCGGATCATACCGCCGTCCGATCCCGCAAATGAGGTGTTTAATGAGTTCAAAACTGCTCTATGTCTCGCCTGAAGAAGCGGATTCGTTCGCAGCCGGCAGAGAGGAAACGCTTTTCTGGTTCGACCTTTCCGAACCGGAAAAGATCAGCGCCTTAACACGCGCGGGGGAACTGCTTGACGCCCGCATCATCTGGAAGGGAACTCCCGCAAAACCGGACCAGACGCTCCGCTGGCCCCGATGCGGAGTTTTCGACGCCGACGGACTGCCGGTTTCCGAAACGGCAATCCCGGACGTTGTGAAACATGCGGTCTGTGAACAGGCCTTCGCCATGTACGATCCGCAAAGGAAAAAGTTCCGGAAGCTGGGACGTTCCGGCGTGAAATCCGCTTCGATGGGCGGGCTTTCGGTCAGTGTCGGCTCAGGCGAATCCGAGTTCGGAATCGCCAAAGAAGCGCTGGAATGGATCAGCGCATTCGGACGCCTCCGCTCCGGCGGAACCGGCGGTTCCGTCTGCGGGGCAATTCTGCGCGGATAATATACGGCGCGGAGAGAATCCGGTTCTCTCCGCGCTCTTTTTTATTTTTTACAGAACTCTTCCGCACATTCCAGGAGGAATGCCATATCCTCGGGGAGCCCGATGGTGATGCGTACAAATTCACCAGTCATCTCTCCGGGGAAATAACGGACAAGAATCTGCTTCGTCCGCAGAAACTCAAAGAATCCTTTGCCGTCGCGGCTCGGCGGAGCGGCAAAAAGGAAGTTGGTCTGCGAAGGAATCACCCGGAAACCGAGCGACTCCAGTTTCACGCGGTATTCATCCCGTGTCGCCCGCACCTTCGCCGAAGTCTCCGCGAGATACTCTTTGTCGCGGAATGACTCCAAAGCAAAAAGCTGGGTCAGACCGTTGACGTTGTACGAATCCTTCACCTTCATCATTTCCGCAATGATTTCCGGCCGGGCAAGAGCATAACCGAAACGAATGCCCGCCAGCGAACGGCTTTTCGAAAAGGTGCGCGAAATAATGACATTCGGATATTTCTTCAGAAACGCATCGCAATTGTCGTCCGCAAAATCGGCATACGCTTCATCGAAAAGCACCGCGCCGGAAAAATCCGAACAGAGCTTCTCCATCAGTTCCAGCGGGTACGAATTGCCGGTCGGTGCATTCGGGCGCGCAATCATCACGATCGACGCCCCCTGAATTCTCTGTGCGAAATCCTCCGGAAAAGCGAAGTTCTCCTCTTTCTTCAGCGGAACTGTAATCACAGGCGCATTCTGAAGTTCCGCCAAAGTTCTGTAAAGCGAATAGGTCGGGACGGGCATCGCAAGCGGGTGCGTCTCATCCAGAAAACAGCGGGCGAGAATCGTCAGGACATCATCCGAGCCGTTCGCGGCAATCACCTGATCCGGTGAAACACCGTGGAACGCGGCGATCTCCTCACGGAGCGCCTGGGCAACCGGATCGGGATAAAGACGTAGCTTCTCAATCGCGGAATCCGTCAGCACATGCTTCAGACGCGGTGTCGGCGGATATGGATTTTCATTGGTGTTCAGTTTGATGATCCGGTTCCACTTCGGCTGTTCGCCGGGAACGTAACCGGTCAGCTTTGCAATGACGGGACGAACATTCGGAACTTTCATTTTTTGCTGTCCCTCCGGATGGATGCGCTTCTGCCGTGTGCAGCAAGACCTTCCAGCGAAGCAAAACATTCAATGGCGGAAACCTCTTTCATCAATGCCTCCTCCGAATACTCAAGCAGACTGCTCCGGCGCATGAAATCGGCGGTGGAAAGCCCGTGGAAGAACTTTGCTGTTCCGGCGGTCGGGAGAACATGGCTCGGTCCGGCAGTGAAATCGCCCGCGGGCTCCGGAGTCCACTGCCCGAGGAAGATCGCGCCCGCGGCTTTGATGTGCGGCAGGAGTGCGCGCGGATTCTCGCACATCACTTCCAGATGTTCCGGAGCATAACCGCTTGCGATCTCCGCGGCTTCCAGCATGTCTTTGGCTTCGATCATGAACGTGCCGTTTTCGAGCACGCGGTTGACCGTCGCAATACGCGGGAGCGTAACCGACTGGCGTTTCAGTTCCGCTTCCACGGCGTCCAGAAACTCTTTGGAATCCGCAACAATCACCGACTGTTCGAGTCCGCTCCCGTGTTCCGCCTGCGACAGCATGTCGGCCGCGGCAAAAGCGGGATTCGTCGAGCGGTCGGCGATAATCATAATCTCGGAAGGTCCGGCCACCATGTCAATGGCGACAGAACCGTAAACAAGTTTCTTCGCGGCCGCGACATATGCGTTTCCGGGACCAACGATCTTATCGACTTTGCGCAGTGTTTCCGTTCCGTATGCAAGCGCGGCAATGGCGTATGCGCCGCCGAGCTTCCAAACCTCTGTTGCCCCCGCCTGTTTCAGAGCATAGAGCGTTGCGGGGTTGACTTTGCCGTTCTTCATCACCGGAGTTGTAGCGACGATCTCCCGAACGCCCGCGGCTTTCGCAATGGCGACCGTGTGGATAACCGTCGAAACGAGCGGAGCCGTTCCTCCGGGAATGTAGCAGCCGACACGCTCCATCGGAATGAAGCGTTCACCGAGAGTAACCCCCGGACGCGGCGAGAAGGAATGATCGTGCGGTTTTGCCTGTTCCGCAAAAGCGGTGACGTGAGCGATTGCGGTCGCAATAGAAGCCTTTGCTGTCTCGTCGACCGCCTGTTCCGCTTCCGTATACTCTTCCGCGGAAACAACAAACTGAGCGGGGGAAAGCGTGACTTTGTCGAAACGGGCGAGATATTCGCAGACGGCGTCATCTCCGTTTGCTCTGACATTCGCCACGATTTCCGCGATGGATTTTTCGACTTCGCGCGGGCATGCCGGACGGTTGTAGAGCGCGTTCAGTTCAGCCGCCGCATCGGGATCGTTCCATGAAATGCGTTTCATATCCTTCTCCTGTTAGAACTTTTCACCTGTAATATAGCAGATATACGCGGAAATACCAGAAAAATTAATGAAAAAACAACAGCGGAAGAAAAAATTCCATTTTTTTCGTTTTCCGCACTGGATTTTTCAAAAAAACAGGCATATATTGCAGAACCTAATTGATGAATCGTTGGATATAGGCTCCGCTGCTGCCCGTACTGCGGCTGAAGTCAGAATCCCGCGACAGTTTGTTTTAATTTTTTTGTTACACAAGGAGAAACAGAAAATGGCAGAGGTAATCCTCAAGGATGTCTGCAAAATGTACGATGGCGGCGTGCTCGCCGTCAAACACGTCGACCTCGAAATCAAAGACAGGGAGTTCATGGTGCTCGTCGGTCCCTCCGGATGCGGCAAATCCACCACTCTCCGCATGATCGCCGGTCTCGAGGAAATCAGCAGCGGAACCATCAACATCGGAAACCGCGTCGTCAACAACGTGCCTCCGAAAGACCGCGACATCGCAATGGTCTTCCAGAACTATGCACTCTATCCACACATGACCGTCTACGACAACCTCGCATTCGGTCTCAAGCTCCGCAAACTTCCGAAAGCGGATATTGACAAACGCGTGAACGAAGCCGCCGATATTCTCGGCATTCACGATTACCTCCAGCGGCGCCCCAAAGCGCTCTCCGGCGGTCAGCGCCAGCGCGTCGCCGTCGGCCGCGCAATCGTCCGCAAACCCGAAGTCTTCCTCTTCGACGAACCGCTCTCCAACCTCGACGCCAAGATGCGCGTCCAGATGCGTACGGAAATCTCCAAGCTCCACACCCGCCTCGAAACAACCATGATCTACGTCACACACGACCAGATCGAGGCGATGACCATGGGCGACCGCATCTGCGTCATGAAGGACGGTATCGTTCAGCAGGTTGACACACCTCTGCATATCTACGACACCCCCGCGAACATCTTCGTCGCCGGATTTATCGGAACCCCGCCGATGAACTTCTTCAACGGCCACATCGAAAAAGAGGACGGCAAGCTCTTCTTCAAGACTGCGACCATCTCCATCCCCCTTCCGAAAGAGTGGTACGCGAAAACGGAAGCCTATGTCAACAAGGATATCGTTTTTGGCGTCCGTCCCGAGGAAATCGGTTCCGAACGCGCGGAACTCGATCCCAACTCTCCGCGAATCAAGGCGAAAGTCGAAGTCATGGAGCCGATGGGAGCCGAAACATATCTCTATCTCGATACCGGAGACAAATCCTCCTGCATCGCCCGTATTGACGCTCACCGCCATGCGATCATCGGTCAGGAAGTTGATCTCGCTGTTTCTCTCTCAACCGCACACCTCTTTGATAAAGAGACGGAACTGCTGGTTGTCTGATTCAAACATACAGGGCAAAGTGAAAAGGCTGTCGTTGCGGCAGCCTTTTTGCTGTCCGGATGCAGCGGTTATTTTTTTTCGCCCTTGCTGACAAGCGCGGCGCGTCCCTGTGCAAGAACAGCCGTAAGCTCCGTTCCCTCCGGAATCTGTGCGGGAGAAACAACCGCTTTCCCCGCAGGATCAAGAAGAACGGAATAGCCGCGTTCCAGAATGCGCGCCGGACTCAGCGCTTCAAGTTTCTCGTTCAAGTGCTCCAGCCGGACTTCGTTATCGCGGGCGGAACGCAAAAGCAGATTCTCCATGTCGCGCACGATATAGTCAATCGTCTGCATCCGCTCCTGAAGCATCTGCGCCGGACGCATCATCGCTTTTGCGGAAAGCAGACGGTCAAGCGCGGCTTTTGCGCGCTGCCAGGAAAGCTCCGTCGAATTACCCAGACGCCGCACCGAAGATTCCACATCCTCGCAAAGCGCATGATAGTCCGGAAGAAGCGCCTCCGCCGCAGCAGTCGGAGTCGGAACGCGCAGATCCGCAACCAAATCGCAGATGGTCGTGTCGATTTCGTGTCCGACTGCACTCACCACCGGCAGACGGCTTGCAGCAACCGCGCGCGCAAGGACTTCCTCGTTGAAACACCAGAGATCTTCCATGCTTCCGCCGCCGCGCGTAATCAGCAGGACGTCTGCACAGCGGTAGCGGTTGAAAAAATCGACCCCCTGCGCCAAATACATTTCCGCCCCCTTCCCCTGCACGGGCGCGGGGAAAATGCGGATGCGCAGAGGCGGAAACCGCTGAAGCGCAACTTTGATGAAATCCTTCACTGCCGCTCCGTCGGGCGAAGTGATGATGCCGATACATCGCGGAACGAACGGCAGACGCTTCTTGCGGGCGGGATCGAAAAGCCCTTCCGCCGCAAGACGCTTCTTCATCGCTTCAAACTGTTCCTGAAGCGATCCGGTACCGAGCGGTTTCAGGTCGCGCAGAGTCAGCTGGCATTCGCCGCGCGGAGCATAAAATGAAATCTTTCCCGTCGCTTCCACCTGGCTTCCGTTCTCAAGACCAAGTGCACGGCATTTCGCCGCTCCGTTGAAGAAAATCGCCCGCATCTGCGATTTTTCATCTTTCAAAGTCAGATAGACATGTCCCGAACTGTGAACGGTGAGTCCGCTGATCTCTCCAGCAACCCGCACGGGCAGAAACGTATTTTCCAGCAGGTCGCGAACCGCTTCGTTCAGCTCGGTTACACTCCAGGGACGCTGCGCCTGTTCATCCATTTCCCCCATCACACACCCAGACTTACAGCAAAGATCATAACCCATTCCGCAGCGGAAAAGATGTAATTGAACAGGACCAGCACGCCGAGCATCAGGAAAAGCATCGAACCTTTGACGAACTCCGATTTGACAGAACCGAAGTTGAAGAACAGGTTCAGAACACTCCATCCGTCCAGTCCTGGAATCGGAAGCATGTTAATCACAAAAAGCACGATATTGTACATTCCGAGCACAAAAACATAGAGAAACAGCAGTTCCGGAATTACACCGGCGTCCACAAAACGCGGAAGGAAAATGCATGCAAGCCACGCACCCGCCGCAAGCATCAGATTCATGAACGGTCCGGCAAACGAAACCAGCGCATCCTGCTTGCGCGTCAGCCTCCGCGGATCAACGGGAACCTGTCCCCACGCAATGCCGATGAAGAAAAACATGATCAGGGAAATCCAGCCCATCTGTTTCAGCGGATTCAGTGTGAGATGCCCGTTCCGCGCCGCGGTATCGTCGCCGCACCAGAGGGCGACCTGTGCATGAAAATACTCGTGCAGACAGATCGACGGGATCACCGCGAGTGTAACGAGAAAGAAGTAGCGCGGATTTTCAGTTAATTGAGTGATAAAGATATTCATGCGTTCACCTTCCAGTACTGATACGCCGGAGTTTCATACGGATGAGCCTGCTTGAGCGCGGCCACCGCTCTTTCGAGCTGTTCGTCGGCGCAGACCATTTCGACTTTCCATTCGACATCCCGTTCCACCTTCCCCGGCGTGCCGGAGTACGGATTGCTGCCTTCAAGCGGACGGAACTCGCCGAGCCCTTTGATCTGCCAGCAGCAGGAATCATAGTTTCCGATTTTCCCAGCTCCCGCATCAAACATCGCCTGTTTGACCGTTTCCAGATGCGATTCAGGAACATAAAACTCTATTTTATACATAAATAAATCCTTTCTTTCCGGAAATATAGCGCACTTTTCAAATTTGTATAGTCGCCCGATGAAAAAAAGGAGATTTTTTTGAACACTTGATTTCTGAAAACTCCCGCCCCTGTCAAGCTTCCATGTTCCGGTGATTTCGAGCGGATCATCTGTTCTGCCGGCAAGACGCCCGAAGCGTAATCAAGCTTTGACCGGCTTTCCGGGGAGAAAACTCAGATACCACGGGCGCTTTTCGTACACATACGGCGCCCGCCCGTCCTCCGGAAGCGAGCGCGTCATGCGATGCGCCATCCAGCAGCCGATTCCTCCGGCAAGGACATCCGCAAGCATCCGCGCGGCGAACAGCATCGGCAGAGAATTCAGCCAGAGAGCAAACAGCGAAAGCGGAATCATCAGCACGAGAATCCGCAAAGCATTGAGCCACGCGGAAATCGCCGGCTGCGCGCATCCGGTAAAGAAAAACGTCGCGTAACGGTGAATTTCAATCATGCCGAAACCAAACGGAATGATCCGCATGTAGACAACCATCACTTTCTGCACCTCCGGATCCGGCGAGAACAGCCGCACCAGCTGCGGCGCGGCGATGATGTAAATCACCCCCATCACCGCAAGGAAAATGAACGCAAAACGCATCGCAAAACGGCGGCACTGGTTGATGCGGCTGTACAGACGAGCCCCGTAGTTCTGCCCGATCATCGGCAGCAGAGCAATGCCAAGCGCCATCGGGAACACGAAAGCTACCATCTCAAGACGTCCGGCCGCCGCGGAGCCGGCAACGGCGGTGTTGCCGAAACAGGCTGTAACCTTCGTCACGATTGCGGAGCCGATCGGCATCATCAGCATCCCGATCGTCGAGGGAACCGCATAGCGGATAATGACCGCCCAAGTTGTTTTCAGAATCGGAAACGGCATTCCTGACAAAAGTATCAGACCGTGGCGGCGTGCAAGAATCACCAGCACAACAAGTGCGGAGATGAACTGCGAAACAACCGTTGCAATCGCCGCGCCCTGAATTCCCATCGCTGGAATTGGACCGTATCCCATGATGAACAGCGGATCAAGAATCACATTGACAATCATGCCGGCCATCATCATGCCGCTGGCGATTTTGGAATCCCCCGCCGCAATCAGCAGGTCGTTGCCCGCCATGCCGAGGGAAGCGGTGCAACAGCCGAGATACCAGACCGTCATGTACGCCCGGATATCCGGCATCACTTCTTCGTTTGCTCCGAATACCGAGAAAATGGATTCAATGCAGTTGATCCCCACCACAGCAAAAAGCACGGAAACGGCGAAAATAAGGAGAAGTCCGGAGGTGATGAGCTTGGCGGCTTTTGAGTTGTTGCCGCTTCCAAGCGCCTGCGCCGCAGTCGTCATCACTCCGACGCCGAGCCCGCGGAACACGCAGCCGATCAGCATAATCACCGGAAAAGTGAACCCCATCGCCGCAAGCGGAATCCTGCCGAGCTGTCCGACGAAGTAGGTATCCGCAATGTTGTATCCCGACATGGCGAGCGTTCCGGCAAGCATCGAGAACGCCGTTTTCAGCATGGTCTTTCCAATGGAGCCAGTCGTGTACGCAGCCTTCGAAACGTTTTCTTTCATTACGCAAAATACTCCTGATTTTCAATAATATTAATATATCATAACAATCAGGATTTTCAAGTTTGATTTCAGCTTATCAGGTTACTGTTTTGCGGAAACGGGCGAGTGTAATCAGGAACAGCGTCACGCCGATTCCGGCAATCCAGAGGAAGGGACGCCAGACAACTTCCATGCCCGCGCCGCGATAGAGAATCGCCTGACTGAACTCAACGAAATGCGTGGTCGGAGCAATCATCATCACGGTCCGCACGATTTCCGGCATGCTTTCGCGCGGCGTCATGCCGCCGGAGAGCATCTGCATCGGCATCAGAACCAGAATCAGGAGCATGCCGAGCTGCGGCATGTTCTGCGCAATCGTCGCGAGGAAAATTCCCATGCTCGTCACAGCAAACAGGTGAAGCGCCGTTCCCGCGAGAAACAGCAGCACGGAACCTTCCACTGGAACTTTCAGCAAGCCCTGAATCACAAACAGCAGCGACATTCCGGACGCCAGCAGCACGACAAGCCCCATCGACCAGATCTTCGAAACCATGATCTCAAACGCCGTCACCGGCATCACCAGCAAATGTTCCAGCGTTCCGTGCTCGCGTTCGCGGATCAGAGCGGAGCCGGTCAGGATAATCGCCAGCATCGTAATGTTGTTGATGAGCTCCATCACCGAACCGAACCATGACTGCGTCAGATTCGGATTGAAGCGGTTGCGCTCCACGATCTGCACAGGCGCGGCGGATGTCCCGCCGTTGCGCGTCAGAAACGAGGAAATCTCCTGCTGGATAATCTGCTGAATATAGCCGCTTCCCGTGAACGCCTGCGACATGCGCGTGGCGTCAACGTTCAGCTGAATCGCCGGAGAACGCCCCGCCAGAACATCCTTCTGGAAGCTGTTCGGAATCACAACGATGAACGTGTAAGTTCCGTTGTCCATCAGCGGGTCAATCTGCGGACGCGATATCTGCTTTGCGCGCAGGAACATCGGCGGGAAGAAAGCGTCCGTGATGTGATGCGAAAGCTGGGACCCGTCCTCGTCGACAACTGCAATGGAGGCGTTGGAAATGGAATCCGGCTTCGCCGTCGCGGCGGAGTAGATTCCGAGAGTGAACACGTAAAGAATCAGAACCAGCATCAGCGGATCGCGGGAGAGCCCGCGCAATTCCTTGACGCCAAGCTGCCAGATATTCTTTATTTTCTGTTTCAGCATGATTCAAACCTCAGTTTTTTTCCTGTTTCCGCAAAACCGCAATGCCGAGTCCGGTAAAAACCGGAACCATCAGAGCCATGATAGCGAGCGGCATGACGAGATCGGAGAAATGCAGAGCCTTGTTGAAAATGCCGCGGCTGACCAGCAGCATGTACGTCGTCGGGTAGATTGTTCCGATAAAGCGTCCGACCCCGTTCAGAGTGAGCACCGGATTCAGCAGTCCGCAGAACTGAACCGCAGGAATCAGAGTTCCCACCATCGTCAGGAAAATCACCGCAATCTGACTGCGTGTCACCGACGAGGCGAGCAGCCCCATCGCCGTGGAAATGGAACAGTAGAGGAACAATGCCAGCAGAAGCACCCACAGACTGCCCTTGACCGGGACATCGAACAGAGTCACAGCGAGAATCAGCAGCAGAACCGCGCTGAACATCGAAAGCAGAATGTAAGGCAGCTGTTTCCCCAGCAGAAATTCCGTCCGGGTCAGCGGAGTTACATAAAGGTTGATAATCGATCCCATCTCCTTTTCCCGCACGACGGAAAGCGCGGCGAGAATCGCGGGAATCATCATCAGGAGCAGCGGAATCACCGCTGGAACCATTGCGGGCAGACTCTTCACATCCGGATTGTAGCGGTAACGCGTCTCCAAAGTCGCAACCGACGAGGTGTCGCGTCCGAGCCGGCCGGCCATGTAGTTCGCGACCCATTCACTGTGCATCGCGGTGATATACCCGTTGATGGTCTCCGCGCGCATAGGCATGGCGCCGTCAACCCAGAAGGCGACTTCCGGGGAACGCCCCTGCTCCACATCGCGTCCGAACTGCGGCGGAATCTCAACAACCAGACTCAGCTTCCCGTTCCGCATCCGGTAATCCATATCTTTATAATCGCGGACGGGCGGCTCCTCTTTGAAATAGCGGGAACCGGAGATGTTCAGTGTATAGTTGCGGCTGAGCTCCGTCTGGTCGCGGTCGAGAACGGCGAACGTCAGGTCTTCCACATCCATGCTGATCCCGTATCCCATGACAAGCATCAGGAGAATCGCGCCGAAAAGTGCGAGTGTCAGACGGATCGGATCACGCATGAGTTCAAGCTGTTCGCGCCAGCAGCAGCTGTACCAGCGGCGGATGCTGAAAATGGAATTGAAGAAACGGGAAAATGCGGAAACCTTCTTTGTCTCGTGTGAAATCAGCGCGGTATCCGTCTCCTTGCTCTGCGGAGTCTCGGGTGCGGCATCGGTCAGATATCCGATGAACGCCTCCTCCAGAGTTGCGGCATGACGCTCCCGGACCAGCTCGGCGGGAGTGTCGCATGCGAGAGAGCGTCCGGCGTGCATCAGCGAAATGCGGTCGCAGCGCTCCGCCTCGTTCATGAAATGCGTTGTAATGAAGATCGTGACTTTGTCGCGGCGGGAAAGCTCGATAATCAGCTCCCAGAATTCATCGCGGGCGACTGGGTCAACGCCTGAAGTCGGTTCGTCCAGAATCAGCAGCTGGGGACGGTGCACGACCGCCGCCGCGAGCGAAAGACGCTGGCGGATGCCGAGCGGAAGCGAATCGGGAAATTCATCCGCGACCTCTTCGAGATGAAAACGCTTCAGCATTTCCTCCACTCGCGGTCCGACTTCATGTTCAGGAATGCGGTAGAGCCGGGCGAACAGCAGAAGGTTCTGCCGCACGCTCAATTCGCTGTAAAGGGAAAACGCCTGCGTCATGTAACCGAGCTGAAGGCGGATCGCCATATCGTCGTCGCCGATCGGCTTGCCGAAGAGCAGAGCTTTTCCCTCCGTTGCGGGAAGGAGCCCGGTCAGCATGCGCATCGTCGTGGTTTTGCCGCAGCCGTTCGAGCCGAGGAAACCGAAAATCTCACCCCGGCGGATACGGAAACTTACATGGTCAACCGCGGTGAACGAACCGAATTTCTTTGTCAGCCCGTCCGCTTCAATTGCAATATCATCCTTGCCATCCTCAGGAAGCGGCGGAACGACAAGGTCTTTATGATCCGCGCGCTTCTCTTCCGGAAGCAGACTGATGAATGCGGAATCCAGAGTGGAGCAGCCGGTCTTCGCAAGCAGTTCCGCAGGAGAACCTGTGTCGAGAATTTTACCCTCGTCCATCGCAATGAGCCAGTCGAAACGCTGCGCCTCATCCATGTAGGCGGTCGCGACAATAACGCCCATCTCCGGCTGTTCCGCGCGGACGTTTGCAATCAGTTCCCAGAACTGGCGGCGCGCGAGCGGATCGACTCCGGTCGTCGGTTCATCAAGAACGAGCAGATCGGGATCATGAATCAGCGCGCAGCAGAGACCGAGCTTCTGTTTCATTCCGCCCGAAAGATTTCCGGCGCGGCGGTTCAGAAACGGATAAAGCCCGGTGCTTTTCGTCAGACGGTCGATGCGGCGTCTGCGCTCCGCCGCGTCATGTCCGAACAGGCGGGCAAAAAACTGAAGATTCTCCTCAACGGTAAGCGTGAAATAGAGGTTTTTCCCGAGTCCCTGGGGCATGTAGGCGATGCGCGGACAGACCGCTTTGCGGTGCGCCTTGTCGCGCATGTCCCCGCCGAGCACGTGCAGGGAACCGCTCTGCATGGCGTGTGCCCCCGTCACAAGAGAAAGCAGACTGGACTTGCCCACCCCGTCGGGACCGATCAGACCGACCAGCCGCCGGGGGAAAATATCCACGGAAACGTCGTTGAGCGCGAGCGTCTTGCCGTATTTCAGACTGACATTCTGAATACGGACAATCGGTTCCGCCGCGTTCACTTCGCAAGTTTTTTGATCTGAAGGAACGCCGGCCATTCCGCGTCTCCATCGAGTTTAACCCACGCAACGCCAGGAATTCCGGTTTTTACGAGGGTGATGTATTTTTTCAGCAGCTCCGGAGCAATCCGCGCCTTCACGCGGAACATCAGTTTTTCGCGCTCGCTGCGGGTCTCCACCGTCTTCGGCGTAAACTGCGCCACACTCGCAACATACGAGACTTTCGCGGGAACTGGATAGCCGGGAATCGCATCAAGAAGCAGACGGACTTCCGAGCCGATCCGCACTTTTCCTGCGGCCTCCTCCGGAAGGAAGAACGTCATGTAAACATCGGTCAAATCCACAAGGTTGAGAACGCGGCCGCCGGCGGAGAGCACTTCCCCCGGCTGTGCAATACGGTACTGGATGCGTCCTTCACGCGGCGCAACCAGCAGACTGTCGTCAATATCCGCCTGAATGCGTGCGATATCCGCCGCGGCCGCCTGAATAGTCGCTTTCGCAGCTTCCGCTCCGGCTTTGGCGACTTCGATTGCGGCTTCCGCCTCTTTCACACTTGCCTGAGCCTGAAGAAGATCGGCTTTGGCGGCGAGATAAGCGGTCTCCGCGTCTTCAAGTTTCTGCTGAGTCGTGGCATCCGCTTTGAACAGTTTCTTGAAACGCTCATAGCTCTTGGAAGCTCCGTCGAGTTTGCTCTCCTTCTGGAGGACCGTGGCTTTGGCGGCTTCGAGTTCACTGTAACGCACCTGAATCTGAGCGCGGGAGCTGAGTTCGTTTTTCTCCGCCTGGTTGCGCTGCGCCTCCGCCTGTGCAAGCTGCGCCCGCAGCACATTGGTCTGCATAAGCGCGAGCTGCTGACCGGCGGTGATGAAATCGCCCTCATCCACCATGATTTTCTCAATGCGTCCGGCGAGTTTGGAGGCAATACTGACCTCAGTCGCTTCAAGCCGCCCGTTTCCGGACGCGAAGCGCGGATCGTTGCTCAGCTCCGACTGCTGGCTTTGTTTATAGAAATAGTATCCCGCGCCGATTACGACGACGGCCAGAATAATCATTGGCAGACGTTTTTTCATCCGTTCAATCTCCATTTTTTGATAAAATATCGTACTATACAGGCGAAACGCAAAAAATCAAGAGACCGGAAAAACTATTTTAATATTTTAATTATATCATCTATTAAAATATCTACACTTATAAACTCAAGCGGAAGTTTTTAACTCTTCCGCTTGAAAAAGAGTGGTTGACAAGGTATATTCTGAAACAAAACCAAACCAAAGAAAGTCTCTCATGAAAAAAAATGTTCTGATCGTCTGTTACTTCGGTCCCTTTCCGCTCTGGCTCCCCTTCTGGATGAAAACCTGCGCAACCAATCCGTCGGTCGACTTCCTTGTTTATACCGATCAGCCGGAACCGAAAAACGTTCCGCAAAACATGAAATTCCGCAGAACGACTCTCGCGGCGGTCCGGCAGCTTGCAGCGGAAAAACTGGATTTTCCCGCACTCACACTCGAACACCCCTACAAACTCTGCGACTACAAGCCGCTGTACGGTCTGATTTTTCAGGATGACCTGACCGCTTACGATTTCTGGGGACATCTCGACATTGATCTCTTTCTCGGCAATTTTTCCCGGTTCGTCACGGATGAAATGCTCGAAAAATACGACAAACTCTATCCGCTCGGACACCTTTCCCTCTACCGGAATACGGAGGAATGTTCCCGCCGTTTCTTCCTCGACGGAGCAAAATACGACTGGCACGACGTTCTGTCAATCGACAAGAATTTCTGTTTCGACGAGTGGCCCGGGATCTACGCCATCTACGCGCACCATAAATTCCCGCTCTTCAACAAAATTGATTTTGCGGATATCAGCTGGCTCAGCCGCCGCTTTTCTCTCCGCGCACGTTCCTCGGTGGAATATCCAAGACCAGCGCAGAGCTACCCTCATCAGCTGTTTTTCTGGGACAGAGGAGAACTCCGCAGAGCGTATTTGAAAGATGGAGAGGTGCTGTACGACAACTTCCTGTATCTCCATTTTTTCCGCCGCAAACTTTACGCCATGCAGGGACTTTCCGCAGAAACTGCGGAAGCCTTTTTCATCACTCCCTCCGGTCTTTTCCCGAAAGAACCCGGCGCAGCAGTCTCACCGGAACAGATAAAAAAATACAATCCGTATTACGGGGAACTTTATGAATACATTGAAATGAAAATCAGACGGAAACTGATGAAACGGAAAGATCATCAGATATTCGCCGGAAGAGAATATCGGATCTCTTCACAAAAGTGAATTTTTTCAAAAAAATCCCCGCGCAAGGCGGGGATTCGTTTATCCGGCTGACTGAAAAATCAGACGCGAACCGGTTCGCCGCTGGCGGCGGACTTGTAGATCGCATCCAGAATCTTCATGACCGTGACGCCCTCTTCCGGCTGGACGAGGAACGGCTTGTCGTCGCGGACCGCATCGACGAAAAGATGGAACGCGCTCGGCATGGGCTGAGCGGTGTGCATCCGGCTGTCGAAATCGCGTCCGGCAATCTGCGAGTAATACTCGACGTCGTAGGTGTAGCCCTCTTCCAGGTTGAACTGGTACATGCCGCCCTTGTCGCCGAGAAGACGGATGGTCTGGAGCTCTTTCTCCTTGATGTTGCATGCCCAGGAAGCGTCAAGCTCAAGCGTGGTTCCGTTGTCGAATTTGATCATCGCGCAGGCGAGGTCTTCAACGGAGTAGTCGAGTCCCTGTGCCTTTGCCCACTTCGGACCGAATTTGCTGTAGGTGCTGGCCATGACCCAGACGGGGGTCGGATAGCCCATCAGCCAGAGAGCGAGGTCGAGGCGGTGCACTCCGAGGTCGATCAGCGGGCCGCCGCCGGACTGTTTCTTGTCGAAGAACCAGGACCCCATCGGCGAACCTGCCCCGGTGTTGAAGTTCGCGGACGCGAGACCGGGGATTCCGGCGCGGCGGAACCAGACGCTGCGCGCATAGTAGATGTTGCCGAGCGCGCCCTCTTCAATTATCGCCTTCATCGCGCGGGACTGCGGGTTGAAGCGGTAGGAGAAGTCGATTCCGAGCTTTTTGCCGCAGCGCTTCGCGGTGTCGAGCATCTGCTGGGCTTCCTGCGCATTCATCGCCATCGGCTTTTCGCAGAGCACGTTCGCTCCGGCTTCAAGCCCGGCAATCGTCAGCGGGTTGTGCTGATCGTTCGGAACGGCAACCGAAAGAATGTCGAGCTTTTCATTTTTGATCATCTCGATACCTTCGGTGTAGACTTTGCCTTTGAATTCCGGCCAGCGCTCGGGAAGGAGCGCGCGGCGGTCTTCACGGCGGTCCGCAATGGCAACGACTTCAACATCCGGATGCGAGAGATAACCGGAGAGATGTCCTCCGCCCATTCCGAGTCCGATAACACCGGCTTTCAGTTTTGCAGACATGATTGCTTTCCTCAGATTTTGTTTTTGATTTCTTCAAGTTCCTCGACATGGCGGCATCCCAGCGGAGTGGTGACGCGGGCGGCGCACCAGCGGGCGGCGTTGAGAAGAACTTTCTGGACAGTCGGATCGTAGTAGATCGGGAACGTCTCGTGTCCGGGAGCAAAATAGAAGATGCGTCCGCTGCCGCGGGTGAAGGTCACACCGCTGCGGAAGACGTCGCCGCCTTCGTACCACGTAATGAAAACGGTATCGTCCGGACGGGGAATATCGAAACGTTCGCCGTACATTTCGGTGTGCGGAATCTCGAAATGTTCGGGAAGACCGGCGGCAATCGGGTGAGAGGGTTCAACAACCCAGACGCGTTCCCGTTCACCGACTTCGCGCCATCTGAGGTCCGCTGTCGTGCCGAGCATGCGCATGAAGATTTTGGATTTGTGTCCGGAGTGAAGAACAATCAGTCCCATTCCGGAAAGGATGCGCTTCTGCACGCGGTCGACGGTTTCCTCAGCGACTTCGCCGTGCGCCATGTGTCCCCACCAGAACAGCACGTCGGTGTTGTCAAGCACTTCCTGCGGGAGACCGTTTTCAGGTTCATCGAGCGTGGCGGTGCGTACTTCGATATCAGCCTCCTTGCCGAGGAAGTCGGCAATCGCCTGATGAATGCCTTTCGGGTAGACTTCCTGGACCTTCGCGTCCTTCTGTTCATGGCGGAACTCGTTCCAGACCGTGACTCTGATTTTCTGACTCATAATAAAATCCTCCGTTTGTGAGTAATATTTTTCGGATAAGAGTTAATATAAACGCTTGATTTTTCTCTTCAAGGATGTATTAGTATACAATATGTGATAATGGCATTACACTTTGTGAGCGAGAAGAGAATATGAGACTGTGGCAAGTACGTTTTCAGATATTGAAACCCATCGAATCCCTGCCAATTCCCGATGAAATCGTGCTGGAAGTGCAGAAATCTCCGGTCTATCACCTGGAAGGCGCCGGACGCAGTTCCGAAGAGGGCGAGGCTCAGATCGTCACAACGCTCTCCGGCGAAGGCGCATTCCGGTACAAGGACAGAATCACCCGGCTGCTCCCCGGCGAAACATTCATCGCGAAACTGCACGATGAAGACACCGCGTACTACTATCCGGGGCATGCTTCCGAACCGTGGATTTTCATCTGGATCTCATTCTACGGGAAATATGTTTCGGAAATGATCGACGACATCAACCACCGTTACGGCTACACATTCAAAATCCCGACCGACAAGGGATTCGTCCGCCATCTCGAATCTTATAAAAGCCAGAACAATACGTTCCAGTACCTCACGCCGACCGCCGGCGCGAAAATCGTCACCGACGCGCTCGCATTGTTCGGCGAAAACCTCGAATACAAGGAGACCTTCTCCCCGAAAGCCGAACTCGTCCGTTCCGCGCAGGAGCTGATCTCCACAAATCTGGAACGGGAACTGGACATAGCCGCCATTGCGGAAAAACTCCAGGTCTCTCGTGAACACCTGACCCGCGTCTTCCGCGCCCAGACCGGAATCACCCCGGGAGTCTACGCCACGGAAGAACGGATGCGCGTCGCCCGGCGGATGCTCCGCGACAACGCTCTCACCTGCAAGGAGATCGGCGAACGCCTCGGCTACGTCTCCGCGACCAGTTTCGCCCGCGCCTTCAAAAACTATCATAAATGCAGCCCGGACAGTTACAAGAATCAGAAAGGAACTCCCGCGCAATGAATCTGAAAACACTCCCCGTCCTGCTGGTTCTCGCAGGCATCCTCGCCATTCCGTTTCTCCTGCGTCCGACCGCGCCGAAAACGGAAATCCCGCAGGACGAAACCGAACGCCTGGTCATCATCACTCCGCACAGCGAAAGCATTAAATACGAATGGGAACAGGCGTTCCGGAAACACTACCGCAGGAAATTCGGACGCGATATCGTTCTCGACTACCGTTCCCCCGGCGGGACCTCCGACATCATGCGCTACATCGCCGACCGCTATCAGACGGAGTTCCGGCGCTACTGCACCGAGCGCGGTCTTCCCTGGAACGAACGCACCGCAGCCGCGTTCAGCCGCGACCAGAAGCCCGGCGCACCCGCGGATGCACTCGCCGCACGCAAAGCATTCCTGGAATCGGACGTCTCCATCGGCATCGACCTCATGGCGGGCGGCGGAACATTTGAGCTAGCCCGGAACGCCAATGCCGGATTCGCCGTCGACGCAAAAATCAAAGAACTCCATCCGGAGCTCCTCGCGCCGGAAATCATTCCGCAGTCGTTCGGCGGCGAACTGCTCTACGATCCTGAAGGGCGTTACTACGGGCTCTGCCTCTCCACTTTCGGGCTCTGCTATAATCTCGACCGCATCCGGGAACTGGAGGACAAAACCCCGCCGCGCCGCTGGGCCGATCTCGGTGAACCGCGCTTTTTCAACAAAATCGTCATCGGCGACCCCAGCAAATCGGGCTCCATCAACAAATGTTTTGAAATCATGATTCAGCAGAAAATGGCGGAACTCGGTTCACCCACACGCGGCTGGCATGAAGGACTCAACCTCATCAAGCGGATCATCGCAAACGCATTCACGATCACGGACAGTGCGGGCAAAGTCACGCGCGACGTCGCCGCCGGAGCCGCAGCCGCCGGAATGGCGATCGACACCTACGGTCTGACCGAACGGGAGTGGAGCTCCGTTCAATTCCGCGGGAAACCGCATTTCAACTACGTCGCCCCCGAAGGCGGAACCGCCGTCTCTCCCGACCCGATTCAGCTTCTGCGCGGAGCTCCGAACCGCAAAGCTGCCGTTGAACTCATCGTCTTCCTGCTCTCGCCCGAAGGTCAGAAACTCATGTGCTTCAATCCCGGAACTCCCGGCGGACCGCTCCGCAGCGCGCTGCGCCGTCCGCCGATCCGCAGAGATCTCTACGACAAAAAGTTCGAAGCATACCGCTCCGATCCGGATTACAACCCGTACACGTCCGGCTCCTCTTTCACCTATCATCCCGAATGGACCGGCCGCTACTACACGCTCCTCCGCGTGGTTCTGCGGACCATCATGCTGGACTGCCTGGATGAACTCCGCGACGCCTGGAAAGCGATCATCGACGCAGGAGGTCCCGCCGCCGTTCCCGAAGCGATGGAATATTTCAACCGTCTTCCGTTTGAATATGAGGACGCCGCGTCCGCCGCGCAGAGTCTGCGGCGCTCCGAAACGCGTTCCGCCGTCGACATCGCCCGGACCAAGCGTCAGTGGCGTGATTCCATGCGCGCCGATTTCCGCCGTGCGGCGGAGCTGGCAAGGATGAAAAAAGCGCACTGAAACGCGTTTTATTTGGACAATATGAAGATTTTCCGGCTCTTTTTCGCCAAAGCCGACGATTGTCCAAACGCTCCCGGAAAAGCGCATGTATATTATGCTCCGGAAAAGGACAACAACCTAACAAGGAGCATTTATCATGAAAATTGAACGCAGAAAACCTCTGAACGCAAACGTCGGAGTGCTCTCCGTCGGGCTCGACACCTACTGGGGACAGTTCCCCGGACTGCTCGAGGAAATGAACAGAAAAACGGCTGTGCTCGTCGAAAAGCTGAAAGCCAACTCGGTCAATGTCACCGACTTCGGAATGGCGGACAACGCACAGCGGGCCTATGAAGCGCTTCCGAAACTCAAAGCCGCCGACCTCGATGTGCTCTTCGTCGACATGGTCACCTACGGAACCAGCGCGACTTTCGGCGCAATCGTCCGCGAAATGCAGTGCCCCGTCGTCCTCGTCGCTCTCCAGCCGCGCAGCGCAATGGACTACGAACACGCCACAACATTCATGCAGCTCTGCAACGACGACCTCTGTTCCGTTCCGGAATTCACCGGCGTTGCGGTCCGCATGGGCAAGCCCGTCGCGGAAGTGATCCTCGGAATGCTTGAAGGGGATGAAAAAGCCGACGCCTCGCTCGCAGAATGGTGCCGCATCGCCCACGTCCGCCACGACCTCCGCAAGGCGCGTCTCGGTCACATGGGACACGTCCTCGAAGCCATGCTTGATATGCAGACCGACCCGACGGCGGTCACCTCCTCCTTCGGCTGCCATGTCGTCCAGTGCGAGCCGGATGAGATCATGGCGGAATTTGCGCCGCTCACAGCCGATGATCCCGCCGTCAAGGAGATGTCCGCGCGCATTCTCGAATTCTTCGATACGCCCGATCCGGTCTCCGACCCCGTCACGACCAAACTCACCGACGCCGACCTGCTGACAGCTTCCCGCGCCGCCGTCGCGCTCGAACGCTTCATTGCGAAAAAGAAACTTGACGGCTTCGCCTACTACTACGAAGCGGCGGCTGGAACCGAAATGCGCAAGCTCGTCACCAACTTCATCGTCGGCAACTCGCTGCTCACCGGAGCCGGGTTCCCGATGTGCGGAGAATTCGACATCAAAACCTGCATCGCCATGCTCATCATGGACCGTCTGGAAATCGGCGGAAGTTTTGCGGAGTTTCACCCGATCGACTTCAACCGCGACACCGTTCTGGTCGGGCACGACGGTCCGCACCATCTGAACATCGCCGACCGCAAGCCGGTTCTGCGCAGTCTCAAGAAATACCACGGCAAGCCGGGCAGCGGCGCGGGCGTGGAATTCAACATCAAGACCGGTCCCATCACCATGCTCAGCATCGGCGTGAAAGCGGACGGCAAGTTCAAATTCGTGGTTGCGGAAGGCGAATCCGTCTCGGCTCCGATCCCGCCGACCGGAAATACAAACACCCACGGCAAGTTCCTGCCGGACGTCCGCACCTTCCTCTCCCGCTGGTGCATGGAAGGACCGACTCACCACTTCGCTCTCGGTATCGGACACCATGCGGAAACCATCGCCAAAGTCGCGAAAACCTTTGGCGTGGAATGCGTTGTCATTCCGGCGAAATAACCGCTGTTTTCCGTGCCGGAAACTCCCCTTTTCCGGCACGGAAAATTTTTATCGAAAAATTTATTTTCCCCCCTTGATTTTTCTGAAACAGACATTAGGATACCTTATCATTTCAACAAGGGGAGATAAAACATGAAAAAAAGCATCGCAATGTTTCTGCTGGGCGCCACACTGGCGTTCGGACTCGCACTGTCAGCATCCATCATCGCAAACGCGGCAGTCAAAGTCACAAAGAAAGACATGATCCGCGTCAAGGGATCCGCAGTCAAAAATGTCCGCTCCGATTTCGGAACATGGTACGGCTCAATCACCGTCACCGACATTTCCACGCCGCAGGCTTACACACGCCTCAATCAGCACAGGCAGATCGTCATGCAGTACTTCAAAAACGCCGGATTCCAGGAATCGGATGTCCGCTGGGACAGCATTGACCGGGAAATCAACTTCCGCCGCAACGACAAGGGCGTTGCAACCGACGCGGTTCTCAGCTACACACTCACTCAGTCGTTCCAGATTTCCTCCTCGAAAGTCGATCTGCTCGACGCGCTCTCCCGCAACGCAACCAGTCTCCTGCGGCAGGGAATCTACCTCCGCTCCAGCACGCCGAACTTCATCGTCACAAACCTTGATTCCTACAAGATGGAACTGCTTCAGGAAGCGACGAAGAACGGCTATGAACGCGCAAAAATTCTCGCCGGCAACACCGGCGGAAAAGTCGGTTCGCTTCTCTCCGCATCGCAGGGAATTTTCCAGGTCCTCGCCCCGGGCGGAAGCGACATTTCCGACTACGGAACCTATGACAAAACCACCGTCATGAAGGAAGTCAAGGCGGTTGTCACTCTCGAATTCAAGGTGCAGTAAACCATGAAACTCCGCTTTCAGGAATCCGACAAACTCGCGCTCTGCCGCCAGGTTCCGGCCTTTACGGAAATCGCGGAAAAAACCGGACTCCCGGAAACGGACTGCATTGACAACCCTTTTCACGCTCTGGCGCAAAGCATTGTACACCAGCAGCTAGCTGTCCGCGCGGCCGCCGCGGTCTTCGGGCGTTTCGAAGCTCTGCTCGGAACCGTCACACCGGAAAATCTGAGCCGGGTTGATGACGCCGCGCTCCGCGCCTGCGGGCTCTCCGGACGCAAAATCGAATATCTGCGCGGAATCACGGACGCCGCGCTTTCCGGAACAGTCGATTTCAATCGGCTTTCTGAAAAATCCAATGCAGAGGTCATCGCCGAACTTTCCTCCCTGCGCGGAGTCGGAACCTGGACTGCGGAAATGCTGCTGATTTTCTCGCTCGGAAGACGTGACGTTCTCAGTTTCAAAGACCTGGGAATCCGCAACGGCATTCTTCAGATGAACGGCTGGAAGACTCTTTCCGAACGCCGTTTTGAAGCGTTCCGCAAACGCTGCTCTCCATATGGAACGCTCGCCTCGCTCTACCTCTGGCGCATCAAGGACGGCGGGCTGATGACGAATTCAAACAAAATTTGAAAAAACTTGCTTTCCCGTTTCGCAAATTCCGCATTTTGTGGTATAGTTACCTATCAACAAAAGGATTTGCAAATGAATAACATGTTCTACATTGTCGCCTGCGCACCTTCGGAAGATGGCGGAATCTACCGCTATGAACGCAAGGATAACGGGAAATTCGAGCAGCTCGGATTCAACCGGATTGAAAACGCGAACTGGATCGAATACTCCGCAGACCGCAAGTTTCTCTATTCCACCTGCACGGTCGGAGACTCCTCCGGCGTTGCGGCGTTCAAAGTCAATGCCGACGGTTCCCTCTCCGAACTCAACCGCATGTCCGCCGAAGGCAAGGCCGGCTGTTACGTCATTGCCGATCCCTCCGGAAAATTTCTTTTCTGCGCGAACTATCTTTCCGGCTCCGTTGCAGTCTTCACCCTGAATGAGGACGGCTCTATCCGTGAACGTCTGCGCAACATCCAGCACACCGGCGACGGTCCGAACAAACCGCGTCAGGACGGTCCGCACACACACTTCACAAACATCACGCCCGACGGCAAGTACCTGATCGTCATCGACCTCGGCATCGATGCAATCCGTCTCTACCCCTTCGATCCGGTCAAGGGCATTGACGAGGACAAGGCAATCACCACCCATATCGCCGCAGGAACCGGTCCCCGCCATCTGGTTTTCGACCGCTCCGGAAAAATCGCGTACCTCGTCCACGAGCTCGGCAACCTCGTCACCTCCCTCGCCTACGCTGACGGCAAGTTCGAGGCGCTGAACACGGTCTCCACCCTCCCCGCCGACTTCGAGGGAACCACGAAAGCCGCCGCAATCCGTCTCTCCGAAGATGAACGCTTTCTCTTCGCCTCCAACCGCGGGTACGACTCCATTGCTGTTTTCGAACTCGACGGCAAAGGTGGAATCAAACCGCATGATCTTGTCCTCACCGGCGGAAGCTCTCCGCGCGACATCAATTTCCTGCCCGGAATGAAGAAGTTCGCCGCGGCAAACGAATTCTCCGATACCGTTTTCTTTTTCGACTACAACGCCGAAACAGGAAAGCTCACGCCCGATGGACACGTTCTCACATTCAAGCGTCCGCTTGCGATCTACTGGAAAGAATAATGGCAAAACGTCAGCGTCCGAGGCAATCCGACCTCTATGATTTCACGCTTGACCTGCATGGAATGTTCGCGGACGAGGCGATGAGTCTCGTCCGCAGTTTCATCAACGGACACGCGGGAACCGGAAAGAGCCTGCTCGTGATTCACGGCAACGGCTCCGGAGTCCTGCGCGCCCGCGTCCGCGGCGCACTTTCACGCGGCACACTCGCCTGCCGCGACTATTTTTTCGGCGAGGACATCGGCGCACCCGGATTCGACGGAGTAACCGTCATTTATCTGTAAGCAGTTTAATCCATCCGGTATCCCACGCGGCGATCTCCGGAAGCGAAACCAGAACTTCGTTCCCCGTGCGCCGCAATTCAACCATGAGACGCGCATGAGACGGCACACACCATTCCGCTCCCGTCACGCCGTCCGCCACTCCGCGCAGACGCAGAACGAAAGGCTTCTGAGATCCGATCACAGTGTTCAGAACGGTCACACTCCGCAGTTCTCCCTCCGCCGTAACTCTCGGAACAAGAAGGAGTTGCGCCGGTTCTTCCGGCACAGCGGGAAGCGTGCCGTGCGTCACCCAGTCGGCAATGCGCATCAGGAAACGGACGCGCGCGGAAGAAATATAGCGTGTGTAGAAACCGGAATAGCCGAGCGCAGCAATCCGTGAACCGTCCGGACGCTCCAGCAGGAGCGATGCAGCTCCGAATCTCTTTCCGCCGTAGTCGCGGTATTCGCCGACAACCCGGACGGAGGTTTCTTCGGGCAGCTCAAATTTCATCCGGTCCGCCGTCAGCGGATAGTGTCCGTTTCCAACGAAGCCCTCGTTCAGCGGATCGTCCGTATAGAATTCAAAGACATGTTCCGGAACGGGGAATGCACGAAGCCCCGCGATCCGGTCGCTCATTCCGCGCTTTCCGATCGCCTCCACAGCTCCGCCGTCCAGGATAATGTCTCCCGAAAGAACCGATGCAAGAGCTTGATCATCAAGCGAATCCACATCCGGTTTCGCAATCATGCGTCCTTTTGCAAACGGCGAATGCGCAGCACAGGAAATGCCGACCACCGGAAGCCCGTTTTTGTCGACATGCCACCACGAGCCGGCAAGACCGAGTCCGCCCGGCATTGTTCCGGCATTATGCGCGATAAAGTCCCGGTAACACGGCGCCTCCGCCGCGAGCGGAGCCAGAAGCTCATGCCCGTACCACTCCGGCGTCTCGTAAAGCGGATCCATGATGAAATATGAGAGACTGTCCATTCCGAGCGCCAGGTAAAGCATTGATTCAATGCGGTGTCCCTGCGGAGTCTTGCAGCAGAAGACCCGCGGACATGATTCGATTTCAGGGCAAATCTGATCCAGCGTCTCATAGCCGGGCTGCCGCGACATCTGGTGAGACATGGCAAAACCTTTCGTCAGAAAGACATACGGATCGTGGTCGCTGTAAGCTCCGCCTCCCGGACGCGATGCAGTCCGCATTCCGCTCTCTTCTATAAGAGCATCAAACACGGCGTTGCGTTCCGGATCTCCGCAATGCTGAAGACCGAACCGCGTTTCCGGCGAAACCGTTTGAAACCCGCGGACAATCACCGCAGCAGCTTCTCCGAGAGAGCGTCCGCCGAATGCAAGCCAGCGGAGACGAAGAGCATCGTCGTGTCTCATCGCTTCCACCAGCGCTTCTCGTGTCCAACAGCAACCCTCTTCCCGGGAAAATGCGGCAAGACAAACCGGACAGTAACAGCCGTTGGAAACACCGACCGGAGAGTGATTGTTTAGGCGCAAATCATCGTCGATCCAGACCGAACCGGGATGCCATGCGGCATAGATGCGCGCGACTTCCCCATAATAGCGCAGAAACTCCGGCTGACGCGGACAGCTGCAATAGCGACATTCAGTTCCGTCCGGCCCGGTGAAGCCGCCCCATGTGCGTGCGGAGTTGTCGACCGCCCCCGTAATGCCGTCGCCGTGCCCGATCGTGGATTGAATCTGAAGGCTGGGAATGATGCCGAGTTCACGAAGTTCGGCGGCGTGTTCCGCCATCAGACGCGAAAGTTCGCGGTGATGTTCGAACGGCGGCGTGCCTAGCCCGGTCGAAAACCAGACTTCATCACAGGCCGCGCGGTTCTCTTTGAGAATTCGGAGGGTGCGTTCCCAGACGGCAGGCTGCTCCTGCCCGATGCGGAAACGGATGATCATGAGAGGACGTTTCGGATTCGGTTTGTTCATGCGGAATCTCCTGTTTTCTGAAAATATAGACAAAAAACATTTGAATTTCAACCTTTCCTGTTCTATATTATATTTGCTCAGCAAGAAAAAATATTTGGAAATCTGTCATGCAGAAACTGCTTCAACCTTACCGGCAGGCGCCGCGCGAGGCGAAAACATACAGGGAAACGGAAAACGAACGGTTCAGCACTGTGATCCGCCGGGAATTCCTGAGCCTTGCCGCCTTCCCTGCGGAACACGGCTTTTTCCTCTCCTGCTCTCTTGCCTGCCGGACCCGCTCCCTTCCCGGCGACTGGCACAGACGGATCAATCCGGCATTCCTGACCATCATGTACATCCACTCCGGAACAACTCTGCTGCGCATCAATGATGAATCGTGGCGGACGGAGCCCGGCGATCTTGTCCTCATTCCCCCGCATTCGGACAGCGAATTCGGAACAGAAACCGCAGGCGAACGCTCCGGAATCATTCTCTGCGGAGGAATGCTGGAAGGCATCGCGGCACAGTGCGGCGGAATCTACCTCAGATCCGATCCACGGAGAATTTGGGAAAAGCGGATTCTCTCCCTCTGCGGCAGAGCAAAACGGAGTGCACGCGAAATCGCGGTGGAGTGCTACAGTCTGCTTGATGAACTGCTTCAGCCCGCACCGGAAACCGGAATTCCGCCGGATCTTGCGGAAATTCAGCGGAAAATCCGCGGCAATCTTGACAAACCGCTCCCCCTCAACGCGCTCGCCAAAGAAGCCGGAATGAGTCTGAGCGCCATGAACCGTCTGTTCCGCGAATACCTGAAAATGCCGCCGCATCGCTACATCCGCGAACAGCGGATGCGGGCGGCGGAAGAGATGCTGCGTCTGAATGCGCTCTCCGTCAAGGAGACCGCGGCGGCAGCCGGCTATGAGAATGCGCTCAATTTTTCCACAGAATTCCGCAAATTCTACGGATATCCGCCAAGCGCACTCAAAAGGCGGGGTTAATCTGCGGCAACAAGTTCATACGAGGTCGCGGGAATCGGCGTCTTTGCGGTATCAAACTCCAAAACCAGCCGTTCAGGCTCCTGTTTCACCGGGATTTCTCCGACACGTTTTCCGGAGAGATCCAGCGCATAGCACTTCATTTTTCCTCCGGAGCGGTCAAGCGCGATTTTGAAGACGCCCGTTTTAATCAGAACCGGAAGCGAACCTTTTGCGGCATACTTGATCCGCGTCTCCTCCCTGTCAAGGAATTTCATGTTGCTGCTGCGTGCATCGGTGAGCGCAAAAAGCAGAATCCTCCGGCTTTCCGGAAGCGCACGCTCATCCAGCGATGCCGCCGCAACCGCAACGGGGACCGAATTTTTCAGAACAGTCAGCGCGCCGGCTTTCCCGACGCAGTCGGTCTTCTTCACGATTCCGCACAGCCGCGGCGTTGAGACCGTCATCTCACCCCCATGCTCCTTCGTCAGGAAAATTTCTCCCGTGCAGCTCTCAAAGCGTCCACGCGAAACATCGGTACGGTTCAATGCATTCAAAACACCCTTGCGACGCAAATCGGCAACGATCGCTTCGGAAATATCGCGTTTGGAGGAAGTTTCATTTTCCGTATAGAGCAAACCGCCGCCGACAGCCCCCGTCCTGGATGGCGCGAGACGCAGAACTGGATCAATGGATCTGTGTTTTCCTCCGAACGAAACGCCGAGTTTCACCAGCGGCCAGAGCTGATAATACTCACTGCTCAGTCCGGTGTTGAGATGATACGAAAAGAGAAATTCCGGTTTCATCTCGTATTCAATCGCAGTGGAAGCCTCCCTGACGTCGCCGCGCAGAAACGCAAGCATCGCAATCTGTTCCGTCGCGCGGGTGATCGGATCGACGCCGACTGCGAACGGTTCGAGTTTCTTCATGTATTTCACGACGTTGTTCGCGTGGGGCGTCAATCCGCTCCATCCCTGAAACGCCGCGCCCGCTCCCCAGAGAAGCCCCTCCTCATGACGGTAGCGATTCCAGTAAACGTGCCCGTATTCGCTGATGACAAACGGACGGTCGAGGAAACGCACCGTCGTCGAATGCGAGAAGGAATTTCCCCCGCTTACGAGCGAGCTTCTCTGCGAAACGACCGTTTCTCCTCCACGGAATTCCGGATGCGCATGATAGCTGTTCAGCATGACAAGATCGAGCTTGGAACGTGCCGGAACGCTACACAGATACGGGCGCATGTTCCAATTGGAAGAAAGTCCGCGCCAGCCGCATTCCGCGACGACCCGACGATAGAAATCATCCATGTCAGCCTGCATCTTCGCGGCGAATTCGGTCATGGCGGCAGTCTGCTCCGAACGGTCGCCGCGCGGCAGAGAGCCGAATTTCGGGACCGACTCGAATGACGGGAAATTCGTCTTCCACGCCTTGTTCATTGCTTCAGGCGTGCCGTACTTGTCTTTCAGGAATCTGACATATGCGGGATGGAACTCCTTCCCGTAGTTGCGGTGGTCAAGCAGAATATCCTGTTCGTTGTAGAAGCAGAGCATCGCAACGGCCGGATCATCCTTGAGAGCAAGTCCTGTGTAAGGGTTGACGGTATTCAGCAGTTTTTTCGTTCCGGCCGTATAATTTTTCCGGAACTTTTCGCTGATGAACATCTGTATTTTGGCATTTTCCGCATCTTTCGGATAACCGGAGGGAGCTGTTCCGTTGCGATATCCGTAAAAAGAACACTGCAAATCAAGATTCACATAAACTCCCTCGGCTTTAAGACATGCAATCAGATAGAAAATACGGTCAAGAGCAATCGGGGAAAAATGGATTTCCGAAGCGTCCTGCGGCAAGTCCACAGGCTTGTTCACGCCTTTTTTCAGCCACGGAGTCTCTTTTTTCTGGAAATTAAGATAAGTGTCGAGAAAATGCAGACGGATCATATTGAATCCCTGGCGGGCAACTGCGGCAGCATACTCCTTCAGTTGCGACTTGGTCATCATATCGGGAAAGCCCTGCACGGAGAAAAAGCGGACCTCTTTTTCCGGTTCTTTCTCAAACGCCAGCTTTCCCGCGCGGTTGACAATCACTCTGCCGAGCGAACCGGCGGGACGGCGGTCGATGATCCGGCGGAAGTCCAGCGCGGAACCGGGCGTTATATAGAGTTCGGACTCCGGAAGCGCGCGCCACCCAGCCGGAACTTCCGGCTGCGGAACGGGAAAATCTTTCCGAGAAAGCACTTTCAGGGAAACCGGACCGAGCAGGAATTTGTCTCCGGCCTGCGTATTCAGCAGGGCGTAACGGGGAACATCCGCATAGTGTCCGACCACCGGTTTCGAGATCCGGAAGCGCCACACGATTTTCTGCCATTTTCCGGTCATCGGAAAGGTTGCGGTATCCGTATAGCGGATCGTCTCATCGCCGGAAAAATCTTCTGAGTTCAGCCCCAGCCGCATGGAGCGTCCGGCAGGTCCTTTCGCCCAGAATTCGAGTTCTCCGCACTCCGCTCCGCGGATTTTTTCCGCCGGAATGTTATTGCGGAGCTGCGAGGGCCATGCGAGGTCGGCGGAACCGTAGCGCACACGGACTTCAAATGAGCCCTCCCCGTCCGGTGTCCGTTCCGTTTCAGCGGTTCGCCCGATGGAGATTCCGTTGTACGCATACGGAGGATTTTCCAGAAAATCCTTCTCCGAAGCGGAGAGGAAAACGGCTGATCCGATGAATAAAAAAGTTTTCAGAAGTTTCATTTCAAATTCCAGTACATGTGTTCATCTTTCAAGGTGGTCTGATAGAGCTCCGTCACGCCTTCTTCACCGGGCACTCTGGAAACGACATTTCCGGTATGCCCGTCCGCATAAACAATATTCACCTGCGTATTGTTCCGGTGAGCGAGCCAGAAAGCACCATTCGTCAGACTGCTGAAGTTGGATGGTGCATAAATGCCGAAAAAGCCGAACAGCTCACCAGTCGTCGCTTTTCTGACGGAATCCGCCATCAAAATGGTTGTCGACGGGCGTTTCAGACTGTTTTTCCTGACTTTGTAATTAAAATTGTTATCCGGAAGGAGTCTTGCACTAGCCCCATACTCCGTTGCATACCAGTAATTCGGTCTTGAAACCGGATTCTTCGAACGCAAACCTGTTGAATAGTAATTCTCCGCGGCATTTTTGCGGGCGGGACAAAGCGCCACAGAAGCCGTGATGTATTTCCCCGTTGCGAGCGTCCACCCCCAGAAAATAGTCGTATCATAATCCGCCGTTGAAGCCGGATTTGCATATCTCAGCATGGGATAAAAATCGTCGCTGTCCCCGATATACATATCCATCCCCGTTCCCAGCTGTTTCAGGTTCGAGAGACACGATGCGCCGTATGCGGTATCCCGCGCCTTGTTCAACGCCGGAAGAAGCATGCCGGCAAGGATTGCAATTACGGCAATCGTAACGAGCAGTTCTATAAGGGTGAAATTCAGTTTCTTTCTGTAAAACATGGTGTGGTCTCCTTTTTATGTTCAAATCTTTCCATTGAGGAAATAAATCAGGTTTTCCGCGTAAAAAAATGTTGCGTAATAAAGTTTTGCGTAATCCGGGAGCTCAAGCATTCTGCACAAATCCGGGTGAATCGCCTCAATCTGCTCTTCATCACCGCTCAAAACGATGATCCATGCCGCACTGTATGCCGGAAGCAGACTCCGCTTCTCCGCATCAACTGCCGGAGAGACCTTGCGCCACTGCGAAAGCTGAGCAAGATAGAGCTTCTCAAACTCCTTCCAGTTCCGCTGAAGCTGCGGTCCGGAAGCCATCATCCTATGCCAGTCCGCCGAGAAAGTCAGAGATTTTTCCGGATTGAATTTTTTGTAGAACGCCACCAGCGGACGCGCCGCCTTTGCGGCATCCTTCAGAGCCGTTTCCAAACGCTTGCGGACGGCGGGATCTCGCTCAATCTCAAAGAGACGGCGCACAGCGTACTGGTCGTTGACCAACCACCAGCAATGCCACTCCGACATCATCGTTCCCGGACCTTTCGCAATCGCATCAAGGCGCGTGGAACCATCGGAAAACTTTTCCTCGGAAAGCCGTTTTTTCAACTCTCCCCAATGCGGATTTCCCGTGTGTTTCTCAAGTACATGAAGAAAGTAAAGCAGCCGCGGAGCGGCATGATAACTCGCCGCCGCAAGATTTCCGGAAGAACCGAACAGCTTTGTTTCTTCGGGCAGACGCCAATTGTTTTTTTCGAGAGCATCTCCGCAGGCGGCAAGGCGTTTCACCAGAGCTTTGCGTTCGGCATCGGAAGGAATATCGGTATCAAGATAGGCATCCAGCCCAATCACCCACGGGAAAAACTGATCGGAAGAGCTGCTTGGATGATGGCACTTGCCATCGCTTCCGACACCGCGTGCAATGAAGCCGGGAACTGTTGCCACATCCTGCAGCTTGCAGAGTCCGTCAACCAGCCGCCGGATTACAATTCGTGTATTCTCCGACTTTTCCTGCCGATACCGCCAGCACTGTCCAAGCAGATAAAGTCCGGTAAAGAACCCGCCGTTCTCAATCGGCGTCCAGTAACCTTTGGCGTTCGGAATGTTCCGTCCGCACTCTTCCGGAGTCGGCAGGACGATTTCTCCATTGAGTCCGCGATAATCCGTGATAATCCCATGCGAATCGGCAAAACGGTTCATGATCTGCTCTTGAATGCGTTCCGCGACCGGGTTGAAATCCGCTCCTGTCAACGGAAATGCGGCAAGCAGCAACAGTTGCATTGATTTTCTCCATCCGTGAAAACTCATCTCCAACCTCCTGTTTTCCTGTTACAAACTTTGGCTTCTAATACAGTGGGACTTTTCAGAGAACTCTCTCTTCAAAGGTTAATTAACCCGGTTTAACCGGATTGTATATTAAGATACATCAGCAAAAGGAAAAAGTCAAGAAGAATAAAATAAAAAAATTAAAAACAGAAAATGCAAGGGAAAAGGATTTGCAATTTCTCCTGCAGATGTTATATTGGTTCCGATAACATGAAATCCGGGGGGAATTCTCATGCGTATTATCATCTTCATACTCCTGCTGGCGCTTGCCGCGCCGGGCGGATTCGCGGAAAATGAACAAAAAAATCTGGAACGACAGCGCACGGAATGGCTGAATGCAAAAGTTCCGGAAGGAATCAATCCGGCGGATCTTTCACCCGATCAGCTGGAACATTTTTTCTTTCAGAAGGAAAAAACCGTCAACCGCTGGTTCTCCGCACAAGGTGATACTCTGCTCAAATCTCTGCTGACCGCATTTGCTGCCGTCGCCGTCATTGCGCTTGGAGGATATGTGAGCGGACGCCTTCTGCGAAAACAGAAAGAAACTCCGCGTCATCCGCTGCTCCGTGAAGTGCTCGCCGCACTCAATGCGCCGTTCTTCCTCGGACTCGGTGTAACCGCCCTCTTCGTCTCCTTCTGCCCGATCCTCGCGAGCTTCGAACGAACCGTTTTTTTGTATGACATCCGCTTTTTCTTCACCGTACTCACCATGATCACGGCATGGGCGGCACTGAACCTCGTCGGAGTAATCGACCGTCATCTGCGGAACTTTGCGCAGAGAGAAGACAACAACCTTGACGATCTCATGGTCAAAGTGCTTCGCGACATCATGCGGATTCTCGTTTTTGCCACGACGATTCTGTTTATCGGACAGAGCATTTTCAAGATCAACATCACCGCTCTGCTTGCCGGCGCGGGTGTGCTCGGGCTCGGCGCCGCGCTCGCCGCAAAAGATACGCTCTCCAACTTTTTCGGAACGATCGTCATTCTGTTCGACCGCCCGTTCAAACTCGGCGACCGCATTCAGACCGGCGGCATCGAGGGAGTTGTCTGTGAAGTCGGAATGCGCAGCACAAAAATCATCGCCGATGATGAATCCGTCTACACACTTCCGAACAGTCTGCTCACCACCAGTCCGGTCCGCAACATCAATCTGAAGAATCATCTCAAACTGATGTTTGATCTCGGCATGACCTGCGACACCACGCCGGAACAGATGACGCGCGCGATCCAGATTCTCCATGAAATCACCGACAACTTTCACGGCACCGACCGTCCCGGATATTCCCCGCGGATCTTTTTTTCAAAGCTCGCCGATTCCGCTTTGAACATCACGGTCATCCTCTGGCTCAAAACGGAATCTTTTGCACAGGAAGAGACTTGGCGGACCGAACTTTTCATGGCAATTCTCAAACGTTTCGCTGAAGAAAAGCTGAATTTTGCCTACAAGACCCAGACTCTTTATCTGCGCACCGACAGCGGCGCCACACCGGAACTGCGCATCATGCGGTCCTGATTTTTGAATGGAGGCGGGAAATGGCAGAACACAGAGAACTTATCCGTTCCGTAAATCACGCACTTGTGCTGACAACAGCGGGCGGCTGTGCGGCCTTTTTCTGGATTTTCTTCCATCTGCCGCACAGCAACCTCATGCTTGTAAGCGGAGCATTTCTCCTCACCGGACAGCTCTACGACATCCGCTCCTGCGAAAGCCGTCTGCGGGTAACTCTGAAGACTCTTTTCAATGCCGGAATGCTTCAGTTTCTGCTGGGGATCTGTGAACCGGAAAAGTTTTTGCAGGTTCTGATTCCTGGACTCTATATCTTTTTCATGCTCAGCATGATACGAAGCAAGGTCACCGCTTCGACGGCTCTTCTGATCGGAACTATCGGACTTGCCGCCCCGCCGAATTTTCACGCCTCCGCAAGCAGGATTTTCGATCTGATGTTCACCGGAGCGGCGGTCATGCTCGCAACCTCGGCAATCGGGCTTATTCACTATCAGAACAAATGGGAATTTGAACTTCCCGGAGCATATACGAAAACTCAGGCGCTCCGCATTGCCGTCATGTACGGACTCGGCATCTACCTGATGCGCGCTCTTCATTTTCCGCAGGGACTCTGGATTGTGTTCAGCATGGCGATGATTTACAACGGAGTCAACTCCGGACGCGACGCCATCGAAATTGCCCGCACCCGTATTTTCTCCACACCGCTGGGACTGCTCTTCTGCGGACTCTATCTTGCCTGTTTCGCCTATTTCGACTGCCGCATGACATATCTTATCCCCCTGATCTGCGGTTTCGGATTTTTCCTGCTCTACTATACGGGAAGCTACTTTGCCTTCACGGTCATTTTTCTGATGACTTTTGCGATTTACGCGGATATTGCAACAGGCGATGGCGGCACGATGAACTTCATGCAGATGCTCTGTTCGCGCAGTCTCGCCAGCGTCATCGGGATTTTGATCATGATGCTTTATGAACATTTCTTTCTTCCGGACAGCCGCACGGAGAACAAGGAGGCCGCATGAAAAAATTCTTCAACTGGATCCGCCACTACCTGCTGATGATCGCGACGTGTTCCATTCTCGCCGCCGCAACGGCCTACTACTTCTACTGGCATCTTCAGCCGTTCACTCAGAATGCATTTGTAATTGCAAACACCCGTCCCGTTTCCGCACTGGTCGCCGGATACATTACGGAAATCCATGTCCGCAACAATCAGTTTGTAAAGAAGGGCGATCCGCTCTTTACAATCTTTCAGGCACCCTATCAGCTGAAAGTGAAGGAACTGGAATATCAACTTGAATCGCAGAAGGCGGCTCTCCTTGCAACGGAAGCCCGGATTGACGCGGGGCGCGCCGATGTCCGGCGGCTCGAAGCGCTGAAAAAAAATGCTGTTTACCTCTCCAATGCCGCAGATCAGATGTACAGCGGAGCTGCAGTCTCACAGGAATATGCCGTCGGTCAGCGCTATACCCGTGAAGCCGCCGAAGCACAGCTGGACTCCGCCCGGAGCACACTTCGAGCCCTGACTCACGACGCGGAGTCGGCGCGGGCGCTCATCCGGAATCTGGAAACTCAGTTGGAAACGGCCAAAATCAACCAGGGGCTGACGGTAGTCCGGGCGCTCAGCGACGGTTTTGTAACCAACATGACGCTCTCTCCGGGCGGATATTACGAACCCGGCGAAGTCCTGTTCGGTTTTGTTGATTCTTCCGTATGGTGGGTTCAGGCGAACTTCAAGGAGAACGAACTCTCCGGCATCCGCCGCGGTCAGCATGCCAGAATCTGGCTCTGGCAGTACCCGGGACTGGAACTGGAGGGCGTTGTCGAGGAGACCGGCTGGAGTGCAGAACGCCGCGTATCCGCCTCCACGGGACTTCCGCAGGTGGAAAAGGAAAACGAATGGTTTCTTCTTCCGCAGCGTTTCCCCGTTCAGATCCGGATTTTGAATCCGCCGACACGAACACTTACTCCCGGCGGAAGCGCCTTTGTCACGATCGACACTCCATCGCACCCGGTCCGCCAATTCTTCTGGCAGCTCTTTCTCCTCGAAAAAAACGACGCCATTAAAAACTAGAACCGTCTTTCAGCATAATTCGGGGAAAACCGTAAGCAGAACAAAAAATCGATATTTTATCTGTACAAAACTATTTACTCCAGTCCCGGCATTAAGCACGGAACTGGAGTAAAATTCACGGTATGATCACTTGTAAACCGGACCGAAGTTCTTGCAGGCGCGGAAATCCGCTCCCTCAAGATCCTTCGTGCCGAAAGAGTTCCATGCGGACGGACGGAAAATCTTGTCCTCGGGAACGTTGTGCATGCAGACCGGAATGCGAAGCATCGAAGCAAGCGTGATCAGATCCGCGCCGATGTGACCGTAGCAGAACGCGCCGTGGTTTGCTCCCCAGTGCGCCATGACGCTGTAGACATCCTTGAACGCCGGATTCGTTTCATCGAGTCTCGGGATGAACCAGGTGGTCGGCCAGCCCGGATCGGTACGCTGGTCAAGTTTGTCATGAACATCTTTCGGAAGAACAGCGGTCTCGCCTTCCGCAATCTGAAGAACCGGACCGAGTCCCGCGACTATGTTCAGACGGATCATCGTAAGCGGCATTCCGCCTTCCGTGAGGAAACGGCTGGAGAATCCGCCGCCGCGGAAGTAACCGAGGTTTGCGGGCGTCCACTCAACAGAATCCACACAGGCTTTCGCCTCCTTCTCGGTGATTTCCCAGAAGGGCTTCATCGCGGGCTTGCCGTCTTTGCGCTGCTTGCCGGTGGCGTCCATCGTGGTCGCGCCGGAATTGATGAGGTGAATCAGACCGGGGACATTGACCTTCTTGCCGGTTGCCTTTTTGATCGCTTCCGGGCTCCAGTAGGTGCGGACGTCGGAGAATCCGGAGGCTGTGCAGGTCAGCAGGTGGGCGAACAGCATCGCAACGCCGTTGCAGGCGTCGTTTTCCGTTGCGAGAACGAACGGCTTGCGGATGCCGTTCCAGTCGAAGGAGGAGTTGAGGATCGTTTCCATGAAGTCGCCGTTGGGCATGAAATCCGTCCACTGGCGCTGTCCCTGGAAGCCGCCGGCGATGGCGTTGTGTCCGCAGGATTCTTCCACAAAGCCCATTTCCGCGAGCTTTTCGTTGCCGACCATGAGGTCACGGCCGATAATGGTCATCTTGGCGAGGAATTCCCAGATTTCGTTCTGTTCTTTGCGGGATTTTCCGGCTTTGCCGTTGTAGATGTCCTTGTTTTCCTTGCAGTTTTTCTTGATCCAGTCAATCGCGCGCTTGTACTCTTCCGGATCATAGATATTCTCCTGAACGCGGCGGATGATTTCGCACTGATCAACCGATTCGCAGCGCATTCCGAGATATTTTTCAAAGAAATCGGGGTTCACAATGGAACCCGCGATACCCATGGCGACACTGCCCATGGAGAGGTAGCTCTTGCCGCGCATATTGGCAACCGCGAGTCCGGCGCGCACAAAGCGGAGGATTTTTTCCTTGACGTCTTCCGGAATCTCCTTGACGTCCTTCTCCTGCACATCGCGTCCATAGATGCCGAATGCGGGAATGCCTTTCTGAGAATGAGCGGCGAGAACTGCGGCGAGATAAACCGCACCGGGACGCTCCGTTCCGTTGAAGCCCCAGATCGCTTTCGGGGTCTGCGGATCCATATCCATGGTTTCGGAGCCGTAGCACCAGCAGGGCGTCACGGTCAGGGAAACTCCGACGTTTTCGCGGCGGAATTTGTCCGCACATGCGGCCGCTTCCGCAACACCGCCGATCGTGGTGTCCGCAATGACACATTCGACCGGAGCGCCGTCCGGATGACGAAGTGTGGAGCTGATGAGTTCAGCCGCCGAACGCGCCATCTGCATGGTCTGTTCTTCGAGCGACTCGCGAATCCCTTTTCTTCTGCCGTCAATCGTGGGACGAATCCCGACTTTCGGGTGCTCGGCAACCTTGATCACCGGTCCGGCCGTCTGCGCAGCCTTGACTGTTTTCTTCTGAGTTTTCACTGCCATAACCGTACTCCTTTTTTAATTCGGTTTGCATCTGAGAACGTTTTTATTCATCAGATACAATACCGACTGGTTTACAAGTTGCAAGTCGAACAGTTGAGATTCTTCATAAAACAGTCAATTTAGCGCATGACTTTTCCGCAAATCGTCAGCTGTGCAGATAAAGAATATGCGAACAGTTGTCGCAGAGTGTCAGAATTCCCTTCTTGGCATTGTTGACCGTCTGCGGCGGGACGCGGAGACGGCAGTAGCCGCAAACGCCCTGGTTGATCATCGCGACCGGCTCGCCTTTTCCGCCCTCAAGCAGGCGATGATAGACGTTGAGGGTCTGCGTATCAACTTTGGATTCATACGCTTTGCGGAGTTTGAGTTTTTCCGAAATATCCTCTTCAAGCTCCTGTTTGAGCTCGACGAGATCCGTCATTTCCGCTTTGACGGTTTTCTGAGTCACAGCAAGCTCTTTCTCCGCCGCCGCAACGTTTTTCTGCTGTTCTTCGGCCTGATCCAGCAGTTCGAGAATTTTTGTTTCAATATCGGAAATCGCCTTCTTCTTCGCCTCGATATCCGCCATCATCGCCTGATATTCGTTGTTTTTCTTGACCATCGCCGACTGCGTGAGAAGTTTCCGGGAAGCCTCGTTGAGTTTTTCCGCTTCGCCTTCCTGATCCCTGATGCTGCGCTCGATTCTGCGCAAGCCGTCCTTGGCGACCTCAACGTCGTCCATGGCATCTTTGACGAGTGAATTCAGACGTTTCTTTTCTGCCGGAATTGTATCGATTCTGAGTTTGAGATTGCGGATCTTCATATCGAGATCCTGAAGCGCGAGCAAGTCCGTAATCCATTCGTTCATGGCGTCAGTTCCTTTCATTTGCTGATAAGGCAAGATAGCCGTTCAAAAGGAAAAATCAACCGCGAATCAGGAAAAAATGAAAGAATTGAGGAAAACATAAAAAACTTTAACGGAAAACGAACAAAATCAATTTGAGTTTTTCCGAAAAACGTTTATAGTAACGAAAATATTGAAAATCCAGGAACAAGGCATGGGGAGAGTCAAAAATGAACAGTCTGGAAGAATTCAGAAAACTCGTCGCAGATCCGCCCGTTATCGCGGAAAAAGATCAGTATCTCATAAAATTCGCTCTCTCCGGTGAAGAACTGGAAGCCGTCTTCCGCCTGCGTTACCGCGTCTTCAACCTCGAACAGGGAAAAGGACTCAAAGATCTGCGCGACGGGATTGACAAAGATGAATTCGACGACAGTTGTCTCCATCTCATCGTTGTCCGGAAGGACAACGGGGAAATCGTCGGAACCTACCGCATTCATTTCGGCGCAATCGCGGCACACTCCAGACTCGGATTCTATTCCGAACAGGAATTCCATATCGAAGGACTCGAACCGATCACTCCGCTCGCAATCGAAGTCGGACGCACCTGTGTGGCTCCCGAATCCAGAAACGGAACCGTCGTGGCGCTCCTCTGGAGCGGAATTTCGGAACTCATTCACCGGAGCAGACAACGCTATCTTCTCGGATGCGTCAGCCTCGAAACAACCAATCCCGCGCACGGCTGGATGATTTACGATCATCTCGTCAAACTCGGCAATCTCTCCGATTCCATTCACGCAACTCCGCAGCCGGGATATGCCATGCGGCGTCCCTCCGCAGAGGAAATGGAGGAAGCGGCGAAAAACGTGGTCTCCGTCCGTTCGCTCATCCCCCCGCTCTTCAAAGGATACCTCCGGCTAGGAGCGAAAATCTGCGGAGAACCGCTCTTCGATCCGCTGTTCGGAACCATCGACTTCTTCATCGTTCTCGACGTGGCAAAGCTGCCGGAACGCTACACCAGACATTTCAATGTGGAACTCTCGGTTCCTGCGGAAAAGACGTGCGCGACATGCTGAGCTTCTTCCGCAAAATCTCCCGCATTCTCCGTCTGCTGATCTGGTTCCCGTGGATGCAGCTCAAAACCGTACTCCGCTTCATCGGGAAAACGCGCGAGGAAAAAATCGCTCTAGGCGCACAGCTCGCCGGAGAATGGGCGCGCGGAATTCTCCGCATCCTCAATATCCGCGTCAGCATTCACGGAACCATGCCGGAGGAAAAAGGAATTCTGCTCGTCTCCAATCATCAGAGTTATGTGGATATTCTCGTGCACGCCTCACTGACCGGCGTCCGCTTCGCGCCGAAGAAAGAAATCCGCGACTGGTTCTTTTTCGGCTCTTACATCGGGCTCTCCCAGCCGGTCTGGATCGACCGAAAATCTCCCGCAAAATCCCTCGCAACACTCAAGGAATTTGAACATACACTCGAACTCGGAGTCCCCCTGATCGTCTATCCGGAAGGAACCACGACCGATGGGCTTCACGGGCTCCTTCCATTCAAATCGACGCCGTTCGAAGCGGTCATCGCCGACCGGAAACCGCTGCTTCCGATCATCACCGTCTACCATGTTCCCTGCGGCGGAATGAATCCCGCATGGTTCGGCGACCAGACTCTGCTCCCGCACGTCTGGCAGCTGCTCGGTCTGCGGGAAATTGATGTGGACGTCTATCCGGAACCGCTCGTTCATCCGGAAACCGGCGGCGACCGCAAACAGCTGGCGGAACAGGTGCGCGCACTCATGCTCGACGCATACCGCAAACATACAGGAATCGAGGCTGCATCATGATGAATCTGAACAGGGAACTCCGCGATCAGTTCGCCGCGACCTGGAACGTTTTTTTCTCGCTGAAACTTCAATCGGAAGATGCGGAACCTCGGGCGGAACTTTTCCCGCTCGCCGGCGCAGCTGTCGGATTAATCTCCGCTCTGGCCGCAGGATTCGCGCGCCTTTTCTTCGGTGAACTGGCCGCCGCGCTTCTCATGGCCCTGGCGCTGACACTCGCGCTGGAGCTCGCGACAAACTGGCGCGGACTCAAAACGCTTTCCGCCTATCTGACACTCCGTGTACAGAATACCGGCATGGCTGAGGCATTCACGCAGAAACTGGAATGGAAAAAGGAAATGACCCCGTTTTTCATTCTCGCCAGTCTGTACCTGATCCGGGCGACTGCAATCGGATTCATCACGGCACACTCTCCGCTGACCCTGCTCTTCATTTTCACCTGCGCATACCTCGTGCGAATGGAACTTGTCACCTGTGCGGCGGACGACTTTGATCCTCTGCTCCCCGCCCCTGAAGAGAATCCGAACCAGCCGTTTATCCTGACTGCGGCGACGCTCCTGCTCATCGGACTGCTTTCATTTCACCTCAAATGTTTTGCGGCGGCGGTTGTACTGCTTCTGCTGGCAAAGGGAATCGCGCATCTTCAAAAGAACAGCATCCTGCACAGCACCGGACGGCCGACAATACGGATGTTCGACCTCTACGGCTATTCCGCCGAAACGCTGCTTCTGCTCGCCGGCATGATCATGGCATAAAAAAGGGCGGAATCTCTTCCGCCCTGCTGAATCCGCTGCTCTCACAATCTCATGAAAGCCGGAATTCCGTCTGAATCAGATCCACGGAGTTTCCGCCGGCCCGCAGCTCAAAACGTCCGGGCTCAACGACGAACTCAAGTTTTCCGTTGTAGTATCCGAGGACCTCATCGGTCAGTTCAACCGAGACTGTGCGTTTTTCCCCGGCCGGAATGAACACACGCTCGAACCCGCAAAGTTCCAGAAGCGGACGGCGCACCTGGCTTGCAAGGTCGGTCAGATAGAACTGCACGACTTCTTCCCCGTCCATGCTTCCGGTGTTCGCAACCGTCACAGACGCCGTGCGTCCCTCGACTTTCAAATCGGAATAAGTGAAGGTTGTATAGCTCAACCCGAAACCGAACGGGAGCTCCGGCGAAGCGGGGCAATCCACATAATCCGGACGCCACGAAAGGGAGTTGTAATAAACAGGAAGCTGTCCGGAACAGCGCGGAATCGAAACGGAGAGACGTCCGGCGGGGTTGTACTTGCCGAACAGCACCTCGGCGACCGCGCGGCCGCCGAACATGCCGGGATACCACGCAAGCAGAACACCATCCGCCCCCGCACGGAGCTCGCCGACTTCAAGCGGACGTCCCTGCACAAGAACAACAATCACCGGCTTGCCCGCGGCTTTCACCGCACGGAACAGATCCAGCTGAACTCCGGAGAGCGTGAGTGTAGCGCGGTCGGTTCCCTCGCCGCTCTCTTTTTCGCTCTTTTCCGGAGAAAGAATTTCCGGAACGGCTGCTCCGGTTTCCGTGCGGATCATTTCCGTTCCGTACTTCGTGCTGCAGCCGCCGAGAACCAGAACTGCCGCATCCGCATTCGCGGCGAGCGAAACGGCTTCATCGAATCCGCTCTTATCCATACTGCGGATGCCGCAGCCGCGTGCATACGAAACAGAAATCCCGGCTTTTTCCGCTTCCGCGCGGATGCCGTCCAGAACCGTAACAACCGATTCGCGTTTCTGCGGAGCGGAATAATCACCGAGCTGATTCATCATATTATCCGCATTCGGTCCGATCACCGCGAGAGAACGGATGTTTTTCAGCGGCAGGATTCCGTTGTTCTTCAGCAGAGTCATCGCTTTGCGCGAGGCTTCCAGTGCAACTGCTTCATGCTCAGCCGAACGGAGAATTTCAACCGGACGGCTCTGCGCAAACGGATGCTCGAAGAGACCTGTGACGAACTTCGTATAGAGAATGCGTCCCGCACAGACATCCAGGTCGCCTTCGTCAATCAGACCGCGGCGGAGCGCTTCGGTCAGCCCGGCGGTATGAAATTCCAGAAAACCTTCATCCACATCGCATCCGGCTTTCAGTGCGCGGGCGGAAGCCTCGGCGTCATCATCGGCAAGACGGTGTCTTTTGAGAAGTACGATTGCTCCGCGGTCGGCAACGACAAAGCCCTTGAAACCGAGCTCGCCGCGCAGAACATCAGTCAGCAGGTGACGGCTGCCGCTGCTGGGCTCGCCGTCCACGTCGCTGTAGGCGCTCATGATCGAAAGCGCGCCTGCGCGGATCGCATTGCGGAACGGGCGCAGCTGGCAGTTGCGGAATTCTATCGGCCCCACGTGCGCCGGAGCCTGGTTGTGCCCGCCCTCCGGACTTCCGTGCGCAACGAAATGCTTCAGCGTCGCAACGGTTCCCTCCGCGGAGATTCCCTTCACCATCTCCTCGCCGAAAACCGACGTCAGATAGGGATCTTCAGAATAATTCTCCTCCGCGCGGGACCAGCGCGGTTCACGCACGATATCCAGAATCGGAGCATAGACCGAGTGAACGCCGGCGGCGTGCGCTTCGGAACCGATGACGTGTCCGACGCGGTTCATCATGGCACGGTCGAACGATGCGCCAAGTCCGAGCCCGGTCGGGAAAACACTCGTGCCGAGCGCCATCAGCCCGTGCGGAGCCTCCTCTGCGATGTAAAGAGGAATGCCGAGACGCGAATGGTCAAGAATGTATTTCTGAAAAAGGTTGACAACCTCGTTCATCTTCTCCGGCGGAACGCCGCTGTTCCAGTCGCGCTCCGTCCACCAGTCGGCGCGGACAAGACCGTACATGGAACCGATCAGCCATTTTTCCACCGTGTCGGTAAATTCCGGCTTCAGGCGATATCCCGAACCGGAACGCTCATAGGAGCGGAAGCCGTCAAGTTTGACAAGCTGTCCGATTTTCTCTTCGACGGTCATACGCGAAAGAAGATCGCGTGTGCGTTCTTCCGGACTCAATTCTTTATTCTGATAAGGCAACATTGCAAAACCTCCGTTTTCTGGAATAATATAGAAGACGGAAAAACGAAATGCAACTTTTTTTGAAAGAAAGTTGTGCAAACCTTATGCAAAAAATTGACAAAACAGTTTCCTGTGCTAAATTATCTTTATCATGAAGAAAACCGGAATCAAAGAAATCGCGGCGGAAGCGGGCGTTTCCCCTGCCACCGTCTCCCGTGTGCTGAACAACAGTCCGCGCATCTCGCGGGATGTGACACAGCGCGTGCTTGCCATTGCCCGGCGTCTGGAATACCTCCCGCACACTCCGCTGACCAAAGTCATTGCGCTGCTCATCACAGGTTTTCATTCATACGAATCATCCATTCTTTGCGCGATTCAAGCGGTTGCGGCGGAACGCAAATTCCGTCTGGAGCTGATTCTGCCGGATGCGCCGGACACCTGGAGCGAACGCCTTTACATGGGCGGAATTTCATTCGTTCCGATGACCAATCCGCCCTCCAGTTTCCCCATTGTCGCCATCAACCACGCACCCGACCCGCTGAACGGAGTCTATTCCGTTGCCTCCGACGATGTCGGCGCGATCACGGAAGCGGTCCGCAGGTTCCGTGAAGCCGGGCACAGCAAAATCGGGTATCTTCTCGCCCAGGAACTCGACCATTACAACAACCGCCAGCGAACACAAGCCTACCGGGACGCCTGCCGCGCAAACTTTCTGAATCCATGCTGCGAAGTCGTCAAGGTCACCAATACGGCTGTGGAAAACGCACTGGTGCGGCTTATGAAAAAGGGAATCACCGCGCTGATCTACCTGGTTCCGATCCGGATCAACACCCAGGAACTGTTTTCCAAGCTCAAAATCCGCATCCCGCAGGATCTCTCCCTCATCGTGTGGGAAGCGCTCGGAATGCCGCCGAACTACCGTCCCGCTTATGTCTATACCATTCAGGACAGCATGGGACTTGCCCGAAATGCCATTGAGCTTCTGGAACGCATTGCACAGAAAAAAGAGGTCCCGCAGCAGATTCTTGTTCCCTATCTGTGGGTCGATGGACACAGTGTCCGCAAGCCGCGGAAACAGCGCTGATTCAGAGCAGCTCCGTCCCGATATCATCCCAGAAAAGCAATCCGCGGGTTGTGGCGCGGATAACCTCCGGAGTCTCTTCGAGAAGCCCCGCGTCGAAGAGCGGGAAAAACTGCGGACGCATGAATTCAATGGAGCTGCCCGCGACCTTCGCAAACTCGGATTTTCGCCAGCCGCGCACGGTGCGAAGCCCCATTACAAAAATTTCGCGCAGACGGCTTTCGTGCGGGATGTCGTCAAACTCCGGCGGTTCCCCCGCAAGCCAGCGGCGGAGATCCGGAACCTCCGTCCAGCGGCGCGTGCCGTCAAACGAACTCGCGGCGGGACCCAGTCCCAGATACGGTTCACCATGCCAGACCGACTGGTTGTGGCGGCATTCATGGGAAGCGGCGGCATAGTTGGAAATCTCATAGCGCGGATAGCGGACGGGATCGAATGAACCGAGCAGTTCCCATTCCTCCGCGGATTCCTCATCGGACGGCACACGCAAGCCGTTTTCGGAAGCCAGCGCTGTTCCCTCCTCCAGTGTCAGCGAATAGGCGGAAAGATGATCCGGCGCAAGTTCGGAAACCGCCTGCAGATCACACGCGAAATCGTCGATGCTCTGTCCGGGGAGCGCATACATGATATCGAGTCCGATGTTGCGGTTGCCCGCACAGCGGAGCATGGAATAAGCGGAACGGATCACATCCGGATCGCGCGCCGTCCGCCCGATCGCCCGGAGCGAAGCGGCGGAAAAGCTCTGCGCCCCCATGCTGATGCGGTTGAAATATTCCGCAAGGAACGAAGCCTTTTCCGGCGTGACCGTCTCGGGGTTGCACTCAATCGAACGCTCACAGCCGGGAGCGAAAGTCAGATTTTTACGCAGGAGATTCCCCAGTTTTTCCAGCTCCTCCACCGGTGCAAGAGTCGGTGTTCCTCCGCCGAGATAAAGCGTTGTGATCGGTTCGGAAACCTTCGCGAGCTCCCGTTCCATCCGGTTCAGCCACGCGGTCCAGAGCGAAAGCGAAAATGAAGGTTCCGAATAAAATGCGCAGTAGGCGCACTTGCCGTGACAGAACGGCACATGAATGTAAAGATTCATCGGAAAATTATTCCGGTTTCTCCTTCAGAGCCTCCAGCGGAAGGAATTCGATCCATGCGACATCCGCCTGAACGCGCGATTTGGTGTACTGGCTGTTCGTGCAGATGCTCAGCGCCACATCATGATCCGGCAGGGTGCCGCCGCAGATGCGCTTCAGATCCTCCGCCGCATTCACCTGATCGGTATGCCAGACGCCAACCTGATCCTCCTTGTTGCGGAGAGTCAGCCAGTCGACTTTCACCATGCCTGCGCCGTATGCGGCATTGCCGCGCGACTGCTTCGGCGTCTCGGTGTCCCAGCGGTAGGAGACGCTGTTGGTGGAGATGCGTCCCACGCCGACGTAGAGGGAGATTGCCTGATCATCCACATCCGGGTTGCGCCCGTCCGCCCCCTTCGGGAGCGCATCGACGCGCCATTTCCAGCGCATGACCGGATACTTCTGCAGAACGCCGGTAATGTCATAAAGAATTGCACCGGAAGCCTTGTCGGTGGTGACACGCAGGACATTCGTGTTCAGCTCTTTGTCGAAAACGATTTCATAGTCCGGTTTGGAAGTGAAGAGCTTTCCCTGAAGATGCCATTTCTCCGGCAGCTTCGCCTTTTTGGAATATGTTTCCGGAGAGAACGTGATCCGGAGTCCGTCTGCCGCAAAAAGCGGAAGCGCGGAAAAAACGGAGAAGGCCAGAAGAGAAAAAAGTTTCATTTTGCATCCTTTTTCGGTGAATGTTTTTTCTGCCAGGCGAGTTTATAGTCTTCGTATTGACTTAATATCGTATTGACATAAGATAGAGTGGATGAGATTGTGATGCGCTCACGGACGTCGCCGTTTTTGTCGACCGGTTTCCATGCGTTCGCGCGCTTGATTCCCGCATTATACTCACAGAGGGCGAGCGCCAGTCCGTCCTTGTAATCCGCCCAGCGGCGGATGGCGTTGCCGAGATACCAGGTGCCGATTTCGATGTTGAGACGCGGAGCAAAGAGCGCGCCCCGGCTCGGGACTGGAACCCGGAAGCGCTTTGCCCAGTCGACGGCGGCCTGATCGGGCATGATCTGCATCAGACCGACCTCGCCCGCTTTTCCGCGGGCGTAGGGACGGAAGCGGCTTTCACGCCAGATCACGGCCTTGACCAGTGCCGGATCAACGGCATAGCGTTCCGAGGTTTCGAGGATGATGTCATCGTAGGCATCCCTCGAAGCCTGGTATTCCCGGATAAGCGAAGTGATTTTCCAAGCCCCGAAGGCAGCGAAAAGCGCCGCCGCCGATACCAGAATCAGGATCAGCGTATGCGATTTCTGAGAATGCCTTCTGCTGTGTCTCCGGGGCATTGGAAACCTTTCGTTTATTCCGGTTTCGCCGCAAGCTGCGCAGCCTCTTCCGCGGCGCGGATGCGGGCGGCGTCAGCCATGAGCTTCTTGTACGTTTCTTCGTACTTGAGTTCATGCGGCAGAGGAACAATGCGCAGTTCGCGAAGCTGTTTCATATCGACTTCGGAAGGAGCGTTCATCATCAGATCCTGAGCCTGCTGGTTGAACGGGAACGCAATGACTTCGCGGATGTTCGGGGAGTCGGTCAGCAGCATGACCATGCGGTCGATTCCGGGAGCCACGCCCGCGTGCGGGGGCGCGCCGAGCTTGAACGCCTTGATCATTCCGCCGAACTTGCTGTCCACGACTTCGCGGCTGTAGCCGGTCATTTCGAACGCCTTGTACATCAGTTCCGGCATGTGGTTTCGAACCGCTCCGGAGGAGAGCTCGATGCCGTTGCAGACAATGTCGTACTGATACGCGAGAATGTCGAGCGGCTGTTTGTTGAGCAGCGCATCCATTCCGCCCTGCGGCATGGAGAAGGGGTTGTGCGAGAAGATGATCGCGCCGGTCTCTTCGTCCTTCTCGAAGAACGGGAAGTCGACGATCCAGCAGAAGTTGAAGACGTTCGGATCGATGAGGTTCAGGCGTTCCGCGAACTTCGCGCGGACCTTGCCGCCGAGTTCGTTGGCTTTCGCGCGGGTGTCGCACATGAAGAACAGAGCGTCGCCGTTTTCGATTTCCGCGATCTTCGCAAGCTCAACCAGCTCTTCGGGCTTGAGGAACTTCGCGATAGGTCCTTTGATCTCGCCTTCTTTGGTCCACATGATGTAACCGAGACCCTTTGCGCCGTTCTCTTTCGCGAAAGCCTCCATCTTGTCGTAGAAGGTACGGGGCTGAACGCCGACTACGCCCGGGACGCGCATGCCTTTGACCACGCCGCCGTTGGCGACGGTCGAAGCGAACGCCTTGAATCCGGCGTTGCGGAAGAATTCGGAAAGGTCGATCATGAACAGCGGGTTGCGGAGGTCCGGCTTGTCGGAACCGTATTTCTCCATCGCCTCGCGGAACGGAATGCGCGGGAACGGAGCCTGCGTAACTTTCTTCGTCGAATATTTGTTGAAGACGGCCATCAGCAGATCTTCACAGACCTTGAAGACATCTTCCTGAGTTGCAAAGCTCATCTCGATATCGAGCTGATAGAACTCACCGGGGGAGCGGTCGGCGCGGGCGTCCTCATCACGGAAACAGGGCGCAACCTGGAAATACTTGTCGAATCCGGCGACCATGAGCAGCTGCTTGAACTGCTGGGGGCTCTGCGGAAGAGCATAGAACTCTCCGGGGTGAACGCGGCTCGGAACGAGGTAATCGCGCGCGCCTTCGGGGGAGCTGCTCGTAAGAATCGGAGTCTGATACTCGTTGAATCCCATTTCCCACATTTTTTCGCGGATGGTCTGAATGACTTTGGAGCGGAGCACAATGTTGTTGTGCAGCTCATCGCGGCGCAGATCAAGGAAGCGGTATTCGAGACGGAGCGCTTCGGGCGCCTGCTCATCCTTCGCAACCTGGAACGGAATCTGATCGGTTTCGCCGAGAACTTCCATTTCTTCCGCAACAAGTTCAATCTCGCCGGTTGCGAGCTTCGGATTGACCGTTTCCGGCGTTCTGGCAACAACCGTTCCCGTGAAGGAGACGACCGTTTCCACGCGCCATTTTTCCAGTTCCTGATAGAAATCCATTTTCGGATTGACCACGATCTGGGTCTTTCCGTAGTGGTCGCGCAAATCAATGAAGATCACGCCGCCGTGGTCGCGCACGCTGTGAATCCAGCCTGCAAGTTTCGCTTTCTGTCCGACATCGGACTTTCTGAGTCCGCCGCATGTCTGCGTTCTGAATGTTTCCATTTTTACTCCATGTTAGATGCAAATCTACATATTCAGGCATAATATAGCACACATTTCAAAAAAAAACTCTCTGAAACAAAAAAAAATGAAAAATTTCCGTCTTAAGGCTCCTCCGAGATCTCCCAGATGCACTGCCAAAGCGCTTTCATCAGCGTAAAAAGCTCCCGGCTCTCTATGATTACTGTGTAATTTTCCTTCAGCGCGGAACTCACCATGATCTTGTCGTCATAAATATAAAGTCCCGAAATGGAATCGCTCATCGGACGCGGGAAATAGCGGACATTGCGCAGATTCGCCTCGCCCGGCTGCATGTAATCCAGCGCGACTTCGCGCTCACGGTTGCGGATCGACCACGAACGGATTCCGCGCCGGACGCGCTCCCGGGTATACGCAAGCTCCTCTTCCGGTGACGACAGCCGCATCATCTCCTGAACAGCACCGAAATAAAAATATTCCTTCGATTTCACATTCAGCAGTTCGGAACGGACCGCCAGCACGCCTGCGCGGCCTTCGTAAAAATGAATCCGCGTCCGGTGCGTCCCGCCGAGATAAAGATCCCGCAAATCCGGAAGAACCGATTCCAGCGCGCTCTTCCGCTCCTCCTCAATCCGCAGAAACGCCGACGGGTCCTCCGGCGCAAACACCTTCCGTCCGTTCACCAGCGACTCCGTTATCAGTCCACGCTCCTCCAGAACATCCAGAACGTCGTAAACGGTCGGATGTTTGAATTTCGTATACTTTGCGATTTCAATCGCCGAGGCGGGACCGAGCTGGAGCATCGCGAGATAGACCCGCGCCTGCCGCCCGTTCAGCCCCAGCCGCGTCAGCTGGTCGACAATGCTCATGCTTCCTCCATGTCGTAAAAAAGCGACATCATTTATTTTCGTTTTTCCCGTTGCAATACGCAAAATCTCTGATACATTAGCACACATCATGTAAAAGAAAAGCGACATTTCAAAAAAAGGAGAATGAAATGAAATCTTTTTCGGATTATTTCGACGTTTTCCCGCGCATTGTCCCCGCCGGTCAGGTTTCGGAAATCCGCATCACACCGCGCGCAGCTCACGCCCAGCTGCCGCCCGTGGAAAACATTGAAATCATCTATCATCCGGTCGACGGGCTCAACGAAGCCGGAAACCACTCGCCGGAAGGCGAAAAAAACGCGGTCCGCTCAGCCGAAGTCCGCAACGGGGCTCTTTTCCTCCGCATTTTCTGCGCAGGTGAACAGGAACACAACATCACTCTGCATATCCGCAAACTCCCCGCACGGGAAAAGTCTTCCGAATGGCTCCCCCGCGATGAAGTCAATGTTCATCTCAATGTCTATTCCCTCAAGCCGGATCTCATGGCTCTGCGCCCCTACCGCGGAGACATTCATCTGCACTCGGTCTGCTCCGACGGACGCGAGGCTCCCGAATACGTTGCCGCGCGCTACCGCGAAGAGGGATTTGATTTCATCGCAGTGACCGACCACCACCGCTACGCCCCTTCCCTTCGCGCCATCGAATACTGGAAAGATCTGAAAAACGGATTCCGTCTCTTCCCCGGCGAAGAGGTGCACGCGCCGGACAACAAAGTCCATATCATCAACTTCGGCGGTTCGTTCAGCGTCAACGACCTTGCAAAGAGCGATCCGGAACGCTACCGGAACGAGGTTGAGAAAATCCTCCGCTCCTTCCCCGCCGGATTCATTCCGGAAAACGAAAACGGTTTCCCTGTCGCCTCCAGCGAATGGGTGTTCGACCGTATCCGCGAAGGCGGCGGACTCGCCATGTTCTGCCATCCGTACTGGCAGACTCATAAATATGAAATCAGCACATTCCTATCCGATGCGATATTCAAACGCAGAAAATTTGATATCTTTGAAGTCATCGGCGGATTCTACGACGACCAGTGGCGTTCCAACAACTGTCAGATTGCGCGCTACTATCAGGAGGCTGCACAGGGCAACAGCTTCCCCGTCGCCGGAGTCAGCGACTCCCACGGAACCGACTGCGACCAGTTGGCGTTCCGCTACTACACCGTCGTGCTCGCGAAGTCAAGCGAACTTCCCGACCTGATCAACGCCATGCGGAACGGAAAGTGCGCGGCCGTTGAAGTAATGTACAACAAAGTCCCGAACGTCGTCGCCGATTACCGTCTGGTGCGCTACATTGCGTTCCTCGTCGAAAACTATTTTCCAGCGCAGACCCGTCTCTGCTCAGTGGAAGGCGCGCTCATGCAGGAGATTCTTGCGGGAAATCCCGAAGCGAAAACCGCGCTTGACGCGCTCGGCAACCGCGTGGAGGAATTCCGCCGCAAATCTTTCGGAGATACTGAAAAATGACTCTGACCGCATTTTTGCTGATCTTCGTCTCCGTCTTTCTCCATGCGGGCTGGAACTTCATCAGCAAAAAGAACACGCCGTCGGCGGCGTTCTATATGCTGTCGAGCGCCACGGCGGCGCTGATCTGGTTCGGATTCTTCCTGCATTCCGGGATCTCATGTTCCGCCCTGCCGGGAAGATTCTGGTGGATTCTCGCTTTCAGCTGGTTCGGGGAAATGCTCTACTGCATCGGGCTCGCTTACGGATACCGGAGAGGGGATATCTCACTCGTTTATCCGCTCGGACGCTCTCTCCCTGTTCTGCTGACGGCTGTCGCGACGATCTCACTCGGACTCGGCAAAATGCCGGATGCCCTCGCGCTGGGCGGAATGGTGCTGATCTCCATCGGCTGTCTGTTCCTGCCGCTCAAAAGTTTCCGTGAGTTTCACTGGAAAACTTACTGCACGCCGCTCCTCTTCTTCGTTCTCCTGATTGCAGCCGGCGTCACTGTTTACACGATTTTTGACAGTGAAGCGGCAAAAATTCTGAAGGAACTGCCGGACAATCATGACTCCCGGCTCGTCTCCTCGCTGTTCTATCTGTTTCTTGTGGAAAGCGGACTGGCGGTCGTGCTCGGTCTCTTTGTGCTGACACAGAAGCAGGAACGCGCGGAGTTCAAACGGCTGTTTCTCAAAACGCCGTGGCCGCACATCACCGGAGTGTTCAGCTCCTCCGCATACGCGCTGATCCTGCTCGCCATGCCGCTCGTGACAAACGTCAGTTATATTCAGGCATTCCGTCAGATGAGTCTGCCGCTCGGCGTACTCGCGGGTGTGTTCATTCTGAAAGAACCGTGCGGAAAAGTCAAACTGCTTGGAATCATTCTGATTGTCATCGGCTTGATTGCGGCGTCCCTTTAAGCACCCGTCCGGCGCGATTCAGGACGTTTCCGCCGGAAAACGCAAGTTTGCCGTTCACATAAACGGCATTGAGTCCGGCGGAAAGCGCATGCGGCGAAGTGAAATCCGCGCAGTCACGGAATTCCGTTTCAGAGAAAAGAATCAGATCGGCAAAACAGCCCGGGGCGATTCGGCCGCGTCCGCTCAAATGAAATATCGAAGCGGGAAGTGACGTCATGCGCGCAACCGCCGTTTCCAGAGGGATTCCCGCGGCGCGGCAGAGATTCAGGAAGCGCGGAAACGAACCGAATCCGCGCGGGTGACACCGTCCGATCCGGCCGGATACCGGACGCGCCGTCTCATCCGTTCCGCAGCAGACCCATTCCTGCGAAAGAATCCGTCTGAGATTTTCCGGGGAGAGTCCGCCGAACGCCGCCATCGTTCCGACGGAATCCTTCCGGAGCAGATCCATGCAGATCCGTTCCGGAGGCATGCGCAGGTTTTCCGAAAGCTCCGCAAACGAACAGCCGGCATGCTGCATCATTCCGGAAACCCGCGTTGAACAGAGAAGCACCGTCTCCCAGCGGAGATTCATCCGGACAAGTTCCTCCGTCAGACGCTCCGTTTCCTCCGGCGAACCGGAAAGCGTTTCCTGAATCTTCGCATCCGTCATACCGTCATAAGGAGGCGGAAGAACAACGCTCAGACTCGTCTGCGCGAATGTGTAGGGATAGCGGTCGGCTGTAACCCGGAGCCCTTCGCGCCGCGCCGATTCAATCAGAGACAATGCCGCATCCAGCTTGTGCCAGTTCCGCGGCTTTGCCGTTTTGAGATGACTGACCTGGAGACGTCCGGAACCTGCGCGGGCGATTGCCAGAGCCTCCTCCAGCGATTCAATCAGCGCATCGCCTTCGCTCCGCAGATGCGTTGCATACGGAGCATCGAATCCACGCAAAGCCGAAGCGACAATCCGGAGCTCCTCCGGCGGAGCGAACTTGCCGGGAGTGTAGAGCAGTCCCGTCGAAAACCCCAGCGCCCCCTGCTCCAGCATCTCCGTCAGAAGATCACGCTCGCGCTCCCATCCGGTGGAAGTTCCGGGCGTGTTTTCATAGCCGAAAACATTCGCGCGAAGCGTGTTGTGTCCGCAGAGAAAGCCGACATTGATTGCCGGACGGGCGGCAGTCACGGCATCCGCATAAGACGAGAAATCGCTCCATGTCAGCGCAACGCCGTAAGTGCGGTAGAGTTTTTCCAGATGTTCACGAACCTCCGCCGTGCGGATCGGAAACGCGGAAAGCCCGCAATTGCCGGAAAGTTCACTCGTAATTCCCTGCGAAATCTTTCCGACGACCTCGGGTTCCGCAAGAATCGAGAGGTCGGAATGAGCGTGAACATCAATGAATCCCGGAGCAAGCACCAGACCGGCGGCGTCAACTTCCCGTGCATCGTCAGCCGCAAGCGGCGTCCGGGAAACCGCCTGAATACGGTCGTTCACAATCAGGACAGAGCCGGGAAACGCGGGGGAACCGGAACCGTCGATGATTCGCGCTCCGGAAATAAGAGTTTTCGTCATTCCCGAACCTTTTCGCGGATTTTCCCGCTGGTTTCATGGTATTGACGGGAAACCTGGCGTCCGGCGTTCGAGATGCTTTCGCGAGCACTCTCAGAGATCTCCCGGGTCCGGCGGACCGTCTCCTTCTGAATGTCGTCGGAAAGCTCGCGGGTCTTGCGCACAGTTTCATCGCGGACGTTCTCATAGGTCAGCCGTGCGCGGCCGCGCGCCTCGCGCTCCGCATTGACCGCTTTGTCTTTCACGGTCTGCATGGCAAAATCAAAATTTTCGCGCGCCCCGATCCAGCCCTCGGCAATACGCGCCATCGTGCGGCTGTAAATGCCGTCCGCCTCACGGGCATAGCGGTGCACAACGGTTTTATCTTCGCCATGCGAGGACAAAATCGCAAAAAAAAGCAGGAACAGAGTGGTAATTTTCGTTTTCATGCTGTACAATACACGATGAGAAAAAGAAAATCAAACCGGATGGATCAGATTATCATGAAAAAAATACGAATTGTTGCGGACGACAAGATTCCGTTTCTTGCCGAATCCCCGCTTGCCCGGCTCACCGAACTCATCCGTCTCCCCGGCGGAGCGATCACGCGCGACGACCTGCGCAATGCGGACGCCCTTATCACCCGCACCCGCACAAAATGCAATGCCGACCTGCTCGATGGTACCGCGGTCCGGCTCATCGCGACCGCGACCATCGGGTACGATCATATTGACGCCGCGTACTGTGCCGCACATAACATTCTCTGGCGCAACGCCCCGGGCTGTAACGCGGACTCCGTTGCTCAATACATCGCCTCGCTCCTGCTGATCCATGAAGAGACAAAACATGATCCGCTTGCCGGAAAAACCATCGGAATTGTCGGCGTCGGGAACGTCGGCTCCCGCGTCGCAAAAGTCGCAGAAGCGCTCGGCATGCGCGTTCTGCTCAACGACCCCCCGCGCGAACACAAAGAGGGTTCCTCCGCATTCGTTTCACTCGGCCAGATCCAGGAGGAAGCCGACTTCATCACCTTTCACGTCCCGCTTCTGCGCGACGGTCCGGACCGGACATTTCATCTTGCCGATGCTCCGTTCTTCGCAGGTTTGAAACGCACGCCGTTCCTCATCAACAGTTCACGCGGGGAAGTAACGGACAACAACGCCCTGAAATCAGCTCTCCGCTCCGGCGGCATCCGCGGCGCCGCACTCGATGTCTGGGAGCATGAGCCCGGAATTGATTTGGAACTGATGAATCTTCTTGAATTTGCCACCCCCCACATTGCAGGTTATTCCGCTGACGGCAAAGCCAACGGAACGGCGGCAAGCGTCCGCACGGTTGCGGAATTTTTCGGATTGGAGGACGCTCTCGGCTGGTATCCGGAAGTTCCGGTTCCGGCGGCGCCACTTCTTCGGGTTCATTCCCTTGCGGAAGCGGCCGCCTCCGCCTATGACATCCGGAAGGATGATGCGCGTCTCAGACAGTCTCCGGAGACATTCGAGAAACAGCGCGGCAGCTATCCGCTCCGCCGTGAATTCCCGGCCTTCACCATAGACCGGACAAGTCCTCTGCGTGAAGACCAGTTCGAAACTCTGCGGAAACTCGGATTTCAAATCCGCTGAAAAAATTCTGAAAACAACTGGAAATCCTGCTTTCCGGCTGTATAGTAGCGTTTAACCTAAAACAAAGGAGTTTTTCTCATGATTCAGCTTCCGATAGCGCTTCAGGCGTATTCTCTCCGCAAAATATTTGAGGACAATCCGCTCCAGGCGATGAATATCATCAAAAATGCGGGATACGACGGCGTCGAATTCTATGGAACACATTACCAAACGGAACTTTATGTCGCACTCCTCCGCCAGACCGGACTCGTCTGCGCCGGATGGCACACCGGAATCGAGGCGCTTGAAAACGATTTCGATGCAACCCTCCGCCGCAATCTCGCGGTCGGCAACAAATACATCTGCGTTCCCTGGTACAAGTCCGACAAAGTCGATGACTGGAAACGCTTCGCCGACCGTCTGAATGCCGTTGCCGAAAAGCTCATCCGCTACGGTGTCCGCACAGGTTACCACAGCCACGCCCATGACCACCAGCCGGTCGAGGGACAGATCCCGTGGGAAATCGTTGCGGAAAACACCGATCCGCGCGTCATTCTTCAGCTGGATACCGGAAACTGCATGTGCGGCGGCGCCGATCCTTATGCGGTTCTCACAAAGTACGCAGGACGCAATCAGAGCCTCCACCTCAAACCCTATTCCAAAGCAGCCGGCTACGAGCCAGCCATCGGAGAAGATGACATTCCGTGGGAAAAAGTCCTCTCCTGGGGCGAAAACGAGGGACGCACCGAGTGGTTCGTCGTCGAATACGAAATGGACAAAGCCCCGGTTCCGGCGATTGAAAAATCCATCCAGTATCTGAGAACTCTCCGCCCGCTGTAATCCATCTGGCAGAAGTTTAAAAAGCAGAACCCCCGCAAGAAAAAACTGCGGGGGTTCTGTTTTCAATGAAAAACGTTCTTTTATTTTTCAAAACGGTCCGGTTCAATCGGGAACTGCGGATTCTGACGCTTGATTTCCGCCGTTGCACGGACCACGGCAAACGCCTCTTCCGGCTTGACCGGGAACGGAACTCCGTTGCGGATTGCATCGTAAAGATAACGGTAAATCTCCGTCATCTTGTATCCGTTTGCAGGTGCAACCTTGATGGTCTTCTCAATCCACGGCCAGGATCCGGCATCGCCGTAACCGCCATCCCAGGGAGGCGTTCCGGCGCTGGAATGGGTCTTCGGAAGTTCCTTCTCCGGATCCAGATACTTCATGTGAAGTTCGGATTCATCATGGCTGACCAGTGTTCCACGCGTTCCGAAAATGGAGTAGACGTCGCCCGGAATCAGCACACAGTTGGAGATTTCAAGATCGACAATGCGTCCGTTCTGACCGCGGAAAACAACCTTGATATGATCCTCCGCATCCCCTTTGGAGGAAACATGTTTGAAGTCGCTCCAGATAGACTCAACCGGAGATTCCAGCAGAAGCAGAGAATGGTCGATCAGGTGCGGTCCCCAGTTGTTGATCTGACCGCCGCCGCATTTGAGCAGAGTCTGCCAGTCTTCGCGGCTTTGATAGTTGTGACGGCGCAGTTTTATTTCAAAAACATCGCCCAGAATTCCGGTCGCGATGATTTCGCGGATATGATTGAACGCCGCTTCAAAACGGCGGTTGTGACGGAAATAGAGTTTGCCCGGATAATCCTTCACCGCCTGCTCCAGCAGCTTCAGTCCGTCGAGAGAAAGCGCAAAAGGCTTTTCCAGAAAAACGATTTTCCCGGCTTTCAGTGCGCGAAGTGCATAATCGACATGTTCAGTCGAACGGACGGCAATCGAAACCATCTCAATATTCGGATCTTTCAGAAACGCCGCACCGTCGGTATACCCGGCGCAATGATAACGTTCCACAAGATTCTGAACTCTGGATTCGTCAATGTCGCATGCGGCGACAACCTGAAAACGATCCGGATACTGGTCCATCTCCGAACAGTGCATGTTGTGTCCGGCTCTTCCGATTCCCCACAATCCGACTTTGATTGGATTCATCTTTCTGTTCCTTATGTTATACAGAAGTTTACGGGAATAATATATCCCCGCTTTCAGAAATGTAAAGCGGGAATCTTCGTTTTTTTTACTCCTGAACCGGAACAAAATTGCGTTCGATGACACACATTTTGCGCCACTTTCCCTGACGGAACCGCAGGTAGAACACCGCCGCGATGAAGAAGGTGTAGAACACCAGAACGCTCCAGTAGAAGTTGACCGGTGCATTGAAATACCGAGCAACCAGACTCGGAATAATCCAGAGAACCCACGCAAGAATCGCGCTGCCCCACATGGCAAATGCAGTATCGCCCGCCCCTTTGATCGCGGAAACATAAAGCATCTGCACACCGTCGCAGAAAGTGAACGCGGCAATGAAATAGACAAACGTCCGCGCCATTTCCATCGTCGGAAGCTGTGTGACATCCCCTGCCCGTTCGAAAAGCGAAAGCATCGGTCCCGGCATGAAAACGAATACCAGCGTCATGATCGACATGTAGATCATCACCAGGAAGTTTCCGTTTGCAACGGCCCGTTTCGCCGCCGCCGGAGTTCCCGCGCCGACCGCCTGACCGACCAGAATCGAAATGGTCTGCCCCAGCCCGAGCATCGGAATATACGCTATGGAATTCAGCGAAAACGCAATTGTCGTCGCCTCCTGAATCCGCGTCTTTTCATTCGGCGAAACGCCGACGTTGCCGAGCAGGATGATGAAAATGTTGAATGCGGAAAGTTCCAGCAGCAGCTGAACTCCGTTTGGCGCGCCGTAACGCAGAATCCGCTTGAAAAGCGGCAAATCAAGCCTCGGCGGCCATGTCCCGTAAGTCTCCCGGTTTGCCTTCCGGAACAGCAGCGCACAAAGAAGAACGAGTCCCAGAAAACCGGAAATAATCGTTCCGTATGCGGCCCCCCGGATGCCGAGCTCGGGTGCGCCCCAGTTTCCGTAGATGAATGCATAATTCAGCGGAATGTTGCTGCCGACCATGATGAAATTCACAATCATGATCGTAAGCGTCAGCCCGCGTCCGCTCCAGAATGCGCTGACCGCACCGATGATCAGCGGAATCCATGCGAAAATCGAAAGGAGTTTGAAGTAGATGATTTCCTGCTCAAGGACCGCATCGGCGTGCCCGAACTGTTCCATCAGCCACGGTCCCCAGAACCAGCCGGTCGCCATGAAGAGACCGCCGATGACGGCAATCAGAATCGCCTGCCAGATGGAGAGTCCCACGCGCTCGCGCTGCCCAGCTCCGGTGTACTGGGCGACGAAGGAATTCACATATCCGACCGTTCCGACGAAGAAGCAGGAGATTGTGAAGTTGGTAAGACCGGAAGGCATGGAGGCCGCAACCGCTTCCGCCGAGTAACGCCCGAGCATCATGCGGTCGCAGAAAAGATTCAGCGCGTGTCCCGCCGCGGCCATAATCAGCGGGAACGCAACTTTGAGTACATGAGGCATTCCGCAGGTTTTCCGCGGATCGAATGATATGCCTGGAATATTCATGAACAATATCCTTTTATAGAAAACCCGCGGATGCGGAAATCAGGAATAGCGCCCGGCGGCACGGCGGGTGTCAAGATCGTCCTGACGCTTGCGCAGTGTTTCGCGCTTGTCGCCGAACGTTTTGCCCTTTGCGAGCCCGAGTTCCATTTTGACGCGTTTGCCGTCCTTCAGATAGAGCTTCAGGGGAACGAGCGCGATGCCGCGTTCCTTGACCTTCTGCGCGATCTTCAGGATTTCCTTTTTGTGAAGGAGCAGACGCCGCTTGCGCAGCGGCTGATGATTGAAACGGTTGCCTTCCGTATACGGCGCGATATGCATGCTGTACACGAAAACCTGTCCGTTTTCGATCTTTGCGAACGCCTCGCCCAGAGACGCCGCATGGGCTCGGCAGCTTTTCACTTCCGTGCCCACGAGTTCGACTCCGGCTTCAATGGAGTCGATAATTTCATAGTCGTGACGCGCCTTGCGGTTCTGGGCAACCAGCTCGTTGCGGCTTTCGTTTTTCTGGTTCTTCGCCATACTCAGCTCATATATTGCTTCGCGGCTTCTTCAAACCTCTGCTGCAGCGGATGGTTCGCAGGAGTCAGCGAATCGGTGAAATATTTCAGCAGATCCTTCTGCTGCTTTGTCAGCGAGAACGGTGTTTCAACCTGTATCCGAACCAGCTGATCGCCCTTTCCGCCGCCCTTGAGCGCGGGGAAACCGCGTCCCTTGATGCGGAGCATTGCGCCGCTCTGGGTTCCCTCGGGAACTTTCATGCGGACTTTGCCGGTCATGGTGGGAACATCTATGACGCCGCCTCCGACCGCCGTTGCGAACGGAACGGGAACCTCGCAGATGACATTCAGCCCATCGCGCTTGAAAATATTGTGCGGACGCAGTTTGACAATCACATAAAGATCGCCCGACGCACCGCCCTGCACGCCGGCTTCCCCCTCCCCGGACACTCTCAGCTTGGAGCCGTTGTCGACTCCCGCGGGGATATGCACCTTAAGGTCGCGGGTTGCCTGAACACGTCCCTGACCGCCGCATGCACGGCACGGACTTGCAATCTGTCCGCTTCCGCCGCAGCGAGGGCATGCCTGAGCGCCGAAAATGCCCGGCACCTGTCCCCGACCGCCGCAATCGGGGCAGGTCGATCTGCCCGCGTTCGGGTCGGAGCCTGTTCCGCCGCAAACCGAGCAGGGAACCAGCTTGCTGAAACGGATCTCTTTTTCTTTGATGCCGTTGAACGCTTCATCAAGCGAAATTTCAATCTCGTACTGGAGATCGTTTCCGCGCTGACCGCGCGAACGGCGCGAGGAGCGTCTCCCCGTCGCACCGCCGAAAAGATCTTCGAGATTGATTCCGCCGGTTCCGGACTGTCCGAAAATGTCGCGGAAAAGATCGTTCGGGTTGCGGAAGTTTCCGGAGTAGGAATATCCGCCTCCGGCACCGCCCGCCCCGCCGGCTCCGCGGTTGAACATATCGGAACCGAACCGATCGTAATCGGCACGTTTCTTCGGGTCGCTGAGCACTTCATAGGCTTCGGAGACCTGTTTGAACTTCTCCTCCGCCGCCTTGTTTCCGGGGTTTTTATCCGGATGATATTTCACGGCAAGCTTACGGTATGCGCGCTTGATTTCATCGGCCGACGCAGATTTCGTCAAACCGAGCACTTTGTAATAATCTTCGTTTGCTGCCATTGTGTGTTTACCTCAAATATGCGCTGTTGCGCATGTTATTTCTGTTCCGGTCCGGAGCTGACCACAACCATAGCCGGCTTCAGCAGCCGGAGCGGTGTCTTGTAGCCGCAGCTCCACTGACGGATCACTTTGCCCTGCGGCACAGTATCCGACGCCTCCTGGGAGACCGCTTCATGAAGATTCGGGTCGAAATCCTGTCCGACCGCGTCAATCTTCGTCACTCCGAGTTCGGAAAACGCCTTGTCGAATTCATTCCCGATCATCTTCATTCCCTGAAGCAGAGATTTCAGATTATCGGATTTCTCCGACGCCGCAACCGCCATCGCGAAGTGATCGAACACCTGAAGGAACGGGGAAATCGTATCCTGCTGAACATTCAGACGCAGATTTTCCATCTCCTTCGCGGTGCGTTTGCGGAGGTTGTCCATCTCCGCATAACATCTCAGGCGCTTGTCCTCGGCCTCGGCGAGCTTGGCTTCCAGTTCTTTCACCTTCTTGTCATGCTCTTCCTGAAGCTGTTTCTCCTCCGCTTCAGGGAAGTTGGACTCCGCCGTCTTCTCCGCCTGCGGCTGTTCATGCTTATCGGATTCACCCTGCCCTTCCGGAGCGTGGTGGTGATGCTTCTTTTCTTCTTCTGACATATTTCTCATTCCTTCCGTTGCGCGTTAAAAAGAGACATATATATCGGTAATATATGCCTCTTTGCGCGTTTTTCAATAAGAGAACTTCAAACTTTCGTTTTCCGCGTCGATTTTCAGCGTGGAACCTTCGATCAGTTTGCCGCCGACAATCAGTTTCGACACCGGCGTTTCGATCTCCTTCACGATCACGCGTTTCAGCGGACGTGCTCCGTAAAGCGGATCGTACCCCTCTTTCGCGAGGTACTTCGAAGCGGCATCGGTCATCTCGACTTTCACGCCGAGTCCGGCAAGACGCTCCGAGAAACGTCCCATCTGAATCTTCAGAATCCGTTCAATGTCCTCAAGTTTCAGCGCATGGAACATCAGAATTTCATCCACACGGTTCAGGAACTCCGGACGGAAGTTCTGCTTCATGAGATTCATCACATCCTCGCGCACCTGAGCATCCTCAAGTTTGCCCTTCGCCGCTGCGTCGAGCAGAATGTCGCTGCCGAGGTTTGAGGTCATGATGATGATCGTATTCTTGAAGTCCACGTGACGACCGCGCGAATCGGTCAGCGCGCCGTCATCCAGAATCTGCAGGAAGATATTGAAGACATCGTGGTGAGCCTTCTCAATCTCATCAAACAGAATCACGGAGTACGGTCTGCGGCGAACCGCTTCAGTAAGCTGTCCGCCCTCGTCATAACCGACGTATCCCGGAGGAGCGCCGACCAGACGCGACACGCTGTGTTTTTCCATGTATTCCGACATATCAATACGGATCATTGCGCGCTCGTCGTCGAACAGATCTTCCGCAAGAGCCTTCGCCAGCTCGGTTTTACCTACGCCGGTAGGTCCGAGGAAGATGAACGATGCTATCGGACGTTTCGGATCCTTCAGTCCGGCACGGGCGCGGAGCACCGAATCAGCGACTGCGGTAACTGCGTCATCCTGTCCCACAACACGCTCATGCAGTTTCTGCGGAAGAGCAAGAAGTTTTTCACGCTCTCCCTGCACCAGCTTGCTGACCGGAATGTGCGTCCAGCGGGCGACGATTTCCGCAATGTCCTCTTCATCCACCTGTTCTTTGAGCAGGCGTTTGCCGGAGTCGTTTTTAACCTTCTCCTCAATCGCCTTGATCTGCTTTTCGAGACCGGGGATAATGCCGTGACGCAGTTCCGCCGCCTTGTTCAGATCGTACTCGCGCTCCGCTTTCGCAAGATTGCGTTTCGCAAGTTCAAGACTTTCACGCAGGGTTCCGACATCCGAAATCGACTTTTTCTCGGCTTCCCATTCAGTTTTGAGAACAGCAGCCTTTTCCTTCAGCTCGGCAAGTTCCTTTTCGAGGTCCTCGCGACGCGCCTTGGATGCATCATCCGTCTCTTTCTTCAACGCGGCAAGCTCAATTTCCGTCCGCATTCTCTTACGCTCGATCTCATCGATCTCGACCGGGCAGGAGTCAATCTCCGTGCGGAGTTTTGCCGCGGCCTCATCGATCAGGTCAATCGCCTTGTCGGGGAGGAAACGGTCTGCAATGTACTTGTCGGAAAGCGTCGCCGCTGCGATGATGGCGGAGTCTTTGATCTTCACGCCGTGATGCACTTCGTAACGCTCCTTGAGTCCGCGCAGAATCGCGATGGTGTCCTCGACGCTCGGCTGGGGAACCAGAACCGCCTGGAAACGACGCTCCAGCGCGGGATCCTTTTCGATATACTTGCGGTACTCGTCAAGCGTGGTCGCGCCGATACAGTGGAGTTCGCCGCGGGCGAGCAGAGGTTTAAGCAGATTGCCCGCATCCATGGCGCCCTCGCCTCCGGCACCAGCGCCGACGACGGTATGAAGTTCATCAATGAAAAGGATGATGCGTCCTTCCGAGGAGGTGACCTCTTTCAGAACGGCTTTGAGACGCTCTTCGAATTCACCGCGGTACTTTGCACCGGCGATCAGCGCGCCCATATCAAGCGCAACGAGCTTTTTGTCTTTCAGACCTTCGGGCACGTCACCGCTCATAATACGGTTTGCGAGACCTTCCACGATTGCGGTTTTGCCGACGCCCGGCTCACCGATCAGAACGGGGTTGTTTTTCGTTCTGCGCGAAAGAATCTGAATCGTGCGGCGGATTTCATCATCACGTCCGATCACCGGATCGAGCTTGTTCTGTGCGGCCGCGGCGGTAAGGTCGCGTCCGTATTTCTCAAGCGCCTCGAATGTGGATTCCGGCGAATCATTGGTGACGCGCTGGTTTCCGCGCACCGCTTTCAGAGCATTCAGCACCGTGTTTTCATCAACTCCGAGGCTCTTGAGCAGAGCGCCGCACTTGGCATCCGTCTGAAGCAGAGCGAGGAACAGATGTTCGACACTGATGTAATCATCCTTCATATATTCGGCGATCTCTTTTGCCTTGATGAGCACCTGGCTGAAATCGCGGGAGGTATAGCTCTCCTGCGCACCGGGTCCGGAAACGGACGGGATGGAGCGGAGCTCTTTTTCAACGGCTAGACTGAATCTGCCGAAATCGATGTTCATCTTTTTAAGCAGCGATGGAATCAGTCCGCCTTCCTGATCCGCGAGCGCCTTGAGCAGGTGAATGGGGCGGATCTCCTGATGACCGTATTCAGTCGCAATGTTCTGGGATGCGATCATCGCTTCTCTGGATTTCGTGGTAAGTTTTTCCATGTCCATAAGTTTTGATCTCCTTTACTTTGTTATTTTATTTTCGAAAGGAGTTCAAGCATAATTCTTGCCAAATCATCCGGAGCTTCAAAGATTTTTACAAACGAGACATTTTGTCTCTATTCTTATATTATTTGCGCCGTTTTGTCCGATTCTGTAAAATTGGATTAAAACAAAAAAATCCCGTGTGCAAAATCATGAACATTCCACACACGGGATAAAATCAGAGCTGCATTCCGCCGGCGATCGGAATCTGAGCACCGGTGATGTAACTGCCTGCATCCGAAGCAAGAAGCAGTACCGCTCCGGCACAGTCTTCCGGTGTGCCGAACCGTCCGGCGGGAACCATCGCCTGAAACTTCGGAATCCACTCCGGATCGGACAGAATCTTGCGGTTGCGGTCAGTGCAGATAATGCCCGGAACAATCGTGTTGAACGTAATGCCGTCACACGCATATTCCTTCGCACTGTTGTCCATCAGATTCTGCAGCGCGGCTTTCGTCACGGAATAGACGCTCAGGCGCGCCGCCGGACGCATCTGGTTCACGCTGCCCACACTGATGACGCGTCCCCATTTCCGCGCCTGCATCGGCGGGAGGAACGCTTTCAGCATCAGATATGCGCTGCGGAGATTCGCGTTGATCTCACGCTCGAATTCCCGGGTTTCAAAATCGCGCAGGTACATATACTGCTGGACCGATGCGTTCAGAACAAGAATATCCACCTTTCCCGCACAGTCTGCGGCGAGTTTCGCGGCGGATTCTTCGCAGCCGAGATCGGCGGTCAGAGCGGAACAGTCGATTCCCTCCGCTTTCGCCTCGGAAAGCGCTGACTGAAGCGCATCGCCCATCTTGACGCCGTGGAAAATCACATGCGCTCCGGAACGGCCGAGCAGAAAGGCGATCGCCTTTCCGATTCCCCGGCTCGAGCCCGTGACAAGCGCCGTTTTTCCAGTCAGATCAAACGGATTTGCATTCATTTTTCTTTCTCCTTAATGAAGGACGACCTCTTGGGAGCACTCTTTCCCGGAAATGTCAAGCCATGTCAGCTTGTAGGTTCCGCGGAAACCGCGGAATTCAACTTCGCCGTTCTTTCCGGCCTTCACGCAGGTTCGTGTCTTCCATGTGTTGTTGACAAGATCGTTCATGGCGAAATACGCCGGTTTGGGATCCATATTCCGGCTGAAAAGTCCGGAGACCGAGGGTTCGCCCGGAGCGCCGCAGTCATCGACCACATTCCACCAGGTGATGCCCATCATCGGCTTCAAGCTGAACCACAGACGGTACAGGTTGTGCATCATGACCGCCTGAATCGCCTGTCCGCGTTCATCGTTGTGCGGAGCCGTGATCGTGATTTCGCTCAGATGAATCGGAAGACCGGCTTTGCCCAGACGCTCAAATGTCTCCGTCACCGAAGCTGGCGACTGGTTGTCGGAAACGCCGTCCGCAATATCCAGACACTGCTGCGGATCGAACAGATGCATCTGAGCTCCCATGATGTCGATTTTGCAGCCGCGTTTCAGCAGATCGCGGGTCTGATTCAAATACTCCTCGCCCATGTTGTAATCATTGATATTGAGTTTGGCGCGTGCGGGCAGAATGCTTTCGGCAATCTTGAATCCCCGGTAGGTATAGTCGCCCGGCATCGGACCGCACCAGGCTTTGCAGATGCGCGAACCGGGAACCATGAGACCGCTGCCGTAATCCGTCGCGCTCTCGTTTACCACGTCCCAGCTGTCAATTTTGTCGCCATAGCGGCACGCGATTTCCATGATGCGGCGTGCGACGACGGCGTTCAGTTCAGCAGCATATTCAGGATACTTGTCCGCGAATTCCTCCGCGCTCATATCACCGAACACCGCATGCGTGGCGTCGTTTTCAAGCGTTCCGTTCACCGGATTGCGTTTGAAGTTCGCCTTTGCGAGCGCATCAATCGGAATCTTGGCAAAAAGCCAGTCGGGAACCTGCCAGCGGTTGTTGCTCCACACAAGAGTATGTCCATGCAGACGGATTCCCTTGCTCAAACAGAAATCAACGACGGGATCCACTGCGGGTCTGCGCCAGTGCGGCTGGTGCATCGGATCCGGACATCTGTTCCAGAAATCCGCAGTGTCGCGATACTCGGCGCGGAAACGCGGCTTGCCCTCTTCCAGTTCGAGCGTCTTCCAGTAAAACGCAATCGTCGCAGAGTTGAAGAGCGTTCCGTAGAGCGCCTTGTACTTTGCATTGCACTCATCAGTTCCGAGCTGGTCGAAGTTGAAAATATGGGCGCCGAAAATAAACTCGCTCTTCAGCTGTTCAACTTTAACATCCGCACCGGCGGGGATGCCGTCGATGCGGAAGGAGCCGTCCGCTTTCCGGTTGGCTTCAATATCGCGGTCGATTCTGTTCTGAACATCTTCATTCCAGCGGTTCCAGTAGCCTTGTGACATAGCCCCGTTGAATTTGCTCATATCGAACATCTCAAGTTCTCCTGAATTAGAAGTAACCGCCTTTGGCGATAATTTCCTGAATCGTGTCGCCGCTGTGGACCCAGTCGAAGATATCGACTTCGTTGCGCTGGATGGCTTCCGCACGGAGGAGCACATCATAGGCAATTTCGCGCGGAATGCAGAGCACGCCGTCGATGTCGCCGAAAATGATGTCGCCGGGACGGACCGTTACTTTGCCGATCTTGACGGGAACCTGGTAGTGCGTAATCATGCAGCGGCCGAGGGAGCCGTTGCTGGTGCGGTACTTGTAGAAGACCGGGAAGTTCTGTTCCAGGATCTGCTTGGTATCGCGGATTCCGCCCGCGATGACGGCGCCGCGGATCTTCTTCGTGATCGCGGTTGCTGTCATGACGCCGCCCCAGAGAGAGGCTTCCGTGTCGTTCGAGGTATCCCAGACAACAAGGCCTTCCGGTTTCATGTCGTCGAGCATCTGTGCGCGGAAGGTCATTTCGCCTTCGATCATGCAGTTCGGAGCACTCTTGACGGTGAACGCTTCGCCGCAGACGACCATCTCATCCCGCAGCGGCATGATGTCGGAGGGAAGATTCTGGTTGAGAAGGCAGAGCTCGCGCATCACGTCGTTGATACAGCCGGTATAAAGTTTTTCATAGCGCTCGCAGAGTTCCTTGAGCGGAATCGGAAATTCATTGTCCGGAATGTGCTGACGGTTTTTGATCAGACGGTCGAGTTTCATCAGACCGGCTTCCTGTGCTTTTTCGCGCATGTCTTTCAGAGAGGGCATAGTTTGTTCTCCTTATATAGATGTTGTCTGTAAGTTGAAATCAGGACCACTGGCGGTCGTTCGCCCATTCCTTGTCCCATTCGGTCGTGGGAGCCCAGGCTTCCGGGAAATCGGCGTGGAGTTTTTCCTTGATGAGCTCTTCATTCAGCGATTCAATGCCGAGTCCCGGGGTATTCGGAACGGTGATGTAGCCGCCGTCGTAACGGAGCGCGGGATTGACCAGGTCGCCCCACCACGGGACATCGACCGAGTGAAGTTCAAGCGCCATGAAGTTGCGGGTTGCCGCGGCAACATGCACCGCAGCCATGCAGGCGATCGGGCTTTCCGCCATGTGGATGTTCATCTGAACGCCGTACTCTTCCGCCATGTCGCCGATCTTCTTCGTTTCAAGAATTCCGCCCGCCGTGAGCAGATCGGGGTGAATGACCGCAAGCGCTCCGGCTTCCAGAAGCGGCTTGAACGACTCTTTCAGGTACATGTCTTCGCCGGTTCCGAGCGGTGTGGTCGTGGAGTTGGCAAGACGGACATACTGCTGGGTATACTGCCAGGGCACCGGATCTTCCATCCAGGCGAGATTGTATTTCTCAAGACGCTTGCCGAGCTTGATGCAGTCTTCCAGCGGAATGTGTCCGAGGTGGTCGATCGCAATCGGAACTTCATAGCCGATCTCCTCGCGCACGTCCGCCATGTACTTCTCCAGATAGTCGAGTCCGACTTCCGTAATATGAATTCCGGTGAACGGGTGCGCCGTGTTGAAGAGGTCATATGCCTCTCCGCGCATCGCTCGCGGGTCGATTGAGCCGTGCGGTGTGCTGAAGACCGTGTGTTTGTATTCGCGCATCTTCTCCAGGAAGCCGAGCGGAGCGGAAAGCGCGCCGGGAACGTCCATCAGCAGCTCAATGCCGAGGTCCATCTTGAGGAAGGTGAACCCCTTTGCCATGCGCTCCTTGAGAGCCTTGCCCATGTCGCGTCCGCCGCCTTCGGAATCGGTGTCGCAGTAGCAGCGGATTTTATCGCGGTATTTTCCGCCGAGAAGCTGCCAGACCGGAACGCCCCATGCCTTGCCCGCGAGGTCCCACATTGCCAGCTCGAGTCCGCAGACTCCGCCCGCCTGACGGGAATCGCCGCCGAACTGTTTGATGCGGCGGAAAATCTTCTCCGGATTGCACGGATTTTCTCCGAGAATACGGCTTTTGAGCATAGCCGCATACGTGCGACTGGAGGCGTCGCGGACTTCGCCGTAACCGACAAGTCCCTGGTTCGTGTAAACTTTGATCAGAGTGCAGCGTTTCGGCGCACCGTCGATATCCGCAAAACGGACATCGGTGATTTTCAGCGTCGAGGGATCGATTTTCATCTTTTTCGTTCCTTATGTTGAATCTTAGAGTTCTTTTTCTATTTCCGCAACCGCGCGTTCCAGCGCAGCGACCCGTTTCGGAAGGTTGGAATCCGTAAAATCATCCTGAATCCCCAGCAGTGTCAGCGCGGCCGCAACCATTCCGCCGGAATCATGCACCGGCATGGAGAGCGCATCCACACGCCAGCGGCTGTTCCCGCGGTTGAAAATCCAGCCTTTCGCCCGGACTTCCGAAACTCGCCGCAGAAGGAGATTGACATCCCGTTTCTCCGCAATATCATCCGCCGTCCGTTCAGCCAGCGCCCGGATTTCATCATCGGATTCTCCCGCTAGAAGCGCGGCTCCCACCGATCCTTCTATCACCGGAAAACGGACGCCGTTTTTTCCGCCGACCGCGAACGGCTCCGGAGATTCCGCGCGCAGCACAGCCACCTGTTCATTCCACTGACGGATCGAAAGTTTGCAGGTCAGTTTCGTTTCCATGGAAAGGCGGTCCAGCACGGACTGCGCAGCACTGAACAGAAAACCGTTCCGCTGCGAGTGCATCAAAACCCCGACCATGCCGATGGAGAGAGAATACGTGTTGTTCGGATTCCGGCGGATCCAGTTGTGCTTCATCAGACTCTGCACAATCCGGTACCCCGTCGTCGGGGTCACTCCCGCGCTCCGGTTGATCTCTATCTGCGTCACCGGACGCCCCTGCGCACACAGAAATTCAATAATCGCAAGAGCCTTGTCAACAGCTGGAACCGTATTCTCGTTTTTCATATTTGAAAAATCCTTTTTCATTTCTGAAACAACTATATCATCAACTGAAACAAATGCAAGGCGGAAAGCAAAAAAAACGGAAAATTTTTCGGTTGACACAGAAAATCCGTTCTGAACAACCGAAAGGAGTATCCCCATGTCTGTTTCATACAAAGGCGACATCAGCCTCGGGTTGACAATCGACAAATCCGGTCAGAGCCTCAAACGTATTCTCGTTTTCTTCTGCGAAAACGGAGAAGGTCTCGCCGAGCTGCGCAAACACAAATCGTTCCCCGCTCTCGGCAGTGCACACCCGGAACTGTCCGCCCTCCGCGCCTCTTCCATCCGCATCACACCGGCCTGCGACGGAAAGAAAAACAAATATGAAGTTGAAGTGACCTACTCCGCCGCTTCTGCAAACAGCTCTTCCGGAACCGTTTACAATCAGCCGTTCGACCTCACGCTCACCACCATCGAAAAAGTTGTCCCCTTCGAATTCTCCTATGATATCATGGACGATGCAAACCGTCCCCTGCGCCCGGTCGTCACCGCGGCGGGAACCGCAATCTCCGCAAATACGATTCAAACCTCGCTTCTGCTGCGCTTCTCCTACAATCTCCGCACTTTCAATCCGCGCTGGATCCTTGAAGTCGCCGATACCGTCAACAAAAATCCGGTAAAGGTCTGCGGACTCGACATTCCCGCCGAATGCGGACTCATCAAAACGGTCGCGGCGGAGATCGTGCAGGAGGACGGCAATTCGCTGAACTCCGTCTTCCGGGTCGATGTCGCACTCGAAATCGCCCCCGACGGCTTCATCCGCACCTTCCCGAACCGGAGCGTCTGCTATCGCGGAGCAAACAGCAATCCGGTCCGCATCTATACCGCAGTCGATTCTCTCGGCAATCCCGTTTTCGGAAGCGACAAGGCGATTGCGCGCATCGCCGCAGCCGACAGCGCCCCCGTCCCTGTCGACGAACCGCTCTGGCTCTCCGCTTCGGGAAAGATTCTCGCTCAGCAGGACATCACGCCGGGTGCGGAAAACTTCCTGCATTTCAAAGAGAAACGTCCCCATACCTGGGCTCAGCTCTCCCTCCCCGCAACGGCTGCATGGTGACGCCATGAGAGTACTTGAAGCAACCGGAAACACCATTGAGGCCATCCGCAAAGCCTGGGAACTCCGCCAGGATCTTACTGATAAAGACAACCGGAGAAACAGCCGCAGTTCGTCCGTCTCATCCCGTTCCGGCTCAAGCTCTTACGGCTACAGCGGAGAATTCAGACTCTCCCTCGCCGGAAGCGAAAGCGAAGAAGACGGAACACTGAAAAATCTTACTCTCCGCATCTCCAACGGACTGCTTGACAACGCCGCATATGCAGGACGCGTCCTTCTCGGCGGCAAACTTCTTGCGAAATGCCCCGCATATTCCCGCACGGTCAGTTCCTCCGAACTTTCTCTTTCCGCCGTCTTCGTCTGGCTGAAGCTGGAACTCGCCGACTCCACAATCCGGAGCGGTTACGAAATAAGCAATTCGGATGAACCGCCAAAAACAGATGACTCATACGGTTTTCCGTTTTATGAACTCATCGGCGTCATTCAGGGCGGCGCTGCCCGCCAGGCGCATTACGGACCTGTCGTCATTACCGACCGTTACTACGATGACACCGAAACCGAGGAAAATTCCTGATGTCCAACAACTTAAATCTCAACGCCATCAACCGTTCCCTGCTCCGCTACCGGTTCGCTCACTGGATCGATATTATCGACAAGATGCGCGAAGACCGCTACACATTCCTCATGCCGAGAGAAGATACGCTTTCCGATGCGGAGAAAGCCAGTTATAAGTATCAGAAACTCAAAGACTTGCTGAAATATGAAAACGGGTCGCTCCTCACCGACCGCAATCATGTTTTCTACCGGACCCTCCGCAAGGATTTCGTCATTTGGAACCGTTCGAAAGACTATCCGGTCAATCAGGTATGGACAACTCCGTTCATGCCCGATTACACTGCGGAGAACAAAACGGAGCAGTATCCCGGAGTACATGGAAGCGGGGAACTCCCGTCGCTCGACATTCAGCCGTGGTCATGGGCATGTTCGGCAACCGACCGGCTTTTCAATCTCATCGCACACAACGATTCATGGAGCATGATTCTTCACGAATACTGCGATGTCTGCAAAAAATATAATGGAATCATCATGCCCGCTATGGCGTACTGCGACACGTTCGGAAAGGTCTACGACAATCACAACGGAACAGCTCCAACGGGTGATTACCGTGAATTCCACAATCATTATGACGACCGTTTCGGCAACTGGCAGGACCTCACATGCGACAGCGATGGCAAGAACTGGCGCGCCACACGCACCTGGAGCATCCGGATTCAGATCAACTACACTCCTCCGTTTGATGCAAAGTACCGCCTAATCCTCATTGGTTTTACAAGCAACTCTTTTGAATTCAACGGTTTAGGTGTTGCAGAATTTGCGGACCGGTGGAATGTTTTCTTCGATTCCGGTCCAATTCAGGGCGCATACACATCCCCGCTCATCGGAACCGATCAGTTCTATACGTGCAAGAAACCGGAATCGTTCAAAAACATCACGAACCAGCATGCATCCGCCGGATGGAAAGTCGAATCCGCATGCCTCTTTCTCCTCCCCGAAACCGGAGCGTTTCAGGAGCACTGGAAAGAGGAAAGCCCGAGTTCCAGCGCCAGCAATGCATAAAGCCGTTTGCTGTGATCCGCACGTCCCGCAAGGTGTTCCGCAAGAAGATGTTCGAGCATTGTCCGGTCGAAAAGTTCCGGACAGTGCCGTCCGCCGAGCAGCCGTTCCCGTGCAGGCTTGTACCATGCGCCGCGGAACCACGATGCAAGCGGAATGCCGAATCCGCGCTTCCGGTTCGTCCGGAGCTCAGGCGGAATCAGATCTCCAAACGCTTCAGCCAGAACGACTTTGCGGCGCATTCCCTGCATCTTGTATTCATCCGGAAGCGACTCCGCAAACTCCGTCAGATGGTACTCTAGGAAAGGTGCCCGGACTTCAAGTGAAACCGACATCGACGCCGTATCCGTCTTCCGCAGAATATCATTCGGCAGATAGACATGGTAATCGAACACGGAAGCGGCATTCGGAAGCGAGGCGTCAAACCACCGTTCGAAAACATCCGGACGCTCCGGCGAAATCTCAAAACGGCAGAATTTCCGCAATTCAGAGGGAGAAAATCCGGAAATCAGCGAAGCGTAACGTCCTGCGGCAGAATGTCCTGCGGCAATCAGAAGACGCCGGATGCGCGCGGAACGCGTCCGGTCCCCTCCCCGATCCGGAAAAAGACGCGCCGCAAATGCAAAAAGATCCCGCCGCAAGACCTCAGGCAGAACATCCAGCATCCGCAGTTTGTTCATGACCAGATAGCGTTCGTATCCGCCGAACAGCTCATCCGCACCATCTCCGCTCAGCGCAACGGTCACTTTTTCCCGCGCAAACTTGCAGAGCAGATACGTCGGCAGAATCGACGAATCCCCATAAGGCTCCCCGCACCGGGAAAGCAGAAACTCCAACGACGCAAAATCTTCCGGATGAACGACTTTGTGATAAAATTCTATCTTCCGTTTTGCCCGTTTCCGCAGATACTCCGCATTCCGTTCCGCCTGGCGGCTTTCATCATATGCAGGATCATTGAAACCGATCGAAAAGCAGCGCAGCGGTTCCGGCGACTCCACCTGCGAAGCGGCGGCCGCAATAATCGTCGAATCCAGACCGCCCGACAGAAACACGCCGAGCGGAACATCCGCAAGCAGCGAGGAACGGACAGACTCCGTCACCATCTCCCGCACCCGCTGAGCGGCAGTTCCGAAACCGACTTCAGCGCGCGTTTCCGGGTTGAGCGTCCAGTAAGATTGGAACGCCGTTGCATTTGCAGAAATCAGCAGAGATTTTCCCGGTTCAAGCCGCGTCACATTCCGGTAAACGGTCGCCCGTCCCGGGGTGTACATGAACATCAGATAATCCGCAAGCGCATCGTAATTCAGCTGCCAGTCCACGCCGGGAATGCGCTTCAACGCATTCAGGTCGCTTGCAAAAGCAAACAACTCTTTGGTATTCAACAGAAAAAGCGGCTTCTCCCCCGCACGGTCCCGCGCCAGAAACAGAGATTTTTTCCGAGCATCGTAAACCGCAAGAGCGAACATGCCGGTCAAATGCTCCGGAAACGCCGTCCCGTACTCTTCGTAAAGATGAACCGCACACTCCGAATCGGAGTTGGTTCTGAACCGGTGACCTTTGCGTTCCAATGACTTGCGCAATTCCGGATAGTTGTAGAACTCTCCGTTTACAACGGTGAAAACCGTGTTGTCTTCGTTTGCAATCGGCTGAGCTCCTCCGGCAAGGTCAAGAATGGAGAGCCGCCGGTGCGCCAGTCCGAACGGACCGTCAACATGGAACCCCGTGCCGTCCGGACCGCGAAGAAGCATTGCATCCGCCATTGCTTCAAGTGTCTGTAAATCAACGGGTTGATAATCTTTCCGAAAGATTCCTGCGATTCCGCACATCAGTTCAGTCCTCCCGGAACATGACGGCTCCGCCGTATACGCTGAGCGGCAGTGTCAAGCATCTTCTGAGCCTCTTCGCCGAAGCAGGCCGCGGCGAACGAACGGGTGATGATATCCACAGCAAGCGCATTCGGATGAAGCATGTCTTCTTTGTAAAAACGGTAATCCCGCAATTCATCATTCATTATCTCGAACGCGGGAAAGTAAAAGGCGTTTTCAAAACGGCCGCAGCACTCATGTATCGCATTAAGCACCAATGATTTGGAACGTGAATTCAGGACCAGATCACCGGGATTGTGGCGGACGGGAGAAAGGGTAAACACCATCCGGCATTCCGGAGCAAATGATGCAGTGAATTCCGCAATGGAATTCAGCGCAGCGCAGCATTCCTGAAACGTCAGCAGACGGCGCTGGAAGCGGGTTCCCGGAACCTTGTGACAGTTCGCCACAATCTGTTGATTTTCAATCAGTTGAAACACGACAGCCGAAGCCGGAGTCAGAATCAGAAGATCGCTCTTCCGCAGATGTTCCCGGAATGCGGAACGCGCACTTTCAATTTTCTGTTCCAGCTCCCCGCGCGATACGGAAGAGAAGGAGCCATGATGATTCCACGAATGCCACAAACCGTTGAATTCAAACAAGTCGGCGTCTTTTCCGAGAACCGAATCCGCAAGGGAAACCGGGTTGTAGACAATGCCGTTCGGATTGCGCAGGACATCAAGTCCGGCATCCGCAAGCTGTCCGGCAACCTCATCGGCAAAGCAGGAGCCGACGGAGGAGACAACCGCCGTATGCGGATTCAAACGGAAGGGGAGCTCAAATTCAACCCGGGTGCGCGGTGGTTCCAGAACGGTTTTCATCCGAACCCCTCCGTCCGGAACGCGTCCGCAAGCCGTTCATTCAGAAGAGAATAGCGCGGCTCGCGAACGCTGTTGCGAACAGCCATGCTGACCGCTTTTTCCGAGCCGACCAGAATCATCAGACGTTTCGCGCGCGTCATTCCGGTGTAAAGCAGATTGCGCTGAAGCATTACAAAATGCTGAGTCAGAAGCGGAATCACCACGGCGGGAAATTCGCTGCCCTGCGACTTGTGAATCGTCACGGCATAGGAAAGAGAAAGCTGATCGGCTTCGAGAAATTCATAGGTGATGCTCTCCGAATCGAATTTGACGGAGAACTGTTTATCGCTGTAATTGATCGCGCAAATCCGCCCCATATCGCCGTTGAAAACACCTTTGTCGTAGTTGTTGGAAATCTGCATGACCTTGTCACCGAGTTTGAAAAGCCGTTCGCCGTGGCGGAACTGCAGTTTTGCCTCAGGATTCAGCAGTTCCTGAAGTGCGGTGTTCAGCGCAATGGTCCCGCAGGAGCCCTTGTTCATCGGGGAAAGAACCTGGATATCATTCATCGCATTCAGTCCGAAGCGGTTCGGGATGCGGTCGCAAACCAGACGGCGGATCACATCCGCGGCCTCGTCCGGATCATCCTTTTCAATCCAGTAGAAATCGGTAACAGGAGCACTGCGGCGCGTCCGGGAGATCGGCGGCATGCGTCCGCTGTTGACATCGTGCGCCGCCATGATGATGCCGCTTCCGGCGCCCTGGCGGAAAATCTTTGTCAGACGTGTAACCGGAATAAAACCGGATGAAATCAGGTCGTTCAGGACATTTCCCGGACCGACTGACGGCAGCTGATCCGCATCGCCGACGAGCACAACTGTTGTTCCCGGGTTGATCGCGCGGAACAGAGCGGTTGCAATCAGAATATCGAGCATCGAAGTTTCATCAATGATGATCAGCTCCGCTTTCAGCGGCGAGGAACGGCCATGCACAAACTGATGTTTTGCCGGATCCCATTTCAGCAGACGGTGAATCGTGAATGCCGTGACATGCGTTGTTTCGGACATCCGTTTCGCGGCGCGTCCGGTCGGAGCGCAGAGTGCGATTGTCAGCTTGGCAAGTTTCGCACGGCGGACGATTTCCCCGACAACTGTCGTTTTGCCGACGCCGGGTCCGCCGGTGATAATTGAGACAGGTGAGTTGCCGACCATTTTCACCGCATTCAGCTGTTCATCGCTGAAAATCGCGTTCGGCTGAACAGGAAAACGCATGATGTTCTGTCCATAGTGGCGCGGAACCGCCATGAGACGCGCAATGCGGACGGGGAACTCCTCTTCGCATCGGAGCAGTCCGGGTTCGTAAACCATCTCGGTTCCGTCCGAAGCCTTGCGGATCGCCGCAAGCATCAGACCGACGGCAAGGGTCAGCGCTTTCTCTGAATCTTCGGGCTCAATCCCGAGCAGTTCGGAGGCTTTGGAAAGAAAGAGATCGCGCGGGACACAGATATGCCCGAGCCCGCGCATCTGGGAAAGGACATACGTCATTCCGGAAGTCAGACGCTTCGGGTCGTTCTTCTGAATCCCCATTTTTTCCGCAATATGATCCGCCATGACAAACCCGATTCCGGGAATGTCGGTTGCAAGCGCATAGGGATTCTCTTTGATTTTTTCCGCCGCGGCGTCGCCGTATTTCTGATAAATTTTTGTGAAGTAGGCAAGGCTGACGCCGTAGCTCTGAAGATGAATCTGGAGCGTCCGCCGCTGAGCGTTCTCCTTCCAGATCTGCCGGATTGCATCAATGCGTTTTTTTCCGATTCCGGGAACTTCGCGCAGGCGCGCCGGAGCATTTTCTATCACATCCAGAGTGGCGGCTCCGAATGCGGCGACAATCGCCTCGGCATTCTTGCGTCCGAGTCCTTTGATCACGCCGGAAGAGAGATATTTGATGATTCCCTCTGCCGTAACGGGGAGAGTGAAATTGTAAGAAAGTACACGGAACTGGCGTCCGTACTCCTTATGAACTTCCCAGCGGCCGACAGCCTCGATGCCCTGCCCAGCAGAGACGCCGGGAAGCGTGCCGACCGCATTATGAAGTTCGCCGAGAGCGTCGCGGATGATCACAACGGTATAGGAGGTCTCCTCGTTTTCGTAGAGGACCTTTTCAACCTCGCCGCGCAGGGTCTGTTCAGTCACGCCGCCGGGTTCCGGCGACAGTTCGAACGGTGTTTCCTGTGCAGACAGCAGATCATCCATGACACATCGGATCAGTGGTGAGAGAAGATACGTTCCGGAGCATGACGGAGAGCAACGCCGAGTTCATTGGCGCGCTTGATCACATCCGCATCCTTCAGGGAGCCGGAGGGAGCGACCATCGCTTTGATGCCCGCGGCCGCGGCGACTTCGAGTCCGTCCGCGAACGGGAAGAATCCGTCACTGGACATGACCGCGCCTTCGAGAGTTGCGGAACCGGTGTATTTCTGTTTGAACTTCTCAATTGCCTGCTCAACCGCGCCGACGCGGTCCTGTTCACCGGTTCCGACTGCCAGGGTCTGACCGTCCTTGACGATCACAACGCCGTTGGAACGGACGGAGATGTTGATGTACCATGCGGCGAGAAGGTCGCACTTCTGCTGTTCGGTCGGCTCCGTGGTTGCAACCTGGATTCCGGCGGTCTTGCTTTCACCTGCCGCCGGGGGAAGATCGCGGAAGTTGCGGACGTTGGTCAGAAGCGGAGCGGCGATCACCAGGGAGCCGTCGCAGAGAACCTTGACGGTGTTGTTGATGCCATCCGGATCATCGCCGACGTAACGCGGAATCGTGGAAAGTTTGCCGCACTGGAGAATGCGGATCTGTTTGTTGAGTTTGAAGCGTTCCGCATCGCAGAAAATTTCAAGAGCTTCTTTGGTGAAATCGGGAGCGACAACGCATTCCGCAAACGTGGACATGATGGTTTCGGCGGTCTCGGCGTCAACCTGCGTGTTGAACGCGATTACGCTTCCGAACGCGGCGCGGGCATCGCAGTCGCGCGCCTTGATGTAGACATCGCGGAGGGATTCACAGCCGACCTGGACGGCGGCGCCGCTCGGGTTGACGTGCTTCATCACCGCGCAGGCGGGACGGTCAAAGTATTTGACGATGTTGAGCGCGCCGGAGATATCCTCGAGGTTGGTCTGGGAGAGGCCGTTCTTGCCGTTCTTGAGAGTCTTCATGTCCATGATGGCGCCGGAGCAGCCGTCGGGACGGTAGAAAGCGGCGGGCTGGTGCGGGTTTGTTCCGTACCGGAGGTCGTCGGCCTTGACGTAAGTGCGTCCGCCAATCTCAATTGTCTGCGGAAAGTTTCCAACATGTTTAGTTAAATAGGTGTCGCGTTCCAGCTTTGCCATTTTTCACTCCTTCTGAGGTTGAATATTTTCAAATATGTGGTAACTTACCACGGCAAACGATAAATTTCAATCGGAATAAGGATTTTTTTGCACCATGAGAGGCGGATTCATCACTTTGGAGGGCGGCGAAGGAACCGGAAAGAGCACGCAGGCGGCTCTTCTGGGCGAAGCGTTTGCCCGCAGCGGACGCATGGTCCGTACCGTGCGCTCACCCGGCGGAACAGCCGTTGCGGAAAAACTGCGCACGATTCTCAAGTCCCGCGAACCGGGCGAAGACCTCACGCCGGAAACGGAACTGCTCCTCTTCGGGGCATGTCATTCGCAGATGGTCGAAACGCTTCTCAAACCGGAACTGAAGAAAGGAACGTGGATCATTTCCGACCGCTTCTTCGACTCCACAAAAGTTTATCAGGGATACGCGCGCGGACTCGACATGCGGATGCTCGACGAGGTCAACCGCTTCTCCTGCCGCGGTCTCAAGCCCGATCTGACCATTGTGCTTGACATTCCCCCGGAACTCGGAATCCGCCGCAGCACGGGGCGCGCCGCAAAAGAGGAATTCGAAAACGACCGTTTCGATTCCGAAACCCTTCAGTTCCATACCGCCGTCCGCAACGGTTTTCTCAAACTCGCGGAACAGGAACCGGAACGAATCAAAATCATCGCCGCCGGAGGAACCGTCGAAGAGGTTGCCCGCGCAGTGAGGGAGTGTGTGAACCATGAGCTTGGACTGGACCTTCTTTGAGCGTCATTTTCCGCTGACCGTCAACTCGCTGAAAAACGCGCGGTCGGCGGGACGCCTTACGCACGCGTTTCTGCTCTGTTCATCCAACACGGATTACCGGATGGACTTTCCGCCGCTGCTGGCGTCGCTCGCCGCATGCGAACACCCGAATCCCGATTTTTCGCCCTGCGGACATTGCGCCGTCTGCCGCGAAATGCAGGGAGGAACCTTCCCCGACATGGTCTCGCTCGCCCCCTCCTCCGTCTCGCGTATCATCCCGATCGGGGAAAGCGACGACGAAGTCGACACCATGCGCTGGTTTGAAGCCCAGTTTCATCTCAGCAGCATGACCGACTGCGGATGGAAAATCGGCATCATCCACGAGGCGGACCGTCTTAACGAACAGGCGCAGAACGCCTTTCTCAAGACTCTGGAGGAACCGCCGGCGAAGTGCATGTTCATCCTCACAACCGCCAACCCGTCCGAACTTCTGCCGACGATTCGCTCACGCTGTCAGACCATTCAGCTGACCGACAACCGCTGCACATACCGTCTGCCGAACGCGGAGGGGCTGCCCACCCTGCTGCACAAACTGCTGTTTGAATCGCACGGAAAGCTCATTGATACGGAAGACTGCGCGACCGCGCTAATCGACTATGCAGCATCGCTGAACGATCTTGCCAAACAGAACGTTGCAAAAAAGTGGGAACGGCGGCTTGAGGAGGCGGCGAACCTCGAATCAGCGGGAAAACAGCTGATTGAAAAACGCATCAAAGGTGAGGAGAGCTGTGAATACAAGCGCATGCGCGACCAGTTTCTCAGCATGATTCACGCATATTTTGCTCAAACGGCTCTGCTTGCATCCGGCACGCCGATGAAACTGATTCCGAATCCGGAACTCTTTCCGACACAATTCGATCCCGACGCGGCGAAAGCGCTCGGGGAGGAACGCATCTACCGCTGTCTCGGCTATGCGGAAGACCTGCTGCGCGCCATGCGCACAAACGCGGACGACCAGCTCGCCATCCGCGCATTCTGCCTCAAGACAGCATTCAAAAGTTAATGGAGGAACACGATGACACAAGGCATCAGCACAACCGAAGCTCTTGAAATTCTCAAGACAAACGACCCCGTCCAGCTGCTGGAGATTCTCCGCCGCGCAACCGAAGCAAGGGAGAAACATTCGGGCAACAAAATCAAAACCTGTTCCATCGTGAACGCCAAATGCGGAAACTGTCAGCAGAACTGCGCGTTCTGTGCCCAGTCCGCTCGTTCGAAAGCCAAAATCCACACCTATCCGCTGATCCCCGCGGAGGAAATGTACAATGCGGCAAAAGCCGCCGCGGAACACGGCTCCCACCGTTTCGGAATCGTAACCTCCGGAACCAAAGTTGTTCAGGGACATGACCTCGACGAAATCTGCAAGGCTATCCGCATGATCCGCAAAGATCTGCCGATCATCCCCTGCGCCTCGCTCGGCATCATGACCGAAGACACCATGCTCCAGCTCAAGGAAGCCGGGCTCGACCGCTACCATCACAACCTCGAAGCCTCGCCGAGCTACTTCCCGGAAATCTGCACGACACGTCCTTATTCCTCTCAGCTCGAAACCGTGCGGACGGCGAAAAAGGTCGGCTTCTCCGTCTGTTCCGGCGGCATCATCGGCATCGGCGAATCTCTGGAACAGCGCGTGGAACTGCTGGAAACGATCCGTTCACTGGAAGTTGATTCGGTTCCGCTGAACTTCCTGAGTCCGATCCCCGGAACTCTGCTGGAAGGCGGATGCGGAATTACGCCATGGGACTGCCTCCGCGCGATTGCCGCGGCGCGTCTGATGATGCCAGAAACCAGCATCCGCATCTGCGGCGGACGCGAGCAGAACCTGCGCGACATGCAGTCGCTGATCTTTGCCGCCGGCGCGGACAGCTTCATGACGGGCGGCTATCTTGTCACTCCGGGTCGCGGCGTCCAGGCGGATCTCCAGATGATCCGCGACGCCGGCCTTGAGCTTGTCCGGTAAAGAGATGCTAAAAGGAGTATTCTCGGAAAGAAGTCAAACGTTTTCTTTCCGGAATACTCCTTCTCAATATTTTTTCAGCAAAAGAATGCGCCGAAAAAAACTTAACCCTTCGGCAAAAGCATTTCCGGTTTTTCACCAAGAGCTTTTCCAAGTTTGATTGCAGCACGAAGAGAAATCCTGCGTTTTCCGCTTTCGTACAAACTGATTACAGACTGCTTGATCCCGGACTTTTCCGCAAGCTCCTCTTGTGTCATATTATGCTTAAGACGCGCTCCGGTCAAGAGCAGGTGTTCATTTTTCTTCCACCAGTCTGTTTCAAAAACATTAACGGCTTCGCTGCAGTCTTCTTCAGAAACAGAATCATTCTGAGCGACAACTTCCACCGTGAATTTTTTCCGGAGCCACTCCAAAATGGCTTCAGCTGCTTCACCGTTAATTGAAATCTCAGTATGGGGCGTTTTCACGAGAGCCAGCATAATACACCTCTATTGTTATCGTCTGCTCCGTTACCTTCCAACAGGCAACGTAGTGATAGTTCAAGTGGCAGTGATGTTCAAATTTTCCCAGTTTCGAATAATTCGGCCAGGAAGTCTGGACAGGTCCGTCAACGCTCAAGTTCCGCAACAGCTGAACAAACAAAGCCACGACATTCTCCGGCAATCTGGTCAGGTTCTTCTGAACACTCTTTTTTACTGTTACATTCCACATCCTGCCCTCACTTTATTACAGAATATAACTCTTTATTGCAAAAAATCAAACCATGCACTTTTCTTTTTTACATTTTTATTTCTTTATTCTCTTGAAAATACCGAAAAGGTTATTATACTTAAAAAGTAAAAATTATCGAATGAAAGGATCTATCTGTAATGAATCCGCAGACTTGGAATCAGCCGACTTTGACCATTCAGGAAGGATACGGAGCCGGACACGAAATCGTGCTCGACCATGACAATATCGTTATCGGACGTGATCCCGAATGCGATATTCAAATCAATGACCGCAATGTCTCGCGGCATCATCTGCGCATCTCCGGAACTCCGGGAAACATGACCGCGGAAGACCTCGGCAGCGCAAACGGAACATTCGTCAATTCACAGCCGATCCGCAAAAAACAGATCAAACATCTCGACGTCATACAGATCGGAAGCGTCATGATGGTTTTCAACGCCCCGGACAGCTCCAGCCCGGATGAGGAAAATACAAATTCCTATACATTTGAATTCCTGCACAGAACCGTCGCAAGCCTCGAACGCAATATCGCAATCGTTTTCAAAGGGAAACCGGAAGTGATTCAGTATGTCATCGTCTGCATGCTCGCCGACGGTCATCTGCTCATAGAAGACGTGCCGGGAGTCGGGAAAAGCGTTCTCGCGCAGGCGCTTGCGAAATCTGTACAGGCTCAGTACAGGCGCATTCAGTTCACTCCGGACATGCTTCCTTCCGACATCACCGGAATGAATATCTACGACGAAAATGAAAAGACTTTCAAATTTCTTCCCGGCCCGATCTTCGGAAACGTCATTCTCGCCGATGAAATCAACCGCACCACACCGCGTACACAGTCCAGCCTGCTGGAATGCATGTCCGAGTCCGTCATCACCATCGACGGACGCGCACATGTTCTGCCGAAACCGTTTTTCGTCATTGCGACCCAGAACTCCGAGGATTATCACGGGACGTATCCCCTCCCCGAACCGCAGCTGGACCGTTTTTTCATGCAGATCAGCATCGGATACCCCAAGCCGGAAGATGAAATGGAAATTCTGACCTCGCAGACGAATTCGCATCCGCTCAGCGCCATTTCCTACGTAATCAAAGGAACGGATGTGGTTCACTGCCAGGCGCTTGTGCGGTCGGTCCGCGTTTCCGAACAGGTGAAACGGTACATTGTCGACATCATCAATGAAACCCGGCGGCATCCCGCGCTGAACAACGGCGGAAGCCCCCGCGCCTCGCTCGCGCTCATGCGCTGCGCACAGAGTCTGGCGGCATACCGGGGACGAGATTTCGTGACGCCGAAAGATATCCGCGACATCCTTCCGGCGGTTCTCGCACACCGTCTCCACCTGAAGCTCCGCGCGCAGGCGGAATGGAAATCGGTCGAAAACGTCCTCTCCGCCATTGTCGAATCCATCCGGCTCGAAAACGAGGAAACCGACGTGCAATGATTGCGCTTCCGACGGCTCACGGCATCCTTTTTCTGCTTGCGACAGCCGCCAGTCTTGGCGTGGCGTATGTTAATGTCGGGCTCGGATCGGCGCTTGCGGCGGCATTCTTCACCGGCGTCACCGCGGCAAGTTTCCTGACCGCACAGTTTTCTCTGTTCGGAATCCGCGTGGAACGGGAGGATATGGCGGATACCTCCTGCGGCTCGCCGGCAAACTTCCCCGTCCGCATCACCAACACAACTCCGTTTCCGCGTCAGGGACTGATACTTTCCGAAAAAAGCGGAATCTTCCCGGACGGCCAGCTCAACACCGCCGTTCCCGCACCGGGCGCGCATGAAACGATCTTTCTGCCGCGCACGGTCACCGTTGCCCACCGCGGACACTATTCGCTCAGCCGCATCACGCTTTACGGAGGCGATCCGGCGGGGATCTTCCGCAAACGCCGCGTGTTTCATCTGCCCGCCGACATTCTGGTGACGCCGCGCACCGAAAAACTGGCAAAGCTCTCCCTGGGAAAGAACCGCCGGATTGTTCCCGGACAGGAGGGGCGTCCCCTCGCGATCGCCGGACTGGGCAGGGAATTTTTCGGCGTCCGCGCCTACCGGAACGGCGATGAAATGCGGAACATCCACTGGAAAGCAACCGCGGCGAAACGCCAGCTGATGGTCAAAGAACGCGAAGCCCTCACAGTCGACCACATTGCGATTCTGCTGGACTCCTCGCGACCGGATGTCGGGATTTCCTCGAACAGCAACTTCGAGTTTCTGGTCTCCGCCGCGGCCTCCATTGCGGAACATCTGAGCTCCGTCTTCTGCACACTCAATTTCTATGTTCAGAGCGATGACCACGTACTCGAACTGCATGGAGATGCGGCCGGACTCAAAGGCAAAATTCTCTCTCTGCTTACCGATATCAGCCCGTCCGACTCCGTTTTTACCGCACTGCTTTCCGGCGTCATGGAACAGCTGGAACCGGGAACCGTGCTTTACGTTCTCGCCCTATCCAATCCGCCGGAACTTGCGGATATGCTCGAACTGCTTCAGGAACGCCACATCTACATTCACTGGATCTATGCGCCGAAACAGAATTTCCCGTACATCGATCCTGAAACGCCGCTGGTTCTGGACCCGGAGAAAATCCGGATCGACGGCAGCCGTCCGCTCATTCCCTGCCCCGTCTCCTGCCGGAGCAGTCTTCAGGAGGTTCTGGAACAATGCTGAACTTCCTCCGGAATCTGCGGAAAAAACGCGCCGCGCGGATCATCGACCGCTCCCACATGCGGACCGTTCCCGAACGCGCCCCCATGCACGTTTTCTTCTGCGTGCTCTATGCGATCGCGGCGTTTTCGGTGCTCTGGCAGCACTGTCATCCGTACATCTCGATTCTGATTCTCGCGCTCATCGCGCCGATCTCGTTCATTGCATGGATTCCGTATTCAAAATTTTCAATGAACAAACGTTTTGTGCTTCAGCTCGTTCTCATCTGCGGCGCATTGCTTTGGGCGTATTACCGCTTCCGGACCGGAGAACTTGCGGACAAGGTCTGTCTGGAACTCGTCGGGATCGCCGGACTCACGTTCCTCATGGGAAGACGCGCCCGCGACTGCGCGTTCCTCTTCATCATCAGCGCGTTTCTCCTGCTTTACGGGGCGCTGCTGCCGCGCGTGTTCTTCCTCGGACTTTTCGCCGGAGCGACAGTCTGCATCCTGATACTCTTCTACGCGGGACGCTCCGTCTCGCTTTCCGGCGACGCCGCCATCAAACCGGCGGAGCGGCGGCTGAAACGGACCTGGATTTTCTATGTAATTCACATACTGCTTGCGCTCTTCTCCGCAGCCGTCGTCTTCCTGCTCCTGCCGAAACTGCCGAACAGCACCGAAGGAGCATTTGAAGTTTCCTTCTTCACCGACAAGGATTCCTTTGTTCCGCTCTCCATGCAGAAATGGCTGCACAATGAAAAGAAAGAGACCAAATTCAAAGCGGACGCAGAGATCATCAACAATAATTTTGAGCCGAAAACGATCAGTTCCGAATCCGGAACGCCGCTGGAGATCAAGAACTCGTTTTCGACGAACTCGAACGCAAACGGCGGCGGTGCTGCTGCAATGCAGGGGAAAGATCTGCTCTTCACGGTCAAAACACCGTTCAAACTCTACCATATCGCACGCATCTACAATCAGTACAACGGCACGGCATGGACCTTCCATCTGTCAGAAAGACACAAAGGCGCACGCCGACTTCATGCCGACGAGCAGGAGCCGGTCAGCTCCGAAGTTCAGATTTCCTATACCATGCGGAAGTGGATTACACCGCGTCTCTTTGCACCTTACCTCCCCATCTATTTCACCCGTACTGACAAGCCGCTGTACGTTCTGCGCAAGGAGATTTTCACAGCAGAGCTTCCCGACAAGAACAATTACCCGGCTCTTCCGTTCCGCTACAATGCAATGGTCCGCGTCTTTCTGCCGCAAAACGAGACGCCGGTTCTCCCGCACCGTCCGTCCGGCAGGAAATATACAATCTACTGGCTGGAGCGTGCTCCGAAATATATCTACCGCGCCTTGCCGAAATACAAAATTTCAAAACGTCTGACTGCCCTGGTTGAAGAACTCACCAGGGACAAGACAACCGATTACGAAAAAGCGCTCGCTCTCCGCGACTATCTGCGGAAAAATTTCCCGTATAAACTGAACGCCGCCCCGCTTCCCAGAGGCAAAGAGACCGCGGATTATTTTATTTTTGAACTCAAATCCGGACACTGCGAATACTTTGCGACCACGCTAGCCGTCATGGCGCGCATCGCCGGCATTCCCTCGCGGATCGCAACCGGATTCTCTCCGGGGAACTATAACACGCTCACCAGTCAGTTTGAAGTCTATGAATACCACGCACACGCATGGACGCAGATATTCATCGAGGGTCACGGCTGGCTGACGTTTGACGCAACCCCTCCGCAGAACATCATTTCCCGCACAACGCCGACCGGAATCGGCACCCTCCGCGATCCCTTCGGGGACGAATGGAAAATCAAACCGCCCGAACTCGCGGAAGAAGTACAGGGGCTGGCGAAAAAGATTTATGCCGAACAGATGAGCAAAGACTCCATGCTAGGCAGCATCGAAAACGCGGTTGCCGATGCTCTTGTCAGACAGGCTCTCAAAGACGCCGAAGCCAAAGCGAAGGGAAAACAGACGCTCGCTTCAGCAGTCCGCAGTTTTCTGAACAGCACGAAAACCAGTCTGCAGCAGGGAATCCGCCAGGCGAAAACGCTGGCGCGGAGCGGAACCCTGCTGCCGTACCTCTGGCTTCTGCTTCTCATCCCGGTCGGAATTCTGCTGAAAATCTCCATTTCCGCATTGCTGCGGAGACGGCTTAGGAGAAAAGCAATGCTCAGCTTTGCCGAAGCACAAAATGCAGATCTCTCCCCTGATCTGCAGGTCCGCGCACTTTATAAAGGAACACGTTTTCTTCTGAAAAGCGCGGGACTGCCGAGGGTGCGCAATCTGGAACTGATGGATTACGCGCTCTCGCTGGAACCCGTCAGCCCGCGTCTCGCATGGGCGGCGGGAGAAATCTTCGGCTGGTTTTACCAGGTCGAATACGGAGGGACAATCCCGGAAGAGTTCAGTCCGGAAAATACGGAAGCGCATATCCGGACTCTGCTGGCCGAGCTTACGAAAAAAGACAGCGACGGGCAATAATCGAACGTAGCCGCTCTTCCCCGAACTTTGCCGGAAGAGAACCTCCGCAGACCGTCAGGAAGTAATGGTAGGCGGCAAGCGCCTCATCCTCCGATGCAAACGGTGAAGGCATGGCGAGGAGTTCGCGGAAATCGGAAATCAAGCCGTCCGCAAGCTCTCCATAGTAGTTTTTCAAAGCCTCTGCGGTGCTGTCCGAAGCACGGAACACTCGCTGATAGCTTTCCATCGCGCCGACAAAACGAACCTTTGTCCGCGGATAGCCGGAACACATGAGATTCCAAGCCTCGCCATCCGCGTTCTGGTCCCCGGCGGAACGGAAATCCGTGCGGAACAGCACACAGGGAATCTGGAGAAAGCGTGCGGCCATGAACTCCACCACCGTTCCGGAATCCAGTTCCGTCCCGTCAAAATTGAAGAGAGCAAGCTGGGATTCCAGCAGGAGACGGAAATCATTGTCACGTATTTCCAGCGGACTCGGACGCAGCTGATTCTCTTCCTTCTGCGGAAGATTCGCCGTGAACTCTCCGCCGGAACGGTCGCGGATCGCCTCCGCAAGAAGATGATTTCCAATGAGTTCCTTGTGGCAGAACAGCGCGCCAGCAAAATAATAATGATAGGTCATAATCAGTCAAAAACCGTCCGTCCGTTCAGCGCGGCGGCAACCGTTGCGGGGTCGGCATAACTGAGGTCCGCCCCGGCGGGAAGCCCCTGTGCGGGACGGCTGATGCGGACCGGTCTGTCCTTCAGCAAATTGGCCAGATAGATCGACGTCGCCTGTCCTTCAACGTCGGGACTTAGGGCGAGGATGACCTCCCGTACTCCACCCGCATCGATCCGCTTCAGCAGAGGATCAATGGAGAGCGAATCGGCAAGTCTTCCCTCCAGCGGAGCAAGTGTGCCTCCGAGGATGTGATAGCGCCCCTTGTAAACACCGCCCGCTTCGATGGAACGCATCTGCGGAAAGTCTTCCACCACGCAGATTTGCGCGGCGTCGCGCAATGGCGAAGAACAGATTCCGCAGAGCTCCCCCGAGCCGGACGACATGGCGCCGCATTCGGGGCAGACTCCAACCCGGTCATGCAGGGTCGCCAGCGAATCCGCAAGCGCGGAAAGACGGTCCGGCTCCCAACTGTAAAGCTGAAGCGCCATCCGTTCCGCGCTGCGGCGGCCGACTCCAGGCAGACCGCGCAGCAGTTCCATCAGCTCCAGAAGAGCATCGGGGTATGCGGCGGAAGACATCGCGTCAGGCTCCGGGCGTCAGACCGGGAATGTTGAGTCCGCCCGTAGCATCGGAAAGACGCTTTGCGCCTTCCATTTTCACCTGCTGAAGCGCAGAGGCGATCGCCTCCTTGACGGCGTTTTCAACCAGTTCGCGGTTCTGAACAGCAAGCGCCGCGGGATCGATCTTCACGCTTTTGACAATCATATCGCCGGACATCACGACTTCCGCGATGTTGGAATACGAGGTGCCGCGCACTTCAACCGAGGCGAGTTCCTGCTGCATCTTTTTCATGTTATTCTGAATCTGACCGAAATTCTTCATCAGATTCGCCATCTCTCCGAGTGATCCGAACATTGACATTTCTTATTCTCCGTAAAGTTTCTTTTCGAGTTCTTTGGATTCCTTGAATCCATACTTTCTTGCTGTTTCATACGCCTTCTGCGCACTTGCCTTGTCGCCGCGCACCAAATAGACGCGGACAAGTCCGGCGTAGGCTTCGACGCTCTCCGGCCACGCATCGACCGCGCGCCAGTAGTTCATCAGAGCGACTGCAGAGTTGTTCTCCTTCTCAGCCTTCGCCGCGACTCTCATAGACGAGGTGAATTTCTGCTCATCCGCAGGTTTGGAGGGATCGCGTTTCACCGGAGCGGCGGCAGCGGCGGCTGGAGCGGAAGCGGTTTTCTTCGCCTGCTCTTTGCGCGCGCGGACCTTTTCCGCTATCTCACGGTGCTTTTTCAGTTTCGCCTCTTCGGCGTCAAGCTCCGCCTGTTTGGCGCTGTCAATCTGCAGAACCGCGCCCGGATTTGCTTTCTTGTATTCATTCATGGAGAAGAGCACCTTCTGGAAACGTTTTTCCATGGCGATCATCTTGGCCCGGCTCCTGTTCAGCGCATCTCTGGAGTCTGTAAGCTCCGCCTGCAGGCGCGCGATCTCGCGGCGCAGCGAACCGTTTTCGCCGACGATCTGATCCAGTGCCAGATTCTTCTTGTAAACGGACTGCTCGTTCATGGCAATCGGGTCATCCGTCCACTGCTTCAGCTCCTTGCGCATCTGCTCGGCGGAGACGGCGGATTTTGCAAGCTGTTCTTTGGCGTCGGCAATCTCCTTGTCCAGCGTTTTGATGCGGGCGGAGAAATCGTTGCGCTCCTTCGAGGTCTGCGCATAGAGCTTTTCATACTTGGAAACCGCTTCCACAAGTTCGAGGTTGCGGCGTTCCAGTTCGCCCTGCGGCTTGGGACGCTCCAAAGTCTTCTTCAGAGAATCGGCTTCGCGGCGGACAAGTTCCAAATCCCGTTTCAGCGCGGCGTTTTCCGATTCGAGTTTCCGGCGGACCGCATTCAGATTGAGAATCGCGGATTCAAACTGCGCTTTTCCCTCCTTCAGCGCGGTGACCTCCGCGACGAGTTCGGAAGCGGAAGCCGGGTTCGCCTTCTTCAGAGTATCTATCTGAATTGTGAGTTTCCGGATCTCGGCTTCCCGCTGTTTGAGAAACTCCTGCGCCGTGCGCGCGGTCGTCAGCAGAGCGGCAAGACGGGCGTCGTTCTCTTTGCGGCGTTTTTCGTTCTCCGCAAGTTTCACATTCAGAGATTCCAGCTGCTGTCTCTGTTTGACAACTTCCGTTTTGAGAGCGGAATTTTCATCGACGGCGCGTTTGAGGTGTTCCTTTGAGGCGGCGGGATTCTCCGCGACCTTCAGCAGACGCTCCACGCTTCCGCGCAGGCCCTGCACTTCGGCGCGCAGATTTTTGTTCTCTGCGTCCAGCTCCTTGAGCTGTCTGGCGAGCACGCCGTCCGCAACGGTTTTCCGGAGCGCGGTATATTCTTCCCGCAGTTTTTCATTTTCCGCAACAAGACGGGCGGATTTCTGATACTGGTCTTTGTAGTCTGAAATCGATTTCCGGAGCGCGGCATTATCCGATTCCAGAACCTCGAACTTCGGCAGAATGCGGTCATATTCCGCTTTGAGTTTCGCATACTCCGCACTGGCTGAAACATCCGGATTCTGTTTCAGCCGCGCATTCTCCGCAGCAAGACGGGCGGCAAGGGCGGAACCGACCTCGATTTTGCGCTCATAAGCGGCAATCTTGTCGCGCAGAGCTTCCGCCTCGCGCTTGAGCTGCGCGTTTTCCGTATTCACGGCGGCGGCGGAAACACCCGCCTGATTGACCTTCGCGGCGGAGGCTTTGAACTGCTCGAACTCCTGCTTGAGTCTGGCGTACTCCGCGGAAAGACGGTTGTTGTTCGCAACCACATCCTGGTATTTCTTCCGGATTTCCGGAAGGGCTTTCGATTCCTTCACAAGTTTCTGAAGCTCCGCCCGTTCCGCCAGCACGCGGTCAAGCTCTTTCTTCAGCTCCGCAGAACGGCGTTGAAGACGCGCGAATTCCGCGGAGGGTCCCTTCGCGAACTTTTCAAGCTCCGCGGCATTCTTCTTCAGATTTTCATTTTCCGCAGAGAGAGCGAGCATTTTCTTTTTGAAATCCTGCGAATCCGCAAGCAGAGTTCGCAGATTTTCCGCATTGGCTTTCAGCTTTTCATTCTCCGCAGCAAGGCGTTCCGCATTTGCGGTAAGCGCGGCGACGGATGCGCTCAGTGCGGCGTTTGCTCCGACAAGCGTTTCATTCTCCTTGCGCAATCCGGCAAGCGCCTGTTCCAGTCCGGCGGTCTTCGCGGCGAGTGCCTGAAGTTCCTTTTCCTTCTCCGCAAGCCCGACCGAAAGAGAATCCGCGCGGGAGGAGTTTTTCAGCAGAGCTTCATAGCGTTTACTGAATGCGGTGAGTTCATTCTCGAGGGAATCGCGTTCCTGCTGAAGCTGAGCGATCACAGCCCGGCTGTTCTCCGATTCCTTCGCACGGAGGGCAAGCTGTTCGTTCGCCTGAGCGGACTGCGTTGATGCGCGGTTGAGTCCGGCGGAAGCGGCTTTATACTCGGCGGTCACCTTTTCCAGCTCCGCGGAAAGTGCAGCGGAACTCTTGCGGAGAAGTTCGAGTTCCTTCATATTCTTCGCATTCAGAGTGCGGAGATACTCATTGTCCTTCATGACAATATTTGCGTTGTCCTGAATCCGGCGGATATTCTCCGGAAGGTCAATGCCCTCGCGGATTTTGCTGAGTTGGGCGTTAAGTCCGGCAATCTCGGCGGACGCGGCATCCAGTTTCTTCTGCAGCGCCGCACGGTCCTTGCGGATCTCCTCAAGCTGATTCTGGAGAAGCTGATTTTCCTTCTGAACCAGCTTCGCGGTTTCCACGGACGCGGTAAGAGCGGCGATACGCTGCTCGCTCTGCTTCAGCGCATATTCCGCGGCATTGCGGCGCTCGTAAGCATCCGATTTCTCACTCTTGAGCGTTTTGATTTCCAGATTCAGGGAACGGATTTTATCGGAGAGAGCCGTCACTTTTGCGCGTTCTTCAGCGATCCGGCGCTCGCGGTCGAGACTGCGGTCGGCGCGCTTGAGCTTCTCTTTGGAATCCTCAAGAAGAAGCGAGAGCATGTTGTTCTTTTCCACGAGCTCTTTTTTCTCCTGCAGCAGATTTTTCACCTGCTCCGCCGCCTTGTTGTTGAGATCGACGGAACGTTTAAGCGCGGCAAGCTCTTTTTCGGTTTCCGCGAGACGCGCACGCATCTTCAGAGACTGTGTCACAAAGTCTTCACGCTGAGGTGCGGGACGTTTCGGAACCGCATGAACCGGGGCTTTCGGCTTTTCTGTTTTGGCGACGGCGTCGCGCAGCTCCTGAGTTGCACGGATCCGGCGCAGACAGAGGTCGATCCGGTAGCTGATCACACTTTTATTCCATTCCGGATTGCTCCGTTTGACTGAGCGGAACGCTTCCAGCGAAGCGCGGTAGTGAGTCAAAGCAAGTTTGTAATCTTTTTTCTTAACCGCGGCTTCCGCTTTTTCATAGTTTTCAAAGCCCTTGCGCCAGACACTCCAGACATCGGTCGACGCCTGGCTGGAAGCATTCCCCTGTGCGGATGCGAATTCCGCGGCGGGAAACGCCATCAGGAAGGCCAGAGCGGCCATCAGTTTCAATTTCATATTTCAATCCTCCACTTTATTTTCAACGTTTGAACAGGAATACGGCGCAAAGAGCTCGCTGTGCGCGCCCGGAATCCGGACGGTGCAGCGGAACGAACCGTCATCCTGATATTTTCCTTCCAGAAGCGACGCCTTGGAATAGACCGCCGCCACAATCTCCGGATGCTCCGGCGGAATCAGCAAATCATCAATCAGCGTCCGTTTCTTCATGTACGCAGTCAGAGTCTGCCGCAGCTCATCCAGTCCCTCCCCCGTGCGGCACGAAATGAACACGCCGTTCGGATCAAGCGAACGCAGACGCGTCCGGATCAGCGCATCCTTCTGGCGGTCACATTTGTTGAAGACAGTCAGCATGGGCTTGTCCTGCGCCCCGAGTTCCGTCAGGACCGAAAGCGTCGTCTGCCAGTGCGACTCCACATCCGGACTCGAAATATCCAGAACCATTACAAGAAAATCGGCAAGGACAGCTTCTTCAAGCGTCGATTTGAACGCTTCGACCAGCGAATGCGGCAGCTTGCGGACAAAGCCGACGGTATCGGTCAGCAGCAGTTCGCTTTTATTCGGAAGAACCAGCTTGCGGGTCGTCGGATCAAGGGTGGCGAAAAGTTTGTTTTCAACCAGAGCATCCGCTCCGGTGAGCGTGTTCAGAAGCGAAGATTTCCCCGCATTGGTGTAGCCGACAATCGCGGCGAGCGGCATTGCGCGGCGGATGCGCCCCTTGCGCTGAACGTCACGCTGACGGCGGACGGTTGCGAGCTCCTCTTCGAGCTGCCCGATGCGGTATTTGACCATGCGGCGGTCGTTTTCAATCTGTTTTTCGCCCTCGCCGCGGGTTCCCTTTGCACCGCCGCGCTGACGCGAGAGGTGACTCCATGCGCGCGTGAGGCGGGGCAGAAAATATTTGTAGCGTGCAAGTTCCACCTGAAGCACGGCTTCGCGGGTTTGCGCGCGTTCGGCGAAAATGTCAAGAATAATCTCCTGGCGGTCCACCGCATTGGTACGCGCCAGACGCTCCAGATTGCGCTGCTGAGAGGGACCGAGCTCCGTATCGAAAACAATCAGTTCGGCGTTTGCCTGCTTTGCTGCATTGCAGACCTCCTCCGCCTTGCCGGAGCCAAGATAGAATTTTGCATTCGGGACGCGGATTGCCGTCATTGCCTCCCCGACAATTTCGAATCCGAGAGTGCGGACGAGTTCGCGGAGTTCATCGAGATGTTCGCGCGCCTCAAGCGGCGACTCACCCTGCTCCGTAACACCGACCAGGTATGCGCCCGATTTCGGCTTTTTCTCCTGCGGATCATCCGTCCGGGAAAAATCGTCTATCTTTTCCTCTGTCAGGTTCCGCGTCATGTGTTTTCCATGTAGAGCTGTTTATTCTTGATGAAGTAGCCGAGACCGGAAAGAATTGTAACGAGCGTCATAATCAGCAACAGCACATACCAGCCGATCCAGACCGCTTTCTGATGAATGTTGAAAATTCCGACCCATGCCGCGCCGCCGATCAGCAGAGCGATCATCTGGAGAATTGTCTTGAGCTTGCCCCATTTGTCCGCGGAAATCACAACCCCTTTGTGAGTGGCCAGCATCCGGAGCCCCGTCACCATGAATTCGCGGGTCAGAACGACGATGATGATCCAGCCGGGCATGAGCTTGTATTCCGCCATCATGACGAACGTCCCGACAACAAAAATCTTATCCGCCAGCGGGTCGATCAGACGCCCGAAATCGCTCTCCAGGTGGTAGCGGCGGGCAAGGTAGCCGTCCAGCATGTCGGTGAATGCGGCGAGAATGGCGACAATGTACGCAATCACATGGCAGATCTGCCCGACTTCCGGCTTCACGGTCGGGATGAAAAATCCGATGCTGTCCGAGCGGATATTCGCCAGAGCCACAAAGACAAAGATCAGCAGGATCCGGCTTACGGTGATTCGGTTCGGCAGGTTTTTCATACTCGGCGACATAGTCATTTCTCCTCGGATGCGGAATACTCCGCTGTTATGTCATACGCCTTCGCGGAGCGCACGACAGCCTTCGCGAAAGTTCCCGCCTCGACTCCGGCAGGGACCTTCTTCAATACAATCTGATTGTCGATCTGCGGCGCATCAAACCCACTGCGGGCCAGAGCCTTGCCGCGTCCTTCGACAGAGTCAATAATCACATCCAGTTCTTTCCCGATCAGAGCCTTGTTCGCCGCAAGCGAAATATCGTGCTGCGCCGCCATGATGCGCTCATAACGCTCCATCGCCAGTTTGCGCGGAACCTGATTGCGGAATGACGCGGCGGGCGTACCGTCTTCCGGCGAATAATAGAATGCGCCGAGACGCTCGAATTTCTGCTCTTCGACATACTGCAGAAGTTTCTCGAAGTCTTCCTTCGTCTCCCCCGGAAAACCGGTCATGAAGGTTGTGCGGATTGCGCAGTGCGCCTGCTCGCGGACTTTGCGGACCGCTTCACGGGTCGCCGCTTCCCCGACTTTGCGTCCCATCGAAAGCAGAATGCGGTCGGAAATATGCTGAAGCGGCATTTCAACACAGCGGACCATGTGTTCCGCATCCGCCATCGCGCCGATGATTGCATCCGTCACAGAAGCGGGGTGCAGATACATCAGACGGAACCAGTAGTCGCCCTTGAGTTTGTCGAGTCCCTGAATGAGTTTTGCCGCGGCGTCCTTTTCCCCCTTGTCGCGCCGGAATGCTGTGGTATCCTGCGCAATGATGATCAGCTCTTTCGTGCCGTTGTCAACCAAGTTCTGCGCCTCGGCAAGCACGGATTCCGTTGACCGGCTGCGCAGGGAACCGCGGATATTCGGAATGGAACAGTAGGAACAGCGGTTGTCGCATCCGTCCGCGATTTTGAGATACGCATAATGTCCCGGAGTCAGCAGGACGCGGGAGGTCTTTTCGTTGTAGATATAGCAGGGCTGGGCGGCGACGGCGGGCGCGGCGGAGTTATCCAGGTGCGCAAGCATCTCGCCCATCTGTTCAACGGAATCAATGCCGGTCCAGAGGTCGACTTCAGGGAATTTCTCCCGGACCTGCGCCGCATTTTTCCACTGGACAAGACAGCCGGCGACGACGATTCTGCGTCCTTCGCGCCGTTTTTTCCACCGGATCGCACCTTTGATTACGTCGACAGATTCCTTGCGGGCGGTATCGATAAACGCGCAGGTGTTGATGAGCATAATATCCGCTTCATCCTCATCTGCGGTAATTCCGAGACCGCGGCAGAGGAGCGACCCTGCGGCGATTTCCGTATCGACAAAGTTCTTCGGGCATCCGAGGCTGACAATGCAGACCATCCGCGGTGTGTTTTCCAGCGTATCCAATCCAGTGTTCCTTCTCAAAAATTACATGTGTGGAAGTAATGTACACTCAAAAATGAAATAAGCAATTTTTCAATTGAAAAATATTCAAGAAAATTTATTTTTTCTGCGTCACAGCCTCCCGCGGCGTACAGTTTTCATGCTTCCGGAACTGCCGGTTGAAGCTCGAAAGCGAGGGGAAACCGCAGCGCGCGGCGACCTCAAATATCCGCCAATGCCCCGTCCGGAGTTCCGCTTTCGCCATGCAAATCCGCAGACGGTTCAGATAATCCAGCGGAGCAACGCCCGTCTCCTGCAGAAAAACCCGCCGGAAGTTTGCAATACTCATCCCGCACAAGCGCGCCGCCTCCGCAACGGAAATCCGTTCCGGATAGTGCAGACCGAAATAGTTTACCGCTTTCGCAATCCGTTCGAATCCGGACTTCTCCTCCGCCGGAACCATCTCCGCAAAAGCGCCGGATATCTCCCGGAGACGCGCGGAAAAAAGAAGAAGCAAAGCAATTTTCTCCTCCTTTGTCTCCGCACAGAAAAGTTGTTTCAGAATCAAAGGACCCCACGGATACGCCGTTCCGTTGAAAACATTCCGGAATGCCGCACCGCGCAGCGAACCCAGAAAACGTAAATCCGTCTCCGGAAACGCCGGACGCAGCAAACGTTCGAAGTCCAGATAAAACCAGTACCAGTGAGAGGTCGTTCCGGGCGCACTCGCCGCAAGATGCGCCTCCGAAGAACCGATCACAGTGAAGTCTCCGTTCCGGAAATCCATGATCTTGCCCTCAACAGCAAAAAGACCTTTTCCGTCCACACAGAACCCCAGCTCCATGCAGTTGTGCCGGTGCAGCACAGCAATCTCCCGTGACGGATGCCGCAAATGGTCGTGTATGTACAGCGGGAAAGCGTCCGGGAACTCCAGCGGAACATATTTCAGTCCGTATTTTGAGCGATTCTGCATAAAGTTTACCTTTTTCTGCGTTGATTTTATCAAAAAGAAACATTATACTATACTCGCAAACCATGAAAAAGCAAGGAGAATTGAAAATGCTCATTTCTGGATGGAAAAGCCCGATCATTCAACTGGAACAGGAACTTGTTCAGCTCGAAGAGGAAGGACGCCTCGTTCCGGCAGACGTAAAAGAGGCATTCGCCATGCTGCACCCGGAAGCGGATGCATACTCACCGAAAATTCAGAAGATTTATAAAAAACTCGAAAAACTGCCGATGCGTTCCGATTGGAAATTTGAAGAACCGGATGAACTCGACGAAATCCGCGCGCTGCGTCCGGATGGTCCGCGCAAACTCGAACTCAAACTTTCCGATGCGGAACTGCTCGAACACTTTCACGGAGCATGGCGCGGCCGATGCGTCGGCTGTGCACTCGGAAAACCGGTTGAAGGCAGACCGCGCTCCTGGATCCGCGATCTGCTCACCCGGCAGGGAGATTGGGAACTGCATGACTACATCCGCTCCGCCCCCGATGTCTGGTGTCCGCGTTCTCAACGGGAAAACATCGCCTGCATGGAACCGGATGACGACATTCACTACACGCTCATCGGGCTCCGGGTGCTCGAAACCAAAGGCGCAGATTTTCAATGGCACGATATCGCAGACTGCTGGAACAGCTCCCTCCCCTACAACTCCATCTGTTCCGCTGAAACGCAGGCAATTCTGAACTACAACATACGTCATCCGCGCTGCGGTGCGCCAAACGGTCTGGCGGCGACACCGGCATTCACACGACGCTTCAACAATCCCTACCGAGAATGGATCGGCGCAGCAATCCGTGCAGACTTCTGGGGATATGCGGCCGCGGGAAATCCCGAACTCGCCGCGGAATTCGCCTACCGCGACGCCTGCTGGACTCATACAAAGAACGGAATCTATGCGGAAATGTTTGCTGCGGCAGTCATCAGCGCAGCTTTTTGCGAAAGCGAGCCGGAAAAACTCATCCGCATCGGTCTCTCGGAAATCCCCGCAAACAGCCGTTTCGCCGAAGCTGTCAGACTCTCCCTTCAGTGGAGAAAAGAGTGTCCGACATGGGAACTGTTCATGGACAGACTGGATGAGCGCTACAAAAGCATGCACAGAGTTCACGCAATCAACAATCTCCAGATTGTTGTCATGGCACTTCTCTATGGCGGCGGAACGATCGACCGCACCGCAGCCCTCGCGGTCATGGGCGGCATGGATACCGACTGCACAGCCGCGACCGCCGGTTCAATCACAGGAATTCTGAATCCGGAAAGCCGGCTTGCCGAACGTCTGAATGACACCATCGAACCGGAATTCATAGGAGAATCCGTTTGTTCAATGAAAGCTCTTGCCGAACGGACTCTCGCCGTTCACCGGAAAATCAGGGAATGCGCAAAATAAGAACTTCAGAAATTCGCGCTGCGGCTGTCCGGGAATCTCCGGTCAGCCGCGATTCATTCCCAGCAGGACTTCGTCGAGCCTGCCGTAAGCGTCGACGGCTTTGAGAATGCGGAGATGCGGCATGATGAAGCCGACTTCATACAGATTGTGCGAATCCGTGCCAAGCGAAAGCCTCACTCCGTGTTTCAGACACAGCGCAAAGAATTCCGGATTCGGACGGTATCCCGCATGACAATTGATCTCCGCAGCCACATTATAACGTTTCAGAAGCTCAACCGTGGGAAGATACAAGTCCTCCGGTTCCGCCATGCCGCAGCCTTTCGTGAAAATACGGTACGGATGCGCAAGGATCTGAACGCCGGAACGCAGAAGCGCCTCCACTTTCACGAGAAACTCCTGCTTCAATGCGGCAACGTCATCTTTCCGGAAAAGGTGATGCACAGAACCGACCCGAATCTGTGCAAACGCAGCGTCTTCCGGAAGAAGCGCGGGAACGCCATCCGGATCAATATCAACCTCAAATCCATAGGAAAACGAACCGTCGCAATACTGCGCGATAAGGTCGCGGTACTGCTGCATGCGGTTCTGCACAGGCGCCCCCTCCGGAGTGCCGCGCGTGCGCATCGTGTAGCGTCCGGCCCAGTAATCATCGTTCATGAAATAGAGCTGTCCGGAGTGTTCCGCAAAGTTGAGTTTGCGGATGCCCGCCATCTTCGCAAGGCGCAGGGCGGAAGGAATCGTCATGTTTTCCGAACAGTAGGCAAGGTTCGTGTGAAGGTGAAAATCCGTGAGACAGTTTCGCCATTCGGAGGGAACGGCAAGTGAATGAATGTGTCTGTTTTCAATCCGGCCGTGATTCAGCTCCACGGTCAGGAAGCGGTATTCCGGCGCAGCCATTTCCGGCAGCCCGCCGAGAAGAGAGAGAAACGCGGAAACAGACAGACCGTCCAGCGTTTCGTTTACAGGATCCGGCAGAATCTGATAGAAATCCGCCGGATCGCTTTCGCCGCGCACCCAGAGAATGCGGAGCGAAAGTTTGCGCCGTTTGATCGACGCATTCAGAATATCAATGAAATCCAGTTTTTCCGAGGGAGAAGCACAGAGTCCGCCTGTCACGATGAGCGTATCGGCATCCAGGAATGCCGCTTCGTAAATCGCGCGGAGGAGGAAGAATTCTTTGAGGTCGCCTTCCTTGCGCTTCACCCCGGAAACAACTGCAGCCTTCATTTGTTCAGAGCATCCAGAGTTGCCTTGAGAATTGCGCGGTTCTTGTCGGAGATCGGACAGAGCGGGAGGCGGTATTCCTCTTCGATCATGCCCATCATCGCCATCGCGGCCTTCACCGGAATCGGGTTGGATTCAATGAAGAGATGCTTGAACAGATTGTAGAATTTGCGGTGGAGCTTGAGACCTTCGGCAAAGTTGCCAGCGGCACAGAAATCAACCATTTTCTTGAGTTCGCCCGGATAGATATTCGAAGCAACGGAGATCACGCCCTTCGCGCCGACGGACATCATCGGAACGGTGAGGCTGTCATCACCGGACATCACAGTGATGTCGCAGAGGTTCAGGATTTCAGAAACACGCTCGACGGAACCGCCGGCTTCCTTCACCGCGACGATGTTCGGATTGGAAGCGAGACGCGCAACCGTATCCGCCGCAATCGGAATGCCCGTTCTGCCGGGAACGTTGTAGAGAACAACCGGAAGACCGCAGTCATCGGCGATCTTGCTGAAGTGACGGTAAAGTCCTTCCTGAGTCGGTTTGTTGTAGTACGGGGTAACCTGGAGGCAGGAATCCGCGCCCATCGCTTTCGCTTTTTTGGTCAGACGGATTGCCTCTTCGGTGCAGTTCGCTCCGGTTCCCGCCATGATTTTGCAGCGGCCGTTCGCATATTCAATGACCTTTTCGATCACTTCGAGATGTTCGTCGACGCTGAGGGTCGGGGATTCTCCGGTGGTTCCGGTAGGCAGAATGCCGTCAACTCCGCCCTGAATCTGCGCTTCGACCACTTCCTTGAGTTTGCCGTAATCCACGGCTCCGTGCGAGAAGGGGGTGATCAGTGCGGTGTAAAGTCCTTGGATGCTCATTCGTTTTCTCCAAATTATGTTAAGTTTGTTATTTCCAGTTCCATGTTCCAGTAAAGACCGCGCGGGCGGGTCCCGAAAGGAATATCTCTTTTAAAATATTCCCATTTGCGGTTAATTCAATAGTGAGAACGTCTCCGCCGGCACAAAAAATGCGTTTTTTTTCATTTCCGCCATATTTCCAGAGCAAAAAAGCCCCGACCGCAGCCGCTCCCGTTCCGCATGCAAGCGTTTCCGCCTCCACACCGCGCTCGTAAGTCCGCACCTGCGCGGCATCCGCGCCGTCGGAAAGAATGAAGTCCACATTCGCCCCTTCCGGAGCCAGCTCTCCGGCAAAACGGATCGCGCGGCCAGCACTCCCGATATCCAGATTGCAGAACTCTTCCGGCGTCAACGGGACAACCGCATGAGGCACGCCGGTTGAGGTCAGATACACCGGATATCCGCAGACGGTCAGCTCGCGGAACGGCGCTGCAGCAGGCATCTGAATCCGAATCTGCTCCGGCTCCAAACGCCAGGCTTCGAGCCGCCCCGCATCGGTATGAAACACGGCGTGAGAATCCGCGAATCCGTTGAGCGCGGCGAATTCCATGCTGCAGCGCAAACCGTTTCCACACATCGCGCGGGAAGCGTCCGAATTGTAATAGATCATCTCCACCTCGCCCGGGGCGAGCGGCTTCAGAACGAGCAGCCCATCCGCTCCGATTCCGCGACGGCGGTCGCAAACCGCACGGATCATCTCCGGCGTGTGCGGAACGGTATTTCCCGGAATGTCCGCGGCAACGACGAAATCGTTTCCGGCTCCGTCCATTTTCGTGAAGCGCATGACGTTCATATCGAGTCTCCCATGCGGCGGACATATTCAAAGAGCACAACGGTCGCCGCCTGTGCGACATTCAGGGATTCGGCGGAACCGGGCATCGGGATGTTCAGCGGAAGAGCGGATTCAATCGGCCCCGCGCCGTTCGCTTCATTGCCGAGAACAATCGCGGAATCCGTAAACAGCTCCGGCTCGGTAAAAACGCTGTGCCCCTCCGCAGGTTCCGTACGGAAGAAACGGCGGACGCCAAGTCTGCCGAGCGCCGCAACTGCCTCGTCCAGCGAATCCGTCTGACGGATTCCGACTGCGAACTGTGCGCTGGAGGCGGAACGGACCGCCTTGTCGCCGAAGGGGTCAACGCCGCCTTTCACAATCCAAATTTCATGCAGACCGACAGCACGGGCGGTGCGGATGATCGTTCCGAAATTTCCGGGATCGGCGACACGGTCGAGAACCAGGGCAAACGGGTCATTCAGCGGAGCATCGGCGGGGAGAAAATCCGGCTGTTTTGCAAGAACGAGAACGCCCTGAGAGTTCACCGTGGCGGCAAGAGAATCAAACTTTGCGCGGTCGAGCACAACGGTTTTGTCATCGGGAGAATTGACGCGGTCCGCCATGTCTTCGCGGAGAATGCAGCAGTCGATCAGGTCCGGACGCAGCGTCAGAATTTCGTTGACACAGCGGAGACCTTCAACCATGCAGAAGCCGCTGTTTTTCCTGCCGTGGCGTGTCGTCAAAGCGCGGAGCAGCGACTCTCTGCGCTTTGACAGTGCAGTGTCCATTTATTTTGCGGGAGCGGGTTCCGCGGGAAGACGGTTCAGAGCCGCCTGAGCCTGCGAGGACCAGAAGAATGCGCTCTGGGTGCGGGCGGTGACATTCACCGCCTGTTTGAATGCGGCGCGCGCCTTCGCGACATCTTTCAGAACAAGCTGCATCCGACCGGCTGCGTAATAGCCTTCCAGACGTGCATCCTCGGAAAGAGAAAGATCGGAAGCGGCTTTTTCATACTGGGCAAGCGCCTCTTTGGTTTTGCCGTCATTTTCATAAAGATAACCGGCGTCGAGAATGGCGCGGCCTTTGGTGAACGCAAGCGCGTGCTTGTCCGCCGCAACAAGAGCGAGCTGTTCGACGGCGGCTTTATTGTTCTGCGCTTTGATGTAGAGTCCGGCAAGACGGTAACGGGCTTCCGCAGCGACGGGACCGTCCGGATACTGTTTCAGCGCATCCAGGATCTGCTGTTCGGTAACGGCGGAAGCAAGGGTGTTGTGCGCTTTGGTCTGCGAGCTCTTGCGGAACTGGACAACGGAGAAGACGACTGCGACCGCGACGATGATGGCAACGCATCCCCATGCGACGAGCTTTCCGTTTTCGATGAACCACGCCTCAAACGAGTTGCAGTCTCTGGTAATATCATCCGCGATGATTTCCGACTCCATAACTTTCTTCTGCTTCGCCATATCTGATTCTCCCTGGTTTTTAATATTAAAATGCAGAAATATACCCTCTTTTTTGTCTTTTGCAATTTTTATAAAGCAAAAAGTGAAGAAAAAATCAAAAATTTTAGAATCAGCCCTTGCGTTCCGCATTTTCCTATGCTATAAGTACTCCGGAAACCGGAGAATCGGATGAATACATTAAATATGAGAAGGCGCGGCGAACGCGGACAGGTGCTCGCGGAATACACGGCGCTTCTTGTGATGTTTCTTCTGGTCGCCGCCGTCATGCTTCTGCTGCTGGCGGTGTTTCTGGAATACGGTTGGCGAATAACCGCCCTCATCGGCTGGGAGCCGTGGGCATAAATAAAGGAGTACGACTATGAACATGGCAAAACTGAAACAGATGAAAAAACGCTGCAAAGGTCAGGCGATTGTTGAGTACATCATCATCGTCGTCATCGTTGCGCTTGCCGCTCTCGCGGTTCTGGGAATTTTCAGTGACACCATCCGCGAAAAAATCGGCGGCGCCGCTGCAACTCTCGGAACTCAGAAAGACGTGGATTCCGCCGTGGACAAATCCTCCGTCGAGACCCTCAAGGAACTCGACAAGGGCGGCATCACGACCGAATAAGCCTCCGCGGCTGTCTTTGCCATGCGGAAACAGCGCCCGCACATCCGGCATGGAGAGCGGGCTTCCTCCATTGTGGAAGCCATGCTCTGCATGTTCCTAATCCTTCTGCTGACTTTCGGACTGCTTCAGTTCTTCTACTACTCGGTCGCGCAGATGGTTACGGATTATGCCGCTTTCCGCGCGGCCCGATCCGTCGCAGTGGGCTTCAAGGAGGTCATCGCGGAGCGCGAAGCAAAAATCAAAGCCATCGCCGCTTCCGGAAAGATGCGCTTTCCGCTTGATACGAAATCCGATGCGGAACTGCCGTTTGCCACCGCCATCGGACAGTTCTGGTATGAACGGCTCGCCATCATCGACTATATGGAAATGACGCGCGATCTCCGCTACGATTACTGGAACGCGGAAGAGAAAAAAAACGACTCTGACGACAACACCTCCTGCACCAGTTTCGAACTCAAAACAAAAGAAGTCGGCAGTTCGCTGGCCACAACAGCAACATTCTATGATTACCCCTGGATCATGCCGTTCCGGGGCGCATTCCTGAAGGCGGGAAAACTCGACATTTCCGCCGAAGCGGAACTCGCCAATCATGCGGCGGCATTTACGGAGTGACCACATGCGGAACCGTGTGAAAACATTCCGGAAAGAACGCGGACAGGTGCTGATTCTCGCGCTGATCGCCCTCCTCATACTCGTTCTCGCCATTTTCATTCTCTTCGATGTTTCCAACATCGTCCGCGCCAAAGTCAAAGCGCAGAACGCCGTCGACGCCGCCGCCCTCACCGGGGCAAACTGGCAGAGACACACCCTGAACCTCGTCGGGGAACTCAACCTCATCAATGCCACAACCGCGCTTATGAGCGACCCGAACTTCATGCGCGCCGAAAGCGACCGGGAAGACGAAGAGTTTTCGCTGGATCGTGCGGTCATCCAGAGAAAACTCCTCGCGAAAACCACGCGCACAATCAACCAGATGCAGCAGCGCGTCCTCTTCATCGTTCCGCTCATCGGATTCGGCGCGGCGCAGCAGACAGCAAAGAACAACGGCATCAACGCCAACGAAGAATGGGGGAAACGCGTCTCCGACCAGCTTGATTACGTTGCCGCCTCCCCCTTTGCGCAGGAGACGCCGCACCGCTACAACTGGTTCCGCTCCTACGCATACGCGCTCAACACGATTCTTCTGACCGATGCCGACGGCGAGACTTCAAAGGGAATCGCGGTTCTGCCGAACGCCCGGATGATCGGCGCGCCGCATGTCATAGAACCGGATGAAGGGGGAACCAACGACTTCGCCTGCTTCTTCAACAATCACCGCCAATTCGAAGCAATTCAAGCAAATTACTGGTGCTGGCTTCGCCTATTTCTCCGCATGGATTTCTCTCGAGGCGACTGGTGGAACGGTCTCACCATCCGCACCAATCATTTCTATAAACAGAGCGAATACCTTCCCGTCCACGTTCTCGTTCCCGACATTCACGGCAAGGAGGACGGCAGCGCCAAAGTCGACCTGGTTGTTAAAACCAGTTGGAATGACCCGAAGCAAACATTCAACACGGCTTTGGACGATATTGTTCAAAAGCGCAACTATCCCGGACAGAAACTTCAGGATGTTTTCCAGGACGACCCGAACCCGAAGTTTGATTCGGTCACCGGACAGAGAATTCCGCAAGCAGGAGTGGATGCCCGGCTCAATCCCCTTCCCTCACTCAGCTGGGCTTATTACGATGATGGCGAGTGGGAGCTTTACGAAGACTACGTCGTTCCCGAATGGGACAGCTATCTGCGCCGCTCCATCAGTCCGCGCGCAGCCTACAAATCCGGCGCTGTCTCCCGCATGGACACGCTGCTCACCCCTGTCACGGTCTCCGGAACGCTCGGAGTCAAAAATGAGGAGGAAAGCGACAGGACGATCGGCGCGCTCTTTCAGGATTCCTCCGCGGAAAATATCCGCAACTATGCCGAACGCATCGACAACGCGCAGAAACGTCTGAAGAACATCCCGCACAACGTCCACGCCAACGCACTGGCAAAGCCGTTCGGCTCGGTGACACTCAACGGCGAACAGAAACCGCCCCACGTGACCCGCGTCGTCCTTCCGGTCTTCACGGAAAGTTCGCTGATTCCGATGGCTCTGGAAAATCCCGGAGCAAACGGACTCGCAAACTACGCGTGGTATCTGTTCCTGCGCGAATTCGTGCCGCGTCTGGGACAGTCCAGCAGCATTGAACAGGCGTGGAACGCAACCCCGCTTCAATTCCAGCGGGAAATCAGCCAGTACGTTGAAGCTCTGAAGAAGATGAACGATCCGCAATGGCGCGATCAGGGCATCACCTGGCTCGAAACGGAAACGCGCGAGCGCACGGAGGACGATCCGCCCGATTTGAAGATTCCGACCAACGAAGACGGCTGCGAATACTGGCCGTCCGGCGACGGCGGCACCCGTCACCCCAACCCCATGCACTGAGGAGGTGTTATGAAAGATTTCAAGGCGATTCAATGGTTTCTGGATGAGCTTCCGGACCTTCAGAAGAACGGTCTTCTCGACGCTTCGACGGCGGAGCGGCTGACGGCTCATTACCGGAATGAACTTAACGGGAATCCGGTCCGGAACACTCTGTTTTTCTGTCTCGGCGCTCTTGGCGCATTGCTGATTGCGGCGGCGGTGATTCTGCTGACCGCATACAACTGGGACATGATCGCAAGACCGGGACGCATCGCAATTTCATTTATTCCGTTTCTGCTCGCCGCCGGATTCGGAATGTTTGTGATTGTGCGCGGGAAAAGCGGAGCCTGGCGCGAAGGAGCGGCGCTGTTCCTCGGCGCGGGAATCCTGTCGCTGAATGCGCTGATTTCACAGATTTATCATATTGAAGGAGAACCGGCCGGATTTCTCGCGCTGAATCTGCCGTTTCTTCTTGCGCTGACAATGCTGTTCCGCGCGAATGTTCTGGCTCTGCTGACTGCAGCCGCCCTGATTCCGTTCACCTGTTTTCTGCTCCAGCCGGACGGTGATGTACCTTCATGGCTTGCCCCAGTGTACATTCTGCTCTGGATTCCATACGCCGTCTGGCAGATCCGCAAAGGTTCGCTTCTCGTCCGCTGGGGGGCAATCGCGGCGGCGGCCGCCCTGCTCACCTGGGGGAAAAGCGCGCTTGTTCTTCCGCTTGCCGGCGCGGCGTTTCTGTGCGGCGGACTCAATTTCCGCCGGATTCACGGGAATGCGTGGTACCGGGACCCGTGGATTCAATGCGCATATCTGCTCCTCTCCGTTTATCTGCTGATCTGCACCTTCACTGCCAAACCGCTCTGCGGCAGGGAATTTTCCCTGCTGCAGACGGGAAGCGTCACCCTGCTTTTCCTTCTCATGCTTGCGGCGGAACTGCGGCGGAACTGCAATGCGCAGAATCTGACCGTTGCGTTCTGCGCGGCGTACCCGTTCCTTGCCGTTCTGAAGACGGAATGGGCAATCCCCGCGGCGTTCGGATTCCTCATTCTGCTTGCCGCAATGTTCCTGATTGATGGATTCCGCCGTTCCGATCTGCTTCTGATGAACCTCGGACAGCTTCAGCTTTATGCGCTGCTGGTCGCCCACTTCTTCTCCGCCGACAGCATTCTGACCAGGGCGGGAGCCTTCTTCACGGCAGGCGTCGCTTTCCTGGTTCTGAACTTTTATCTTTCGCGGCATTTCCGCGGGAAAGGAGCGGCAGTGCAATGACCCGGTCCGCAAAATATCTCTCCGGAGCGCTGATTCTGCTTCTCGCGCTCGCCCTCTGGTATCCGGCGGCAAAGATTCTCGAATACGACTTCCCCGCCGTTCCGCCGGAGGAATACACTTTCCGTGTGCGTCCATACGACCCCTATGACCATTTCCGCGGACGCTTCCTGCGGCTCGACATCGAAGTTCCGCGTCTGAAAGCGACCGAAAAGAACGTTCCGTACGGCAAATACCGTTACGCCGTGCTCGGACGCGACGCCGAAGGATTCGCGGTTGTCACCGGGCTTCTGGAAAAGCCGGATCCAACGCGCGCCTGTGTCAGAATCCGTTATTGCGGCGTCCGCAGAAACTGGAAAAACGGACGCGAGGAAGATGAGCGGTACCACGATTTCAATTTTCTCTTCACCCGCTATTACCTTAACGAAAAACTTGCTCCTGCGGCGGAACGGCTGCTCGGACGGAGCAAGGCGAAACTGCTTGTGGCGATTTACCCGAACGGCAACTACGCCGTCCGCAATCTGCTGCTTGACGGCATTCCTGTTTCAGAAGCCGCCGGAAAGGAAAAGAAATGAACGAACTTTATCAGAAACTGCTGAACTCGAAATACTGCGTCGTGTTCACAGGCGCGGGAATCTCAACGCTCTCCGGCATTCCGGATTTCCGCAGTCCGGACGGGGTCTACAGCAAGCAGTTCGAAGGATACGATGTGGAAGACATCCTCTCCATCGATCTTTTTCTTCAGCGTCCGGAACTCTACTACAAGTGGGCGAAACCGTTCATTTACGAGCTTGACCGCTACAGTCCGAACGTCGTCCACCGCGTCATAGCGGAACTGGAAGCGCGGGGGATCGTCAAGATGACCTACACGCAGAACATCGATCTTCTGCATGAACGCGCCGGTTCGAAGAAGCTCGGCGAACTCCACGGCAGCCCGGCGGTGCACGAATGCCTGAAATGCGGCAAAACGTTTGAATACGCGGAGATTGCGGCAATCGTCAACCGCGGCGAAGTCCCGAAGTGTCCGCTCTGCGGAGGAATCGTCAAACCGCGGATCGTGTTTTACGGGGAGAGTCTGGACGGAGATCTGCTCGACCGGGCGGAAGCCGATCTGCGCCGGGCGGATCTTCTGCTGGTGCTGGGAAGCAGTCTGACGGTGAATCCGGCGGCGGTGCTTCCGCGCATCACTCTGGCGTCGGGCGGCGAAGTGGTGATTGTGAACCGCCAGCCGACCTTTCTCGACCGTTACACCGCGCTCCGTTACGACGATCTGGAGACAGTTTTCGGCGAACTGGAAAAAAAGTTGAAATAAGCCGTTCTTTTTCCTTAAAAAAGTTTGCGGAACGGACAAAACGGGTGTATAGTACCGGACTAACAATGGGGATTTTTAACTATGAGCGATTCAACAGATGTAACCAGCATTCCGATGAAGGATTATCCTGTTCATATTGAGGATATTATGCATACTGCGTACCTGCAGTATTCCTTGAGCGTCAACGTGGGACGTGCGATTCCGGACGTCCGCGACGGTCTTAAGCCCGTCAACCGCCGAATCCTCTACGGAATGAAACAGCTTGGACTCACCAAAGGTCACGCCACCGTGAAATCGGCGCGAGTCGTCGGTGAAGTCATGGGTAAATATCACCCGCACGGAGACGCTGCGGTTTACGATGCACTTGTGCGTCTCGCCCAGGACTTCTCCATGCGCGCACCGCTGATTGAAGGTCAGGGCAACTTCGGAACCATCGACGGCGACCCCGCCGCGGCCTCCCGTTACACCGAATGCCGAATGGAGCGTCTCGCGGAAGAGCTTCTTGCCGACCTCGACAAAGACACCGTCAACATGATTCCGAACTTCGATGAAAGCGAACGCGAACCCGAAGTTCTGCCCGCAAAGTTCCCGAATCTTCTCGTCAACGGCAGCACCGGTATCGGCGTCGGCATGGCGACCAACATCCCGCCGCACAACCTCGGCGAAGTCATCGACGGCACACTTCATCTTCTCGATCATCCCGCCGCAACCGTCGCCGACCTGATGAAATTCATCCCCGGTCCGGACTTCCCGACCGCCGGCATCATTCACGGAATCGACCCGATCCGCAGTCTCTACACCACCGGACACGGCGTCATCAAAGTCCGCGCAAAAGCCGAAATTCTCGAAACGAAAAACGGCGGCGAACAGATCATCGTCACCGAAATTCCGTATGCGGTCAACAAGGAAATGCTCGTCAAGCGCATCGCCGACCTCGTCCGTGACAAAAAGATCACCGGCATCTCCAGCCTGCGTGATGAATCCAGTCACAAGACCGGCATCCGCATCGTCATCGACATCAAGCGCGGAGCCATGGCGTCCGTCGTTCTCAATCAGCTCTATGCGCACACGCAGATGGAAGAAGCGATCGGCTGCAACATGCTCGTCGTCGACATGAACCGCCCGAGAACCCTGAACCTGCTTCAGATTCTCCAGCGTTACATCGACCACCGCCTTGAAGTCGTCACCCGCAGAACCCGCTTTGAACTTGCGAAAGTCGAAGCCCGCCTCCACATTCTGGAAGGTCTGCTCCTCGCGGTCCGCAACCTCGACGATGTTGTCCGCATCATCCGCGCATCCCGCACGCGTCAGGAAGCGCAGGACACCCTCGTCGCCCGGTACGGATTCACCAAGATTCAGGTTACGGAAATCCTCAATATGCGCCTCTATCAGCTCACCGGACTGGCCATTGAAGATCTCCAGAACGAATACGATGAAAAGATGAAGCTCGCGGATTACCTCCGCAGCCTTCTCGCTTCCCGCGACCTCCGCATCGGAGTCATCAAGCAGGAGCTTCAGGAAGTCAAAGACAAGTACGCCGATCCGCGCCGCACGGAAATCACATTCAATGAAGGCGACATCGACGTGGCCGACCTCATCCCGCGTCACTCCTGCGTCATCACGGTCTCCAACACCGGATACATCAAGCGCGTTCCGGCGGACACCTATCAGACCCAGCACCGCGGCGGCGTCGGCATCATCGGCATGGAAACCAAAGACGAAGACCACGTCGAGCATCTCTTCAATGCGGACAGCCACGACATCATCATGTTCTTCACGAACCGCGGCGTGATGCACTGGCTCAACGTCTACGAGATCCCCGAAGGCGCACGCACCGGAAAGGGAAAGGCTATCGTCAACCTCATCAAACTCGAACCGAACGAGCAGATCCGCGCGATGCTCACAATCAAAAAGAAAATGTTCGAGGAAAACGAAGAGCTCTGCATCGCAATGGCGACCAAGTGCGGTGTCATCAAGAAGACTCCGCTCAGCCAGTTCCGCCACCTGCGCAAAATCGCCATCCGCGCACTCTCCATCGACGAGGGCGACGATCTGATCGGCGCCGAGCTTGTCGAGCCCGCGGATGAAATCATCCTCTCCTCCGCAAAAGGCATGGCGTGCCGCTTCAAGAGCAGCGATGTCCGCGCAATGGGACGAAACGCACGCGGCGTGACCGGAATCAAATTCAAACTCGAAGGCGACTGGGTCGTCAGCATGGAAGTTGTTCCCGGAGACGGCACAGTTTCCGCTCCGCTTGACGCCGCCCTGCCGGAAGGCGCCGAAGACGCCGCAGAACCCGAAGAGATCGACGAGGTCGAGGAACCGATGGGAGACGAGAACGATGACACCGCTCTCGAAGACACCGGCAAGCCGCAGATTCTGATCGTCACCTCCGGCGGCATGGGAAAACGCAGCTATGTTGAAAATTACCGTCTGACGCGCCGCGGCGCAAAGGGCGTGAAGAACCTCAACCTCCGCGACGGCGAGGAAGTCGTTGCCGCAGTCAAAGTCCAGCACGGCGACGAGCTGATCATCACGACCGAACGCGGTCAGGTGGTCCGCATCTCCGTTGATGAAATCCGCATTGTCGGACGCGCCTCGAAGGGCGTGAAGATCATGGAACTCCGCAAGGGCGACCGGATCACCGGCGTGGCGCGCCTGATCGAAGTCGAAGGCCAGAAGAAGCCCGAAGACAATCCGGAAGACATCGTTGCCCCGGCTGGAACAACATCCGTTGAACCTGCAGAGGGAACGGCGGAAGAAGCTCCGGCGGACACGGAACCGCCCGTTCAGGAATAACAGAAACCAACCTCAAAGGGGCGTCTGATTGACGCCCCTTTTTTTTCGGAGATTTTTTATGACCGTTCTGAATTTTCGCGGACGCCCCTTCCCTCTTGGCGCCTTCCCTAAAATCATGGGCATTCTGAATGTCACGCCGGATTCATTCAGCGATGGCGGCAACAGCATCCCGCTTGCTGAGCGGATCGAAACGCTCATCCGCGAAGGCGCGGATATCATCGACATCGGCGGCGAATCAACCCGTCCCGGCTCGCATGAAGTCCCGGTTGAGCAGGAACTCGAACGCGTGCTCCCCGCAGTCCGTGCTGTGCGGGAAATTTCCAAAGAGATTTTCATCAGCGTTGACACGCGCAAATCCAAAGTCGCGGAGGAAGCGCTGAGACTCGGAGCAGACATCATCAATGACGTCAGCGGTTTTCTTTTCGATCCCGAACTTGCCTCCGTAACGGCGCGTTACGATGCCGGCGCGATTGTCATGCACTCGCGCTCCACGCCGGACAAGATGCAGTCGAAGGAGAATCTTGTCTATGCGGGCGGCTTGATTGACACGGTGGTCGAGGAACTGCACGGTATGATGGAGCGGGTCATTGCGTGCGGCGTCCGGCGCGATGCGATCATTCTGGACCCCGGCATCGGCTTTGCAAAATCGGGCGAACAGTCCGCCGCCCTGATTTATGAATCGGAAAAACTTCTTGCCCTCGGCTGCCCTCTCCTCTCCGGTCCCTCGCGGAAATCGTTCATCGGACGGATCACCGGAGAAGAGAATCCGCTTGAGCGCGACTTCGGCACCTGCGGCTCCACGATTGCTTCCGCCGCAAAAGGATACCGGATCATCCGCGTTCACAATGTAAAAGCCGCGCTTGATTCGCTGAAAGTTTACTGCGCCTGCATGGGAATGTAAAAAAAGAGACCGCAGCGGAATGCGTTGAGGGGGGGGGAATTCAATGGCATTCCGGCTGCGGTCAAGTGCTTATTATACCACATAATTCAGAAAAAGCAAGAACCTCTCTCAAGATTTTGTGAAAAAACGCCCCCGGAAGATCCGGCGTGGGGTATTGCCGGACCTCCCGGGGGCGCAAATTTTCTTTTTTACGCGATGACCGCCCAGTTCATATCGACGCCGCGCCCCATCTCATTCCATTTCGAGAAGTCGCCGTTTGCGTAGTAACCGAGCATTCCGGTGGAGTATTGTCGGACGAGGAGATCATCCTTGCCGTCGCCGTTGTAGTCGCCCGCGCCGACGATGAACCAGTCGTTCGCATCGAGCTGTCCGAGGCTGGCGTAGCTGGACGCCTGACCGTTTTCGAGCTTGACGACCGAACCGGTATCCTTGTGGAAGAGCACGAGATCGTCCTTGCCGTCGCC
>DHMO01000056.1 GCA_002405835.1 Lentisphaeria bacterium UBA4640 | reverse complement strand
CTGACGCCCGGAATCGGTCAGCAGCCGAAGCGTCCGGATCAGTTCATGGACATGGTTCTTCTTCCGTAACGGAAGTCTTCCGGAGGGAATTTGCGGATTCCCTCCGGATTTTTGATTTTTTTTTGTTTCCGCATTTGTAAAATACGCCGGATTCGTGTATTTGTAAGGGAATCTGTTTATCAAATCGGGGATTTATAAAATTATGCTGACCAGAACTTTTTCCGGCGCGCTCGCGGGAGTCGATGCCGTTTCCGTGGAGGTTGAACTCAATGCAACCGGACGCGGGGAAGAATCCATTGTCGCGATAGTCGGTCTGCCCGACACCGCAATCAAAGAGAGCCGGGACCGCATCAAATCCGCGCTGTTTTCCTGCGGATACGGTCATCCGCAGGGGCATACGCTCGTCAATCTTGCTCCGGCGGACATGAAGAAGGAGGGCGCGGCGTTCGATTTGCCCATTGCGCTCTCGCTGATTGCGGCGAACGGAATCATTCCGCGCGAAAATCTCGCTTCCGCAATGATTCTCGGCGAACTTGCACTTGACGGTTCGGTGCGTCCGGTCAAAGGAGCTCTGCCGATTGCGCTTTTAGCGCGCAAGCTGGCGCCGCAGATCAAGACTCTGATTCTGCCGGCGGAAAACGCTCCCGAGGGTGCGGTTGCGGCGGACAAGGTGCGCGTTTTCGCCGTGTCGTGTCTTCAGGAGGCAGTTGCGGCTGTGAACGGGGAGCTTATGCCGGTTCAGCCCGATGCCGGCGGCGTGTTTGCGGAGCCGGACTGGAGCCGGATACCCGATTTTGCCGACGTCAAAGGTCAGTTCCAGGCGAAACGCGCGCTTGAGATTGCGGCGGCAGGCGGACACAATGTTCTGTTTGTCGGCCCTCCGGGAACCGGAAAATCCATGCTTGCGAAACGCCTTCCGGGAATTCTTCCGCCGATGACGGAGGAGGAGACTCTTGACACCAGCCGCGTCTACAGTGTGCTTGGCCTTCTGGATTCCAAACATCCGCTTCTGCGCTGCCGTCCGTTCCGCGCGCCGCACCACACGGTGAGCGACGCCGGACTGCTTGGCGGAGGATCGAATCCGCAGCCCGGCGAAATCAGCCTTGCGCACAACGGCGTTCTTTTCCTGGATGAACTTCCGGAGTTCAAACGAAGCGTGCTTGAAACGCTCCGTCAGCCGATTGAATCGGGCGTGGTGACAATCAGCCGCGCTTCGGGAAGTTTTGATTTCCCGTGCGAATTCATTCTGCTTGCCGCGATGAACCCATGTCCGTGCGGTCATTACGGCGACCGCCTGCATGTCTGCCGCTGCGGACAGAAGCGCATTCAGGATTACCGCGCGAAGATATCGGGTCCGCTGATGGACCGCATCGACCTGCATGTGGAAGTTTCCTCGCTGACCGAAAACGAGCTCCTGAATGCTCCGGACGGCGAGACGAGTGCGCAGATCCGCGCCCGGGTCATCCGAGCCCGCGAAATTCAGAACCGCCGTTTTGCCGGAAACCCGCGGGTCCGCTGCAACGCCCGGATGGAGCCTGCGGATATCCGCAAGTTCTGTGAAATCACCGCTGACGCCAAGACACAGCTGCGTCACACGATTACGGAATTCGGATTGAGCGCGCGTGCGTATGACCGCATTCTGCGCGTCGCCCGCACGGTTGCCGACCTTGACGGCGCGGAACAGATTGCGTCCGACCACATTTTTGAAGCCATCAACTACCGTTCTCTTGACCGCAGACTCTAACTGAAAGGGATTTATCATGTCCATGCTTCCGATGTTTATCAAACCTCTTCTGAAGACGGAAATCGACCGCCGGGTGAATCAGTATATCGCGCTTTTCGCGGGAGAGCTGGATCACCGTCCGCTTCTGCTGAAACTTGATGTGGCGATAGAGGACATCCGCATTGACATTGCAACGAGTTCCCCGTTCGGCGGGAAAGAGGAGCAGGTCCGCACCGAGCACATCAACAGCTATACGTGGACCGAGACCACGGGCGACGGCAATCACCGGAGTTTTCTGAACAATCCGGACCGGGTTGCGCTTGAGGATTTGAATCTTTCCGGCACAGCCCGGATCAACGGCATTCACTTTGAGAAACAGGTGATGGGAATGGGCGTCAAGCTGAAAGATGTTTCATTCCGCTTCCGCATCAGCGGAAGTCTGATGTATTGAGGAGTGTCGCCCGCCTTTGGCGGGCTCGGCAAGTGTCGGCACGTTGTGCCTCGGCAAGTGTCGCGGCTGCGCCGCTCGAAAGTGTCGGAGCTTCGCTCCTCGGCAAGAGAAGAGACCAATTAGATTTTATTGGTGTTGCTGACTTTTTTCTACGGAAAAACATCCTGTTTTGCGGATCAAGCTGTCTGAGACGCGCTCTCCAGGAACTTCTGCTGAATTTGTATGGTTCGGATTTAAAAAAGAAATGGCGGAAGCGACGGGACTCGAACCCGCAACATCCACCGTGACAGGGTGGCACTCTAACCAGTTGAGCTACGCCTCCGCTTGAGTATGAGAGAAATATATCATAGTTTTCCGAAAAGTCAAATGAGTTTTTCGCTTTTTCTCCGATTTTTTTCAGAAAATCTTTTCGGCGGGAAAGCGGACGGGCGCAAATTTTGCAAATTTGCCTTGAAAAGTATTCTTTTTGGTGATATGGTAACCCGTTATCTTAAAAAATATAAGGAGCTGTTGTATGAAATTCACAGCATTGACTCTCGCCGCTGTCTTTGCGGCTGTATCGATTTTTGCGGAAAACCCGCTCGGTTTCCGCGAATATCAGCAGAAGTTCACGCTCTCATTTCCGTCTGAACAGGATGCGCAGAAGGCGGAACTCAAGGCAAAACCGCTGCCCGCAGACTACAAACTCGCGTATTCCTCCCGCTGGGATGATTCCACAACCAAGCATCTGGATACCCATGAAGTCATGATGAGAAACAACATCAAGGGAACTTTCTTCCTCGGAGATCTCAACTGGCTTAATGTCGTATTGAGCAAAGACCCGGACTATATCAAAAAACTGATGACCGGCGGGAACTCCATCGGTCTGCACACGCTGACACATCCGGTCCTGACTGCGAAGAACCCGTCTGAACAGTTCCGCGAATATATGCGTGACCGCATTGAGCTGGAAGTGAAATCGCAGTCGCCGGTCAACTCGCAGGTTCTGCCGTACTGCAACTGGTGGGCGCCGGCGCCGTTCATTCCGCTGAGCATCGGCTGGGCAATGCGCGCAACCGGCGTCATTTCTTCGCCCGATGTGCTGTATCCGAACCGCGAAAATGAACTCGGGTATCCGGCAAAGAGCTTCGCGCAGTCCCGCTATGTCGCTCCGGGTGACCGGAACCCCGATCTCGCGAGATTCAACCGTGAAATGAAGTGGGCGCTTGAAAACAAAAAAGCGCTCGCGATTCAGCCATCCGTTTCCATGGCGATGCACTCCTGGCATACGGCAGTGGGACTTGTGAACCTCGACTGCGCATATGCAATGGTCGCAAACAATCCGGAATGGTGGTACTGCAACCAGAACGAGTATGGCGCGTACCGTTATGAGACTCAGAACACCTCCGTTACCAAGAAGGTCGACGGCAAAAATGTGGAATTCACGGTAACCCGCGTGGAGCCGTTTGAGCTCGGCGCATCGGTTCCGCTCTGGTTCTCCGTGGACGGCGCGAAAGCGGTTTCCGCGAACGGCGCGAAGCTGGTGAACGGTTCTGTTGAGCTCCCGCACGCAGACGGACGCAAACTGCCGGATGTCTACGCCAGCGCGGACAAGAACGGCAAGAGCCGGATTCCGTTTGTCTCCCTGGTGTTCACGCATCCGGAAGAGAAGGTCTGGAAGGCTGAGCTGAAGACGCTTGACGGCAAGCCGGTTGAGCAGCTCGCATTCTCGTTTCGCTTCCCGTCGCAGTGGAGCAAAGAGGTGATCCGCAAAGATCTCGGCTCGCAGAACAGCGTTTCCGTCACGGTTGCGCAGGATGCGAAAAAGAATGATCTTTACTACCGCTACGGCAAGCCGTACTATGCGCTTCAGGCGGATTTCATGCGTGACGGCAAACGCTATCGTCTTTATGCCGATATCCGCGAAGAGGGGGAGAAGAATCTTCCCGTAACTGCGAGCGCGGCGGCACGGGTTTACATCAGTCCGGAGAATCCGGATCTTCCCGGAATTTCGATGCCGGGCGCAGACCCTGCGAACTTCAACCTGGTCGCCGGAGAACTCCGCAAAGTGGAGGATGTCGGAACCGGAGTTGTTCATCCCGGAATGTTTACGGGACCGGCATGGAAGGACAAGCAGGCTCTGATGATTGTTGAATTCAAACCGGTCCGCAAGGGGCGTCTGACGCTTGTCGCTTCTCCGAATGAGAAGCGCGGAGAGGGAATTTGGCTGAACGGACACAAACTTGAATTCGACAAGGACCGCAAGGTGGAGTTTACTCCGCTGGAAGGCGTCAACCGTTTTGTGATCAAATCGGGCGGTGCGTTCCAGAGTCTGATTCTGGAAGGCGAAAAGGAGCAGGTCGTCGAATTCCTTCCGAAGAAATAACGGGAGGAGTCGCTGATGAGACTTCCGCTTCTCGGTTTTCTGCTGGCACTCCCGTTCTTTGCGGGAGCGCTCGGCATGCTGGATGATTTCGAATCGGACGTCGAGTTTCTCGACAAGTCTTACAGTGACCTCAAAAAAAACGGATTGAAGTCGAAATTCCGTGATGAATACCGCGTGCGCATCACGGCGGCGAGCGATCGCGCGTTCCGTCTTCAGCAGTCCGCCGACAAACTCGGCATACCGGAAATCCGGATTCAGGAGCTGATGCGGAAGCTGATCGACAGCATTCAGATTCGCGGCATCGGAACCCGCGGTCTGGAAAAGAGCGACGGCACAGTCGGCGAATACGCGGGAAAACTGCGGAGTCAGATCAAGTACCTGCGCAGTCTGAATTACTCCTACGAATCTGGAACTTTTGAGAACCCCTACCCGTCGTCGGGCACTTACGAGGCGGTTGTGCATTACGGGAATCTGTTCCGTCAGATTTACCGGGACGCGATCCGCCAGAACCGTCTGCGCAAGGAGGTTGAAGCGCGTTACGAGGAGCGCATCGTCAGTTTCCGGCAGCTGGGACAGGAGATCGCCCGCAAAGTTTCGCTTGAGCGGGTCAAAGTTCCCGCCGATTTCGACCTGACGGGTCATGCCGATGCGTATCTCAATCTGGCGCGCAGGCTTTTTTCCATGCGTGCGAAACGGGACAACGCGGATATCCGGAAGCTGGTGAAAAGCAAGACGTACAAGGATGCGGAGAGCAGTCTGGAGTACGCCGCCACGCGTCTGGAAGCGGATATCGAGTTTCTGAAACGCATCAATTTCGCCATGCGTGTGCGCCGGACGGATTTGCGTCCGGTTTACCGCGGGAACGGGAACGATGCGCCGGACGAGATCGACGGACGCAAGGCGAGTCTGAGCGATTCCGATCTGTGGAAACTTTATACGAAAACGAAAAACGACTTCTACCGTTCCGAAGACAAGCTGAGCGGTGTTTCGGAGGAGTTCTACCGGAAATACCGTTCGATGCTTCCGGCGTCTCTTGCGCGGGAGCTGGATGCGCAGCTGAAACGGAATCTTTCGGATGAGATTCCGCCGGCGTTTGCGCGCAGCATGGCGGTGAAGAAAGTGCATACGAAATATCAATACACCCCGGACGCCTTTTCCCGCGCGGAGCTGGAACGCATCCTGCGCAGTCTGGGAGCGCTTGAGTAAGGAGAAATACACATGGCACCCGAATCGTTTCATCCCGGCCCGATCTGCACGTTTCCCGATTACACGCGGGAGGAACCGTGGCGGATATTCCGCATCATGGCGGAGCTTGTCGATTCCTTTGAACTGATGTCGAAACAGGGTCCGCTGGTGACGATTTTCGGTTCTGCGCGCACGAAGCCCGGCACGCCGGATTACGAGGATGCGCGGCATCTCGGAGCTCTGCTTGCGAAGGCCGGTTACGGCGTTCTGACGGGCGGCGGCCCCGGCATCATGGAGGCCGGCAACCGCGGGGCGTTTGAAAACGGCGGAATTTCGGTCGGACTGAATATTGAGCTTCCGATGGAGCAGCATCCGAATCAGTACCAGACGGCGAGCCTGGATTTCCGTTATTTCTTTGTGCGGAAGATCTGTTTTCTGAAATATTCGGTTGCTCTTCTGGTTTATCCCGGCGGTTTCGGGACGCTGGATGAGTTTTCGGAGACGCTGACGCTGATTCAGACGCAGAAAGTGCGCCGGGTTCCGATCGTTTTAGTCGGCCGCAAGTTCTGGGAGCCTCTTCTTGCATGGTTCCGGGGCGGTCTTCTTGAGAGCGGCATGATTTCCAAAGAGGATCTTGATCTGTTCCGCGTCGTTGATTCCGCGGATGAAGCGTTTGCCTACATCAAGGAGTGTCACAGCCACGGCATTTCCACCACCGTGCTGGAAGACTGAGTGTGAAAAAGAAAACCGCGGCGCATATCCGGCTGGGGAGAGAGGGGGAGCGGCTGGCAAGACGCTTCCTCGAATTTACACTCGGATATGAACTGATCGAACATAATCTCAAACTCCGCAGTGCGGAAATTGATCTGCTCATGCGGGACGGAAAAACATTCGTGCTCGTCGAAGTCAAATCGACACGCTGGCGCGGAGAGGAGTATCATCCCGGGCTTCATTACACCACGGAACAGCAGATCCGCCAGCGGCGCGCGGTTCATGAACTCGAACGCAAATTCGGAACCCGCGAATTCCCTTTCCGGCATGACCTCGTGGAGGTCTTCTTCGGACGCTATTTCCCCATCCGTATTCATCATGTTCCCGATTATTTCAACAGGAAGGTGTTTCAAAGCATCTGAACCGTTGATTTTTGTTTCAAACAGATTCTGAAATAAAAAAATAAAAAATATTTTGTTTTCCGACTTGTCAATTTCCTGTTTCCATAGTAAATTGCTCCCGACAGAAAAACAGGATTACGGAAATGAAGAAGATTTTTTACGGCGGGACATTCAATCCGCCTCACCTCGGACATACCAGGCTTGCCCGGGCGGTGCTGGAGCGCGGACTCGGTGACGAGATTATTTTCGCGCCCGCATGGATTCCTCCGCACAAACAGGATGCCTCCATTGCCCCGTTCGAAGACCGGCTCGCAATGACCCGGCTCGCGGTTGAGGGGATGGAACATTGCACTGTCTCCGATGTCGAAGGACGGGAGAAGGGTGTCTCCTACACGATCCGGACCCTGCATCTGCTTTCCGCGGAGTTCCCGAACGATACGATTGCACTGCTGATCGGGTCTGACAGCCTCGCGCAGCTCTATTCGTGGTTCCGCCCCGGAGATATTGTTTTCGAGTACGAAGTCCTCACTTATCCTCGTCCGGAAAACCCGGTGACGATGGAGGATCTGCTGGATCACTGGGGACCGGAATGGGCGGGAAAACTCTATGCGGGCATTATCCGCGGTCTGCCTGAATTCAGCATTTCCTCGTCGGAAATCCGCGAGGCGCTGCGCACCGGGAAAGACGCCGGCAAATATTTGAATCGCAATGTACAGGAATATATCAAACAGAGGAGCTTGTATGAGCACTGAACAGGAAGAGAAGAAGTCCTTCCCGAAACTTACCCCCGTCGAACTCGCTGAAGTCTGTGCGGAAATCGCATATGACCGGAAGGCGACCGATATTATCCGTCTCGACATGTCCGAACACTCCGCGATTGCGGATCAGTTCGTCATCTGCACCGGAACTTCCGACCCGCATCTGCGCGCGATTTCCGAGCGCATCCGCCGTGACGTCCGCACAAAATACGGTCTGCGCGGAGAAGTCGACGGTTCCCCCGAGAGCCACTGGATGATCGTGGATTTCGGAAACGTCATGGTTCATGTCTTCACCCGTGAATCCCGCGAACTTTATCAGCTTGAGGATCTCTGGAAAGATGCTCCGAAGGTTGAAGCCATCAAAAAGCTGGAAGCGAAAATAGTCGCTTCCCGTCTGAGACAGTAAATGGTTCAGAATCCAGACAAAGAGAAGTGGAACGAGTTCGACTGGGAACTCGAACTGCGCAAGGACGATGCGCGGGTCTGCGCGTATGCGGCCGATCTGCCGAAGTATATCGACCTGCCGGATGAAGACGGCGTTATCATGACGCGGATTCAGAAGCATCCCGAACTTGCGCCCGCCGGCGGCGACTGGAGCCGGCTCGGTCCCGTTCCATACGACCGGGGCGATGAGGAGGACGAGGACGACGAGGAAGATCCCGCACGCAGCGAGGCCAACTGGAAGAAGACTCCGTGCGGTCCGATCTTCCGCGGCGCGGCGCAGCTCGCCCGCGACTGGAGCATCCTCTTCTCCGTTGTCCGCGACCCCGAACTGGCGATTCCCTCCATGCGCATTCTCTGCCTTTACGGGAAGATGATGGCGCGCTCCGGAGACATTATCGACATGGATTCCGAACAGGAGGATCCCGTCCGGACGCGTCCGCTTAAAATCGCGCTCTGCAAGCGTCTGCTTGCGGACATCAATACGATTATGGGCGAGATGTTCAAACTGCATGTGCACTCTCCGCTTCTCGAACAGAAGTGTCAGGATCATGAGGACGCGCTGACGCAGATGCGCGATATCCTGTTTGACGTTCTTTCTGCGCTCCGGGCGGACAAGGCGCAATGAAACCGTTCCGCATCGTTCATTTTTCCGATATCCATGAGGCGCTGCCGATGCAAACGGCGGGCGGCTTCCTGGACAAACGGATCGTCGGTGCGGTGAACTCGTTTTTCCGCCGGAGAAAAAGTTTTCTCCGCTCAAATATCGCGCCGGCTGTGGAACGGATTCTCGCCAGTCTGCCGGATGTGATCGTCTTTTCGGGGGACGCCGCGACCTGCGGGCAGCCGTCGGAGTTCCGGCAGGCGCTCGCCGATCTGAAACCGCTGACGGAATCCGGAATTCCGCTGCTTTTCTCTCCGGGCAACCATGACGCCTATGTGCGTGACCGCGCGTGCCGGAATGCGCTCCGCGATTTTGTGGAGGAGCTTACGAACGGGCGGCAGACGCTTGACGGCTATCCGTCCGTGTTCGACCCCGGACCGCTGCGTTTTCTGGTGTTCAATGCGGCGCGCCCGACGAATCCGCTGCTTTCGTGCGGCTTTCTGGACGAGGCGTCGCAGGAGCTGATCCGTCGCGAGTGCATCGACCGGACCAAACCGCTGGTTGCGGTCTGCCATTTTCCGTTCCGCCGTATCCGCCACGGACTGGTGAACGGGTTCCGTCACCGGCTTTTCGGAACGCGTGAAGCGGTTGGTTTTCTGAACGGCGGACGTCTTGATCTGGTGCTCTGCGGGCACATTCATTTTCCCTATTTCGACCTTGATTCGACGGGGCGCGGGGAGACCTCCTGCGGTTCGCTGACGCGCAACGGAGCCTATTCGGTCATTGAATATGCGGACGGCGTTTTTCATCACAGCAGAGTGGAAGTGAAGTAATTTTTTTTCAAAAACTGGATTTTTTGAAAAAACGGTGTATATTGAATGATTTAATAAACGGCGTTACAACCCTTAACCAAGAATTGTTTTATGCAGAACATCAGAAACATCGCCATCATCGCACACGTCGACCATGGCAAGACAACCCTCGTTGACGAGATCATCAAACAGTCCAAACTCTTCCGCGAAAATCAGGAAATGCACGAGTGCTTCCTCGACAGCAACGATCTCGAACGTGAACGAGGCATCACAATTCTGGCAAAAAACATCAGCGTGCGCTACCGCAACACGAAAATCAATATCATCGACACTCCGGGACACAGCGATTTCGGCGGACAGGTTGAGCGCGTGCTGAACATGGCGGACGGCGTGATCCTCCTCGTCGACGCCGCCGAAGGTCCGCTTCCCCAGACCCGTTTCGTGCTTGACAAGGCGCTGAAACTGAAACTCAAACCGATTGTCGTCATCAACAAGATCGACCGTCCCGACGCCCGTCCGAATGAGGTTCACAACGATATTTTCGATCTCTTCATCGACCTCGGCGCGGATGACGAACAGCTCGAATTCCCGCTTCTCTACGCCAGCGGACGCAGCGGCTGGGCGACCACCGATCTCGAACACGGCAAGCGCGACTCGATTCTTCCCCTCATGGATGCGATGATCGACTGCATCCCCGCGCCCCCGATGAATGAAGGTCCGCTCCAGATGCAGGTCACCACGCTCGACTACAACGACTATGTCGGCCGTATCGGCATCGGACGAGTCCACCGCGGTGTGCTCAACACTTCCGAGCCTATCGTCGTTGTGAAGCGCGACGGCAAAGTCGTTCCCGCCGCCATCAAACAGGTTTACACCTTTGAAGGCATTGAACGCAAGACAGTTTCCCAGGTTGAATGCGGAGATATCTGCGCGATTGTCGGTATTGAGGGCATTGACATCGGCGATACGATTGCCGACGCCAACACGCCCGAAGCCATGCCTCCGATCGCGATTGACGAGCCCACAATTTCAATGGTCTTCCGCGTCAACGACTCCCCGTTCTTCGGAAAGGAAGGAAAATTCATCAGCAGCCGCCACATCCGCGAGCGTCTTCTCAAGGAAGCCGAACGCGACGTCGCCCTGCGCGTTGAAGAACTCAACGACGGCTTCAAGGTCAGCGGACGCGGTGTTCTCCACATCTCCATTCTGATTGAAAACATGCGCCGTGAAGGTTATGAGCTCACCATTACCCAGCCGCACGTTATTTACAAAGAGATCGACGGCGTGAAATGCGAGCCGATTGAAACCCTGACGGTTGACGTTCCCGACGGTTCCGCCGGAAAGGTCATCGAGCTTGTCGGCGTCCGCCGCGGCGAGATGATCAAGATGGAACAGCACATGAGCCGCCAGCTTCTTGAGTTCAAGATTCCGACCCGCGGTCTGATCGGACTGCGCAGCAAGGTCATGACCGCGACCGCCGGCGAAGCCATCATGTCGCACCGCTTCTGCGAATACGCCCCGTTCAAAGGTGATATTCCGCAGAGAACCAACGGCGTGCTCATCAGCATGGGTACCGGCAAGGCGATTCCCTATGCGATCGACGGTCTGCAGCAGCGCGGAACCTTCTTCATCGATCCCGGAACGGACACCTACGAGGGCATGATCCTCGGCGAGCACTGCAAGGAAGGCGATATTGAAGTCAACGCGCAGCGCGAAAAGCACCTTTCCAACATGCGCGCCGCCGGCTCCGACCGCAACCTCAAGATTGCTCCCGCACAGAAGATGAGCCTGGAAGAGGCTCTGGAATACATCGCGGACGACGAGTACGTCGAAGTCACACCGAAGAACATCCGTCTCCGCAAGAAACTTCTCACCGAGCTGGAACGCCGCCGTCAGCGCAACGCCAAGTCGAAAGAGGATTAATCCTCTCTGTTCAACAGAAAAATCAAGGGCTCTGCCGAATCGAACCGGCAGAGCCCTTTTTTCGTTTATGAATCTGATGACTCAGTTTCCGCGCGGAAACTGAACGCGTTTTTCGTAGTCCCGGATGCGGGCTAGAATTGCGGAGACGGAGGGGATTCCGTGCTGTTCACAGTAGAAGTCCCAGACGGCGTTCCAGGGAAGCGTTTTCGCCTCTTCCTGAAGTGCAAGGCGCGCGGTGAGATCCCATGCGGCTTCGGCGGCTTTGATTTCCTCCACGGGTTCGAGAAAGCCGCGGAGAAGAGCTTTGCGCATGTTGTGCGCTCCGATGACCCATGCGCTGACGCGGTTGATGGTGGCGTCGAAGTAATCCAGCCCGATTTCGATGCATCCGGTTCCGCAGGCGGCTATTTCGCGTCCGAGATTGAGCAGATCGTCGTTCTGGACAATCACGTGGTCGCTGTCCCAGCGGACTCCGCGGCTGACGTGAAGGAGAATGCCGCCCTGCTGAACGAGGATTGCGGAAAGTTTGTCGGCGACGGATTCAGTCGGGTGGAAGTGTCCCATGTCGAGGCAGATCGCCTTGTTGTGTTTTGCCGCGTAGGTGAGATAGAAATCATGGGAACCGACCGTGCAGCTTTCGGTTCCGATGCCGAAGAGTTTGGATTCGACGGCGTCGAGCACGAGTGCGGAATCGACGGGGTCGGCGAAGATTTCGTCGAGACTTTCCATAAGACGGCGGCGCGGAGCGAGACGGTCGGAGGGGGTGTCTTTGAATCCGTCGGGAGCCCAGAAGTTGCAGACGGAGCGGACGCCGGTCCGCCGGGCGAATTCAGCCGCGATGCGGCGGCACGCCTTGCCGTGATCAATCCAGAATCTGCGGATTGCTACGTCGGGGTGTGACAGTGAGAGACCGTGGTCGAGCTTCGGGTGCGAGTAGAACGCGGGTGCGAGGTCGAGCCCGAGTTTGCGCGCGGCCGCCCAGTCCGCCCAGCCGGAGAAGTTTTCGATGGTGAACGCATCGCGGTCACATCCCGGAGTCATGGAATCGACTTCATGGCCCTGGAGGACGACTTTGTTCGGACCGGGGATCATGGCGAGCGCTTCGTCGAGATCCTGCCGGAGCTCTTCGGCGCTGCGGGCGCGTCCGGGATAATTTCCCGTGACCTGGCAGCCGCCGGTGAGGGCGTGTCCGGTGTTTTCAAAACCGACGACGTCGTCGCCCTGCCACGCATGAATTCCGATCGTTGCCGAGTCGAGTTTGCGCAGAGCCTCTTTCACATCGACTCCGTGTTCCGCGTAGATGGAACACGCATCTTCAAACATTCGTTCCGTTCTGTTCATGATATTTCCTTTCGCAGGTTGAAATTGCGGGTAATCTCAATATAGCCTGCGAAAATGGAAAAGATATGGACGAACGGAACTATTTTGTGTCGATTCGCGCCACCTGTATCCGGTTATGCGAGCGGCGTCACGCCCTTCTTGAGGAGAATGTTGCCGTATTTCGCCGTTTCCCCGGTGACAACGACGGCGGAAACTTTGCGAGCGCGTTCGTAGAATGCGAAGCGTTCGATGTGTTCAATTTTTTCCGCCGGAACAAGCGCGTGGACTTTAGCCATGAGCGCATCGTCGAGGGAATCGCCGGGGACGGGCGCCATCATGACGACCGGATGATCGACGTAGGCGTCAAGTTCGAGCAGCGGCAGGATTCCCGCGAGCAGATCGGCAACGGGAATGCCGTCGGCGCGCAGAACGGGAACGCCGAGCGTGTGGGCGGGGAAGTGGGCGTCGGAGAGAATGATTTCATCGCCGTGTCCCATTTCACAAAGTGCTTTGAGGAGATCGGGCGATACGAGCGGAGAGATGCCTTTGAGCATGATAAAATCCCTTTTTTGTTTGCTTTTCGGTTGGTTTTACTGTATACGCGGAAACGGAAAAATCAAGAGGAAGTTTATTTTTCATTTGATAAACATTGAAACTGGCTGTATATTGATGCACCGGAGATTCTCGCTCCGGAACGGAACAGAAAGGGAGTCTTCGGAATGAATTTGAAAAAACTGCTTGTGATCCCGCTGTGCGGGCTTATGCTCGCGGCGACTTCCTGCGGAGATTATGTCGGAAAAGAAAAAAGTCATCCGTTTTTTGTGAAAGCGGAGACCTGCCGCGCGTCGGGCGGATACAATGAGGCCGCGCAGTACTATGAGGAGTTCCTCAACGTCTGTCCGCGCTCCCCGGTCGCACACTATGAACTCGCATCACTTTACGCGGATCACCTGAACGATCCGTATCGTGCAATCTACCACTATCAGCGCTATCTTGAACTGGACCGCAATTCGCCGGATGCGGAGAATATCCGCAAGTTCATCGACGGTTCCAAGCGCAAGATTTTCGAACAGCTTTCCACCCAATTCGAATCCGCGGACACCGTCCGCGCGTATGCCGAGGCGGCGAAAACCAAGAAGGCGCTCGACCAGTATGTCGCATACACCAAGAAGATTCAGGCGCAGAACAAACAGCTGCGCGAGCAGAACGAGGAGATGCGCAAGCGCATCGAAACCTTTAAACTCCGCGTGGAGACCTACACCCGCGAGAGCGAGCAGTTCCGTCTGAAAGTGGAGGAACTTCAGAAGAAAGCCCGCGAAGCGGAACGCCGCATCCAGGCGCAGGAAAAACTCGCAGCCGAGCCGGAAAAAACGGAAAAACCGGAAGTGAAGAATCCGGAGCCGGAAAAAACGAATCCGGTCCCTGCGCAGGAGACAAAAACGGAGCCGTCGACTCCGCTTGACGAGCAGCCGGTTCCGCCGGGCGCGGGTCCTTCCGATCCGGTCAAAGACAAGCCGGACAACTGGGAAAGCGCGGATGTTTCCGCCCAGAGTCCGAACGCCGTCGCCGGACGGAACACAGAGGAGGCAAAACCGGTTCCGCCGAAGCCGCAGGTAATTCGCCATACCGTCAAGAGCGGAGATACGCTCTTTAAAATCGCCATTAAATATTACGGAAGGAGTTCCGCCGTGCGGATTCTGCGCGAAGCGAACCGGGAGACCCTGAAAGGACGCGATTTCCTGCGGGTCGGTCAGGTCCTGATTATTCCGCCGGATCCGTCAAAGGAGAAGAAACCATGAAACTGATTGTATTCGCATTTTGCACACTTGCGCTCGCCCTGAGCGGCTGTATTGAAGTGAACCTGCCGGAACAGAAATATCAGGAGACCCGTCTGTTTGAGATTCCGGAACCGGCGTCCGCTCTGTTTCCCTTCCCCGTGGAGGTGCTGCCGTTCCGCTCGGATTCGCCCGCGAAGTTCAAGATGCTGCGTCGGAACGGAACGGAGCTTTCCGCGGATGAATACAATAAATGGGCGCAGACTCCGGCCCGGATGATGACGCGCTGTTTCCGTTCCGCGTTCCGCTCCGCCGCGCAGGAGGAACCCGCATTCAAACTCTCTTCGAACATCCTGGTGTTTGAACTTGATGAGCCTTCCGCCTCGGCCGTTCTTTCGGTTGCCTACACGCTCTCGCTGCGCGATGAGGCGGAACCTCTCTTCACGAAGGTCCTGACGGACCGCGTCAAACTCAAGGAAAACACTCCGGAAGCGTTTGCCTCCGCCATGGAACAGGCGGTTGCCCGGCAGACGGCGACGGTTAAAAATATGATCCTCAACTCGGTGAAAACAGACAAATGAAACACACGATTATGATCGATGAGCGCTCCATCGCGGAGCGGGTCGCCTCTCTAGCGGAACAGATTTGCAACGACTACAAGGGGAAGCAGATCGCGCTCGTCGCGGTCTCCAACGGCGCGTTTATTTTCGCCGCCGATCTCTTCCGCAAACTTCCGCACGACACCTATTTCGACTCCGTCAAGGCTTCCTCCTACAAAGCTGCGAAGCGCGGAGAACTGGTCCTCAAGGAGACCTTCAACATCGACCTTAACGGAAAGCATGTGCTGCTGGTGGATGACATTCTGGATTCCGGTGTTACGCTTTCCAACATCGCAAAGTATCTTGAATCCCTCGGCGTGGCGTCGCTCCGCACCTGCGTGATGCTTGACAAGCCTGAAGGACGCGTCTGCGACTTCCATGCGGATTACATCGGTTTCACCATTCCGAACAAATATGTCTACGGCTACGGCATGGATGACGAGTTCGGGCTCCTGCGCGGATGTCCCTATATCGGCGCAAAGGAAGAGGAGTGATTCCAGGTTCGTCCATGGATCTTTCACGAACCGCTCTTCTGATTCCCGCGTACAATCCGGATGAGCGTCTGTGCGGGCTCCTTCATGAGCTTGCGGAGTACGGCTTCGCCGCGCTGATCGTTGTCGATGACGGCAGCTGTGCGGCGGCGAAACCTGTGTTCGATTTCATCGGACGGGAAATTCCTTCCGCCGTTCTGCTCTCGCATGAGAAAAATGCGGGGAAGGGGGCGGCGCTCAAGCTCGGGTTCGATTATCTGGTTTCGCATTATCCCGCCTGCTCCGGCGTGGTTACACTGGATGCGGACGGGCAGCACTGCGTGGAGGACGTTCTCGGCGTCTCGCGCGAACATCTGGTGCATCCGGAAGATCTGATTCTCGGAATGCGCGACTTCAACCGGAAGAGCGTCCCGTTTCGCTGTCGCCTCGGAAACCGCGTTTCCCGCGCGCTGATGCGTCTTTTCTTCGGGATCGCGCTTGATGATACACAGAGCGGTCTCCGTGCGCTCCCGCTTGCTCTGCTGCCGTTCCTGCAGACGCTGAACACAAACCGCTACGAATTCGAGCTGGAGATGCTTGTCCTTGCGAAACGGCGCGAAGTTCCGATCCGGGAAACGGCAATCCGCACGCTCTATCCGGACGGCGGGCGTTCTTCACACTTCCGGGCGGTCCGCGATTCGCTCCGCATTCTGCTGGTGATGCTCCGTCTGCTTCTGATTCCGCCGCGCGGAGGGGCGACCGACTGGAACCGCTACTATTCCGCGCCGCCCGCAACCGCGGGGTTCGCGCGCCGCATCGTCTCCGCGCGTCTCATGCGCATCATCGGAATGTTTCGCCGTGACGGACGGTTCACTGTTATGGAGCTCGGCGGGGGCGACAGCTGTTTTTACGACCGCATCGATCGAGAGTTCCAGCCGCTCCGCTATACGGTCTGTGACAACAATGCTCTGGCGCTCCGGCGTTTCCGCGACCGCATTGGCTGTGATTCCGGTGTGGTTCTGTGTGAAGTCGATCTTCTGCACTCGCTTCCGGCGGATGCGGAGAAGGCGGACCTGGTTTTTTCCGTCGGGCTGATCGAACACTTTTCCCCGATGAATACCGCGCGGATGGTGCGGCGGCATTTTGAACTTGCAAAGACAGGCGGGCTTGTGATTCTGTTTTTCCCGACGCCGACTCCGCTTTACCGCGCGACCCGGTTCTGCGCGGAACTGCTGCGTCTGTGGATTTTTCACGATGAACGCCCGCTCCGTTCCGCCGAAGTTGAACGCGCAATTGCTCCATACGGTCATATCGTGCACCGCGAACTGATTCGCGCGAACTTTTTAACTCAGCGCATCATTGTTGCAAGAAAGGAAAAAATATGAGCGAAACACTGAACATTTATGAGACTTTTTCAAGCATTCAGGGTGAGTCGACGCATGCCGGAAGGCTCTGCTTCTTCATCCGGCTTGCCGGCTGCAACCTGCGCTGTTCCTACTGCGACACGAAAAAAGCCCAGACCATGGGCTCCGGCGCTCCGCGTACACTCGATGAGCTGGTGGGCGAAGCGGAAAAATCAGGATTGAAGCTCGTGGAGATCACCGGAGGTGAACCGATGCTTCAGAGCGCAACGCCGGAGCTTTGCAGACGGCTTCTTGCGCGCGGATTCGAGGTGCTGATGGAGACGAACGGCAGTGTCGACATCACTCCGCTTCCCGCAGGTGTGAAGCGGATCGTGGACTGGAAGACCCCGTTCTCCGGAGAATCCGCGAAGATGCTGGATTCCAATTTCCGTTCTCTGCATCCGGGCGATGAAGTGAAGTTTGTCATTGCAAACCGCGCGGATTATGACGCCGCGCTTGATGTGGTGCGCCGCTTTGACATTGCGGCTCAGGCAACGGTTCTGTTCGCTCCTGTTTTCGGAGAAATCGAGCCGCGCACACTGGTGGAATGGATGCTTGCAGACCGCGCCCCCGCACGCCTGAATCTCCAGTTCCATAAAATCGTCTGGAGTCCTGACGCCGAGGGCGTTTGAGTTCAGATCCGGAACGAACCGCTTCCCGCCGGGACGCGGTGCATGGTTCCGTTGATTTCCAGATTGAATTCCTTGTTTGCCGTGTACGAGCAGACGCCGTTTTCCGCGATGAGGTCGGTGATGATTTCGCCGAACCGGTAGTTGCGGCAGCCGGTCTTTCCCTTTGCTTCCGCGGAAAGATGCCAGCAGAGCGTGTTTGTGAAGGCATTGGCTTCATAGAGTCCGATTGCGTTCTCAATGAGTCCGGCGATGGGCATGAGCGCAGACCAGCCGCAGAAATTCGGACGCACAAGTTTGTCGCCGTTGGTTGTGTGCGCGGGTTCCGGCTTGTTCGGGGAGTAGCATTCCCAGATGGTGTGCGGAGAGAAGTTTTTCCAGGTGTCGTACATGTGCTTGAGCATGTCGAGAACTTTTTCGCGGGCGAGATCGAACATGCCGTAACGGAGGAGTGCGCGGGTTCCCGCGTATGCGGTCGGAACCCAGACGGCGCCGTGCCAGTAGAGACCGTTGTCCGCATTGAATTTTGCGTCGTTCCGGGCAACTGTGACCCAGGGATATTTTCCGCCGAGAAGTTCGGGATCAAGCAGCTTTTCCGCGCAGAGTTTTGCCTGTTCGGGCGTGGCGCATCCGGCGAGGAGCACCCAGAAGGAGGCGGGAGTGACGATCCGCAGCGGCTTCATGGTCTCCGGATCAATGTCGTAGAAGAAGCCGTCGACCGGATCCCAGTAGTATTTCTGAATGAGTTCCTGTTTTTCTTTCTTGTGCGCGGTCCACTCGGCCGCGAGCGCATCGTCGCCGATGATTTCCGCCATCCGGACGATGCATTCGGCTGTAAGCGCCTGCTGGGCGATGGCGTCGACCCAGTAAAAGTCTTTGAGTTCGGGACCTGTATCGGTATGGGAGAAACGACCGCGCGGGGTGTTGTCCATGCCGCTTGGAGTACCGCCCCAGAAGTAGCCCTTTTCGTGATGGATCCAGCGGGTTGGAATCATGCACTGATCGGGAAGGACGGATTCCTTGAGACTTTCGAGCCAGTTGTAATGTTTCTGGAGCACTTTGGTGTTCTGGAGAATGTCTTTGAGGTGTTCGCGGTTTCCGGACATGAGTGCGTTTTCATATTCCGCCCATGCGAAAAGCGGGGGATTGTCGGGATGCTGAATGAGGATCGGTGCGAGGTCTCCGGGCTTGTTTCCGGTCCACGCGGGTTCGCCTTCGGGGATTCTGACGAGAGGAAGTCTCACGCCGTTCTGGAGCACGTCGATGAGGTTGCGGAAGGATTCGATGCCCGGGAAGTCTTTCGGGGAGAACTTGCAGAACAGAGTCATGAAGCAGGTGTCCCAGATCCAGATTCTGGATTCGCAGAACGATTCGTCGATGTAGGGATCCTGCGGCATTCCGGGGATGTGCTTGACGTGGTCTTTCGCGAGGTTCCATGCGAGGTTGTAAAGCTCGACATACTCCGGATGTTCATCGAACACCGGGTGCGGGATATGATTGAACCAGTCCTGATTCATGACAGGCTCCTTCCTGTTTCGATTTATGCGAGAACTTCCGCTTTTTCGATGATGACGGGTTCAACCGGAACGTCGTCATGGTAGCCGTAAGGGGCAGTTTCGACTTTGGCGATCTTGTCGACGATGTCCATGCCCTTCGTGACCTTTCCGAAGACGCAGTAGCCGTATCCGGACGGGGTCTTGGAGCGGTGGTCGAGGAAGTCGTTGTTGACGAGGTTGATGAAGAACTGTGCGGTTGCGCTGTCAATGACGTTTGTGCGGGCCATTGCGATGGTTCCGCGCTTGTTGGAGGGGGAGAGATGGGCTTCGTTCTTGATCGGGGGCTCGGTGTCGAGTTCGTTCATGTCGGCGTCCATTCCGCCGCCCTGGATCATGAATCCGTCGATGACGCGGTGGAAGATGGTTCCGTTGTAGTGTCCGCTTTTGACGTAGTCGAGGAAGTTGCGGACGGTGACGGGAGTCTCCTTGTCGAAGAGTTCGAGTTCGATTGCGCCCTTTTCTGTTGTCAGTCTGACTTTGGTGCCCATATTTCAGTTCCTTGCTTAATTGCCTTTCATGGCGATGCTTACGATATCGGGAGCGATCCGCTGGAGGAGCGAATCGGCCATTTCAAGAACCTGTCTGTGGTCGGCGCACTTCATGGCGTCCTGCGCGAATTTTTCGGCTTCGAACATGCGGAGACTGCGGACGACGCGCCGTGCCGCGCCGAGAGCGCCGGTGCTCATGCTCAGCTCCTGCACACCGAGTCCGACGAGCAGGGGAATGAAGCGCGGATCGGACGCCATTTCCCCGCAGACTCCCACCCAGATTCCGGCGGCGTCCGCGGCTTTCACGATGTTGTTGATCAGCATGAGAATCACCGGGTGCGCGGGGCGGTACAGCGTCGCGACTTTTTCATTGCCGCGGTCGACTGCCATGGTGTACTGCACGAGGTCGTTTGTGCCGATGCTGAAGAAGTCGACTTTCCGCGCGAGGTGTTCGGCGAAGAGCGCCGCGGAGGGGGTCTCGACCATGATGCCGACTTCCATATGTTCATCGAATTTAAGTTTTTCCAGACGCAGTTCCGTGCGCGCCTTGTCGAGCATCTCCTTGAGACGGTCGATTTCGTCTTCGCATGTGACCATGGGGAACATGAGGCGGGTGGGACCGACCGCGCTGGCGCGGAGGATTGCGCGGAGCTGCGGCATCAGCAGTTCGGGGTACGCGAGACAGAGCCGTATGGAGCGCTGACCGAGGAACGGGTTCGGATCGGGCGTGGTCTGAAGCACGGCGGAAAGTTTGTCTCCGCCGAGGTCGAGCGTGCGGATGATGACGCCCTGCCCGTCTGCTCCGGCGACGATTTTGCGGTAGACTTCGAATTGCTCCTCTTCGGTCGGGATCTTGTCCATGAAAAGATATTCGGTGCGGAAGAGACCGATTCCGGCGGCGCCGGACTTGCGGACGTCGTCAATGTCGCCGACGTCGTCGATGTTGGCGGAGAGGTGGATGCGGTAGCCGTCGATGGTTTCCGATTCGAGGGAGCTTTCCTGCTGCAGCTGGTTGAAGAGCTGTTCTTTGGAGACCTCTTTCTGCGCGTAAAGTTCGAGCGTTTCGGGCTTCGGGTTGGTGATGACCGCGCCGATGAAGCCGTCGATGATGATGAGGTCGCCGTTGTGCACGTTCGCCGCGAGATTCGTCACGCCGACGACGGCGGGGATGCGCATGGAGCGCGCGAGGATTGCGGTATGCGAGGTGCGGCTTCCGGTTTCGGTGGCGAAGGCCTGCACGTTTTCCCGGTCGAGCATGGCGGTGTCCGATGGTGTGAGGTCGCGGGAGATCAGAATGCGCTGACCGGGCAGATGGTCGAGAAGTTGGCGCGATTCCCCGCTGAGGTTGTCGAGCACGCGGTAGGCGACGTCCGCGACGTCCGCGGCGCGTTCCTTGAGATACTGGTCATTGACTGCGGAAATCGCGGCGATGTACCGCTTCATGATTCCTGCGAAAACCACGTCCGCCGCCTGAAGCTGCTTGCGGATGCCGTCGTAGACCTCCTGCATGAGCACTTTGTCGTCGACGATCAGCAGGTGCGCTTCAAAGATGCTTGCCTCCTGGGAAGCGAGAGAGGATTTGACGCGCGCCTGAAGTTCGAGAATCTGCGCGCGGGTTTTTGCGAGCGCCGCATTGAGCCGGGCTGTTTCCGCGGGAACTTCCGCCTCGGTGATGGGTTTCGGTTCCAGATCGAGAGAAGAGCGGTTCGTTCCGCCGACGACGAGGGCGATGCCGATCGCAATGCCGGAGGAGGCCGCGATCCCGTGGTACATCACTTCATTGCGGACTTCACGGTTTTGCGGCTGAGAGAGGGGGTCGGATGTGGAATCATTCTTCATCGAAACGCCTGTCAACCAAGTCGGTGAGGGCTTTAACGGCATTTTCCGCATCGGGACCGGAGGCGGTAATGACAAGTTTGGTGCCGCAGGCGGCGGAAAGCACGAGCATGCTCATGAGACTTTTGCCGTTTGCGGTTTCCGAGTCCTTCGAGACGGTGATGTCGCTGTCGAATTTAGACGCAGTCTGAACAAAAAGGGACGCCGGTCTTGCATGAAGACCCAGTTTGTTTTTGATGATGCACTCAACTGTTTTTGTGGATGCTCGCATCGGGTATCCCTCTCCTTCAAAATTTTTACGGTTCACATAATATAGCATTCTTTCCTGAAAATTCAACAGAGCGTTCCGGAAAGTTTTTAAATAGCTCCAAGTGTTTGAAAATAAAAGAGTTACGGCTTTTGCTCGCCGCTTCGATTCTCTACCGTTCCGGGAGGTTTTTCCCACTGCTGCGCAGAGCGGCGGAAGCAATGGATAAACGCGCTCCCCGTAATTGTTTTTCACGGGATCGGCGGCGTTTGAATCTGCCATGTTCGGGAAAATGTGGAAAAATTCACTATATTTAATTTTATAAAACATATTGAAATTTCTTTTTTTAATGCTATAATAACTTCAACAAACAAAAAACTCGGACGGTTCACCGTCTGAAAGGAAAGGTTCAGAAAATGTCGAAAGTTTACAAGATTGCGACTCTTCCGGGCGACGGAACGGGTCCCGAAGTCGTGGCGGAAGGCGTCAAGGTCCTTCAGGCTGTCTCCAAGAAGTACGGATTTGAAATGACTTTCACCAACTTCGAGTGGGGCGGTGAAAACTATCTCAAGACCGGCGTGGTTCTTCCCGACGACGCGATTGACCAGCTGAAGAAGTTCGATGCGATCTTCCTCGGCGCGATCGGAACGCCCAAAGTTGCTCCCGGAATCCTTGAGAAGGGCATTCTCCTCAAGCTCCGCTTCGCTCTCGACCAGTACATCAACCTGCGCCCTGTGAAGCTGTTCCCCGGCGTTGTCTCCCCGCTCGCCAACAAGGGACCCGAGGACATCGACTACGTTGTCGTCCGCGAGAACTCCGGCGACGTCTATACCGGCATGGGCGGCGTTTCCATGAAGGGAACCAAAGATGAAGTCGCGATTCAGGAAATGGTCTACAACCGCTTCCAGGTTGACCGCTGCCTGAAGTTCGCTTTCGAACTCGCCGCAAAGCGTCACACGAAAGAGAATCCGTGGCGCGGACTTTCCGAAGAGGACAAGAAGGCCGGCTACACCTCCCAGCTCACCCTCTGCGGAAAAACCAACGTTCTTACCTACTGCTTCGACCTCTGGGAACGCGCATTCCATGAGATGGCGAAGAATTACCCGACCGTCAAGCTGAACTACTGCCATGTCGACGCCACCTGCATGTGGATGGTCAAGAACCCGGAATGGTTCGACGTCATCGTCACCTCCAACATGTTCGGCGACATCATCACCGACCTCGCCGCCATGACCTCCGGCGGAATGGGCATCTCCGCGGGCGGAAACCTCAACCCCGAAGGCGTCAGCATGTTCGAGCCGATCGGCGGATCCGCTCCGAAGTACACCGGTCTCGGCGTGATCAACCCCTGCGCGGCGATTCTTTCCGCCGCCATGATGCTGGAATACCTCGGCGAACACGAGGCATCGAAGGACATCGAGAAGGCGGTTGCCTATATCACCGAACACAAGCTCAAATCGCTCTCCGCGGGCAAGATGGGCTACTCCACCAGCGAAGTCGGCGACCTCGTCGTTGCCAACCTCTGATCCGGTTTTTCTCACTTCCGGGAACCCTGCGTTCCCGGAAGTCCAAATCGACTAAACCTGCCAGCTCGTTTGACAGGTTCAGTCGCTTCGGTATGAAAAGCTCTCTTCATCAATCTTCATACGAAAGAGTGTGCCATGTACGATTTTCAGAAAGCCCAGCGGCTGATCGGCTACACGTTCAACAACCCGGACCTCCTCAAAGAGGCGCTGATGCACCGCTCGTTCGCCACCGAACACAACATCAAATATGACAATCAGAGACTGGAGTTCCTCGGCGACGCCGTGCTGCAGATCATCCTGACCGAATACATTTTCAAGCGTTATCCGGATCTTGCGGAAGGGGATCTGACGAAGATCCGTTCCGCGCTCGCCAACCAGAGCGCGCTTGCGCAGCTCGCGGTCCGTCTCGATCTCGGCAATGCGCTGATGCTCGGACACGGCGAGCAGGAGACGGGCGGCAGAACGCGCGAGTCCACACTCTCCGACACGATGGAGGCGGTTCTCGGGGCGATCATGCTCGATTCCGATTTGGAAACCGCGCGTCAGTTCTACCTCAAACTCCTTTCGGAAACCGTTCCGGATCCTGCGCGGATGCTGCGCGATCTGAATCCGAAAGGCGCGCTTCAGGAGTTTACCCAGAGCCGTTACGGCTGTCAGCCCGAATATCACTTGCTCTCTGTCTCCGGACCCGACCACAACCCCGTGTTCCGCGTGGAAGTCTGTGTGCAGGGAAAGGTCATCACAACCGCATCCGCGAACAAGCGCAAGACCGCCGAAGGACTCGCCGCCCACGATGCGCTCACCATTCTCCACGAACGTGAGAATGGTGAATTGCAAAGCTGAATGTGCCTTTTGAACGTTTGACGGGGATGAAAAGAACCGTTGCTTTTGCAATGCACAATTTTCAAAGATTCATTTCGGGATGATTTGACATTTCGGGAAATTCATGTAGATTATGGGGATAGCCGTTCCTATGAGCGGCTCCCCGAAATTATCGAACAAACCGTAAGGAGGAAAAAATGGCTGCAAAAGTAAACCCTGAAAAATGTGTCGGATGTGAATCCTGCGTCGGCGCCTGCCCGGTGGAAGCAATCTCCATGGCGGACGGCCATGCCCAGGTCAATGCGGATTCCTGCGTTGACTGCGGCGCTTGCGTCGGCACCTGCCCCGCGGAAGCCATCACACAGGAATAATTTTTCTTATTCCTCATTCCATAAAGGGATAAGTTTTCTTATTCCGAAAACCTGAATTTCAGATTTTTGCCGGGACTCAGCATCCCGGCTTTTTCGTTTTAAAAAGTCTTGACGTTTTTTGCAGTAACCTGTAAATCCTTGTTAACGCGCGCCTGTTTGGTCAGCCATCTGATTTTATTATTGAATCCCTCCGGTCCGTTTCGCGCGGTATTGGCGCATAGACGTCTTGAAAACAGCACGAAAACGCTTCGAAAGATAAAATAAGCTCGAAAATCCGCACAGTTCCGCTATTTCCGAAAACGAACGGTCCGTTGTCGTCAGCATTGAACAGACATTCTGGAATTTGATTTTTTCATGGTATTTCTGCGGCGTCGTTCCGTAGGCATTCCGGAAGTCCCGGAAAAATTTTGCGCGCGACATGCCGAACTGTTTGGCGACTGTATGAAAATCGTGAATCTGAAGTGTTGATGCTATGAAATTTTTCGCGGCTTCCAGTTGCGTATTCGCCTTGATGAATGTATCGGCGTTCCCGCGCAGAAGAATGCTTTCCAGAAGTGTTTCAACCAGCGGAAATATATTGCCTGTCTGGGCGGCCAGAAGGGAACAGGCTTCCTCCGCATCGCTCAGAATTCGCGCCATGGTGTCGTCGTGCGGATGGACAACGTACATCTCCCGGATCGGCTGATTCCAGTTGATGTGAATGTGAAGGTTGAATGCGAACCAGAAACAGCCCCAGCATCCGTCTATGGCAAAAAAACGCTCGTGCGAGGGCGGACACAGCAGAATGTCGCCCGGTTCCAGCTGCAGTTTCCCGAAGCGGTTGCGGATAAGGCAGTTTCCTCTTGTTGTGATTACAAGGTTCCAGAAGTTCAGATCGTGGGACATCCAGCGGCGTTTTTCCCATCCGAAAAACATTTTTTCGCCGAATATGTTCGCCTCTCTGTTCGCCGCAGCTGAATCCATGCCGGAGTTCTCCTTTCCTTGAAACTATATCACGGAAAATGAAAAAAGCAAAATTTTTTCTCGCTCTTCAAGAAATAGACGATATGGTAAAAAGTATAGACTTTAAGGCGTTGACAAATTCGATTTTTTGAGATATAATTATAAAAAAATCAAAGAAAGGATCTTGCTTAAATGATGACTGCAACAGGGGAATGGACCATCTCCCGGAAGGACTACCGCGACAAAGTTCTCGGCTGCTGGTACGGCAAAACAATCGGAGGGACGCTTGGCGCGCCGTGGGAAAACAACCGGGAAATGAACAGTGTCGAGTTTTATCCGCCTGAAATCAACGGAGAATCTCTCCCGAACGACGATCTTGATCTTCAGCTTGTCTGGCTTGCCGCGGTGGAGCGCGAGGGCGTGCGTAGGCTGAATGAACGCCGTCTCGCTGAATACTGGGACAATTACATCACAGGTCCGTGGAACGAGTACGGCGTCTGCCGCAGCAACATCCGCATGGGGATTCTGCCGCCGATGTCGGGACGCGTCGGCAACAGCGACTGGAAGTGGAGCAACGGCGCGTGGATACGGTCGGAAATCTGGGCGTGTCTCTTTCCCGCTTCGCCGCACCGGGCTGTCCGGCTTGCGTACTGCGACGCCTGCTGCGATCATGAAGGGGAAGGCATTTACGCGGAGCTTTTCACCGCCGCGCTGGAATCGGCCGCATTTGCGGAACGCGACATCCGGAAACTGCTTGATATCGGGCTCGCGTTTATTCCGCCCGGATGCAGGGTTGCACGCGCGGTCGAACTTGCCCGTACGTGTTATGAGGAACATCTGCCGTTTGCAGAGGCCAGGAACCGGATCGTGGAGGACAGTTCGGATATCGGCTGGTTTCAGGCTCCGGGAAATCTCGGATTCGTGGTGCTCGGTCTGCTTTACGGAGAAGGTAATTTCGGCCGCTCGGTTGCGCTGGCCGTGAACTGCGGTGACGATACGGACTGCACCGCGGGAACGGTCGGAGCGATTCTGGGAATCATCAACGGCCGAAGCGGTATTCCGGAAAAGTGGTGCGCTCCGATAGGCGACGCCATCAAAACCTGTTGCATCGACAATGTCGGACGGTCCTGTTTCCTGAATGTTCCGGCAAATCTGACGGAACTGACCGACCGGGTTGTCTGCTGTGCGGAGCTCGCCGCGTTTGAAGATCCAGAACTGCTTGCTTTTTCCGACCGGACGACTTTTCCTGATTCGCCGGAACTCCTGAATGAGGAAATCCTTCGCAACACCCGTGATGCGCTCGGGCACAAGAAGAGCAATGAACTCATTTATGATTTGCCGTATGGAACACTCCATTTTGAATTTGAAGACGGTTCCTGCGTTGTGGAAGAGGGAAAGCCTGTCCGGCTGAAAATTCATGGATTTATGGATTTTGCTGAGCTGGAGCTTCTCTCGGTTGTCCCTTCGCTTCCGGAAGGATGGCAGGGCAGTCCGGTGATGTTCTCTCCATTCCACAGCACGGTTTCCATGACGCTTCTTCCCGGTTCGCTTCGGGAGCCGCTGACACTGGTTCCGGTTTCGGTTACCCGTGCGGGACATCTCTGTCCGGATATTATCCAGCTTCCGTTCGTGAAGAACGGAAGCGCGGTTCTGAACACTTCGCACTGGAATGAAGAGGGCAATTATCTGCTCTGGGAAGAAAAACGGAGATGCAAAAATCTTCTTGCAAAATTTGCAAGCAACATAAAACAATAAAAAGGAGGAATGAAAGATGAAAAATCTGAAAATGGGGAAATGGAAATTCGGCTTGTTTGGCCGGCCAAACAAGCGTAAAGCCTGCGGCTTCACGCTTATAGAACTCCTTGTAACGATTGCGATCATCGCCATCCTCGCCGGGATGCTGCTGCCCGCTTTGAATGCGGCACGGGAAAAGGCGCGGGCAATTACCTGCGTCAACGGGTTCAAGCAGCTTTCGCTTGCTGTGATGGGATACATGAACGACAATGATGACAACATCCGGATCATGAATGCCGGCAACTGGGGAACCCTGTATTGCTACACCGCGGGGTGGAGCAATGAAACCGCAGGGGAAATCTCCTACATCTTTGAAGCGACCGGACTGAAAGTTTCGCCGGACAAACCGAATCCCGTCTGCGCCTGGCAGAGTCCGCGGGTTCCGGTTTCCAAAGTCTGCAGTTCCGCGTACAGCAAAAAACAGGCGGCTCAGACCACAAGCCTGCTCTGCACTTGTCCGAACAACGCGTAGACGCCGCATCTGGAGTTTTTTGAGATTTACGGAATGGTATTCAGCGATAATTCCGCAGGCGCTGTACAAAGCGGGAATTGCTGGGTTCACCGGCTGACCAAAGTGAAGAATCCTTCCAGCAAGGGGTTCTGGACGGAAGGCGTCAAGCAGTTCAAGAAAGATTCGACGATCGGAAACCCGACGGCTTCCCAGCAGGGGGCGTGGGGGCACCAGCTCCGCAACAATGTGCTCTATTTCGACGGCCATGTGGGAAGCATCGGATACGGATCCGTCACCTGCTCACATAATATCAACAGTATCGACGGCGGCTGCGCGTCCTGCCGTTTCTGGTATACATACCGGTAATTCAACCCGAAAAAAGGAAAGGGATTTATTATGAAAAAACTTTTGACTGCACTGCTTTGCGGAGCGGCGGTTTTGCTCTCCGCGGATGTTCTGAAAGAATGGAATTTCAAAGAGGCGAAAGTTCCGGGGCTTCAGTATCCGTACGGGAATATTGTATACCGCGTATCGCCGGATGTGAAGACTCCTGAAGGTGAATCCGCAGGGGAATTCGTCATCAAAAAAGTGGCGAAAGATCCTGTTGCATGGAGCCTGATGATCGGTTTCGTTTCGGATCAGAATCTTACGCCCGGAATGAAATGCCGTTACAGTTTCCAGATTCGCGCGGATCGTGAGGGCAAGGCGATGTCGAGCTGCATTCAGCAGGATTCTCCGTGGAAGACCATTGGGAATTCTCCGAAGGAGTTCACCGTTTCGAAAGAGTGGCAGACGGTTACGCGGGAATTTACGGTAAACGGCGATTTCAATTGTGCAATGCGCACACCGACAATCATGGTCGGGGCGCTGCCGGAGGGAACGACCGTTTATATCGGGTCGGTTAAAATGGAATGCATTTCTGCGGAGAAATAAGCATGAAGAAATTTTTGACAGCATTGCTTTGCGGAGCGGCGGTTGTGCTCTCCGCGGAAGTTCTGAAAGAATGGAATTTCAAAGAGGCGAAAGTTCCGGGGCTTCAGTATCCGCGGGAAAATATTGAGTATCATGTGTCGCCGGATGTGAAGACTCCGGAAGGGGACCCAGCAGGGGAATTCGTCATCAAAAAACTGGCGAAAGATCCTGTTGCATGGAGCCTGATGATCGGCTTTGTTTCGGATCAAAACCTTACGCCCGGGATGAAATGCCGCTACAGTTTCCAGATTCGCGCGGATCGCGAAGGCAAGGCAATGTCGAGCTGCATTCAGCAGGATTCTCCGTGGAAGACCATCGGGAACTCTCCGAAGGAGTTTACTGTTTCGAGCGAATGGCGAACCGTTACGCGGGAATTCACGGTAAATGGAGATTTCAATTGTGCAATGCGCACGCCGACAATCATGGTTGGGGCGCTGCCGGAGGGAACGACCGTTTATCTTGGATCGGTCAAATTCGAGAAACTGGAAAACTTCCTTCCGCTTGCCCTGAATTCCAAATGGACGCTGTTCCGTTCCCCGGATCTGAAAAATGTGAAACTCGGCGGGCTGACTTCTGTTCCGCAGAGCCTGGGCGGCGTCGCCGGAGAGACTGTTGTATTCAAGGAGAACGCTTTTGTTCTTACGGAAGCTGGAAAAGCAACCAAGCCGAAGATGGAAGCCGTTTTCTTCAATGAATTTGAATCGGCGGAAGCCGGAACCATGCAGATCGGCTGCGCGGCGGATTACTGGTTTGAATTCATTGTCAACGGGAAAACGGTTTACGATACGCTGGTGACAGGAAACCGCGAAGAAACGTTTCTTCCGACGGACCACGTCTTCAATTTTCCGGTGAAAAAAGGGAAAAACATCATTGCTGTCCGCGTTCTGAGCGGTTCCGCCGGATGGAAATTTGTCTGCGGAAAGGTTCCGTTCCGCGAAAAACTCAGCCGGATTACGCAGATTGTCCGCGGCAGAGAGTGGCGTCCGGTGAAGACGGACAAGAGCGCCGTCTGGATTAAAGGGGAACTGCGCGGAAAGCGCATCGACCAGTGGAAGCGGATTCCCGGTTCCGCGCTTGACCTTTCTCAATATGTGAAGAAGTATGATATTGACAAATCCGGGCGTCTCAAAGCGGACGGTACGGGACGGCTCTATTTTGAAAACGCGCCGGGCGAGCCTGTGCGTCTGCGCGGATTCAACTTCATGCCCGGCGAATGGACCCTCGGTTTCGTCACTGCAAGCAAAGCGGAACTGGAGGATTATGCGGAGCAGATTGCTCTTTCCGGAATGAATATTCTGCGCTTCCACTTCCTGGACGGAATGCTCGTGGGCAACGGCGGGCTCCCGAAACAGGGGAAAGACAGAAAGTACGTTACGGAAGTTCCGATGGCGCAGAGCGCCGCCGGGCTTCCGATCAATAAAGGCGCTGCGGACCGCTACTGGTATTTCCTGAAGTGCCTGCGCGACCGCGGAGTCTATGTGATGCTGGATATCTTCACCTCGACCGGTCTGTTTACGGAAGCGGTGATGAATACGAACGGGCCGGAGAGTTATGGTCGTTACCGCATGTTTTTTGATCCGCAGTACCGCAATCACTGGAAAGCCGGGTTCGATTATCTGCTGAAAACGCCGAATCCGTATACGGGAAAGGCGTTGATCGACGATCCGCAGCTGATCGGCATCACCTGCTACAACGAGCAGGAGCATCTTTTCAACTTCAACAGCCGTCAGATTACGTTTTTTACACCGGACTGGCGGAAGCACCGCAACCCGCAGAATCCCGCGTCGGTTCCGGAGTTTAACGGACAGCTCCTCAAGTCGGCGACTCCGGACGGCGAGGCCGCGCGGAAGTATCTGCGCGGAAAAATCCACGAGATGAACGCGTTCTACCTGAACGCGGTGAAGGAGTCAGGATTCAAGGGTTTTGTTACGAACTGGGATATGTACATGCGCAATCTGGAAGGCGACGCCCGCGCGGATTTCAACGCCGTTGCAATGCACACCTATCATGCGCATCCGGGCATGACAAAGCTCTATCCGCCGACCTATAAACAGCGTCTGACGTTCGGCGGCTGGCTGCGCAATACCATGGTTGTTGTCGGTCAGGATTCCTCGATCGTTCAGAACAACTACATCGGGCGCGCGGCGGCGACGCGTGTGTTCGGCAAGCCGTTCTTCATGACGGAGTATTCTCATAACGGGTTCAACCGTTATTCGCACGAAGCCGCGCCGATGTGGGCGGCATATGCGAGTCTGCAGGACTGGCAGATTCTGGCTCCTCATGCAAATCTTGTGCGGATGCTCCATGCGCCGTTCCAGCCGTGGGATTTTGACAGCGGCGAGAATCTGGCGGCGGTGATGAATTCGCTCTTCTGCGCATTCGGCTGGCAGCGCGGGGACATTCAGAGCGCGAAACACGCCGTATCGTTCCATGTTCCGGAAAAGGATCTTGATTCCATTGAGTACACAGGGGCGATCGGAAGCGGCTACAATCTGCTGAGCATGCTGACGCGTATCGGTTCGGATTACCGGAACGCGGAGAATCCGGTTGCGGATCTCAATGTCGAACCGCAGGCGTTTGTCGGAGCGAAAGGCATGGGAATGTATGTGGAATTGAGCGAGGAATCGGACCAGAACACGCGGATTCTGCGCGAGCAGGTTGCGAATCTCCGCAAAGCCGGAATTCTCTCCGGGAGCAATAAAACGGATGTGAACGCGGGAATTCTCCAGAGTGAAACGGGGGAAATCTGCATGAACATCAAAAAGAACACGCTGACGGTGGATACTCCGAAGTTCCAGTCCGCAGTATTGAAAAAGAGCGAACCGGTGAACCTTTCCGCCTTGTCGGTGGAGTCGGTCAGCACGCCGTGCACGATTGCGGCGATTTCGCTTGAAAATGAAAAGAGCCTTGCGGCTTCCAAACGGGTTCTTGTGGTCGTCGGAACCATGTTCGCAGCGGAACACGCGGTTTTTTCGACAGAGAATTTCGATGCGGAGCTGGATGTCGGCGACATTCAGCAGGTGATGCGCGCCGGACAGTTCCGTTTCTCGCTCGCGAACGGCGCCAAAGGTCTTCCGTCCGTTTATGCGCTGAATCTGAGCGGTTCCCGGGAATGCGAAATCCCGGTGACGCTCAAAGACGGACGGCTGCAGTTTGCGCTTGATACGGGCAAGCTCGAATACGGAACTCCGTATTTTGAAGTCGTGTATCCGTGATATGCGGTTTCGCTGGCGTTTATGAAAAAATCCCGCAGATTCCATGAAGGAAAACTGCGGGAAAATTGTTATTTCCGTTTCTTTTTGAATTCGCCGTCGATGCCGGTGCGGTGACGGACGATTGCGCCTTTGACCATGTAGATGACGTCTTCATCAATGTTGGTGGCGTAGTCGCCGATGCGTTCCAGGTGACGCGAGACGTTCAGGAGGTTGAGGTAACGTTCGACGTTTTCCGGATGCTGATGCATAAGCTCGATGAGCTTGGCGTGGTTCTCCCGGTTCATCTCGTCGATGACGTCGTCGTAGGCGAGTCCGGCGGCGGCAAGATCGGCGTCGAGGCGGATGAGGGCGTCGAGGCTCTTGCCGAGCGCATTTTTCGTGCAGTCGCAGAGGGGACGCAGGTTGACGGGAATCTCCGCCATGGGGATGGAGTAGAAGGAGAGCGCGCGCTTCGCGATGTTCACCGCGAGGTCGCCGATGCGTTCCAAGTCGTTGTTCATCTTGAGGCAGGCGATGACGTAACGGAGGTCTCCGGCGACGGGCTGGTGAAGGGCGAGAATCTTGAGGCATTCCTCTTCCACATCGAGCTCGAAATGGTCGATTTCGATATCGTTGTCGATAACCGCTTCGGCTTTTTTGCGGTCGGAGGTCATGACGGCGTCGACGGCGTCGGCGACGGCGTTTTCGACCATGCCGCAGAGTGTGAGAATGCTCTTTTTGAGTTTGGAAATTTCATTGTTGAGAATGACGGACATGTTGAAAGTCTCCTTTCTGAATCCGGATCAGCCGAAGCGTCCGGTGATGTAATCTTCGGTTTTCTTTTCATGCGGTTTGGTGAACATGCGGCGGGTGTCGCCGTATTCCACGATGACGCCTTTGTAGAAGAATGCGGTGTAATCGGAAACGCGGGCGGCCTGCTGCATGTTGTGTGTGACAATGACGATGGTGAAGGATTTTTTGAGTTCCCCGATGAGGTCTTCGATCTTGGAAGTTCCGATGGGGTCGATTGCGGAGGTCGGTTCATCCATGAGCAGGATGTCGGGCTGGATCGCGATGGCGCGTGCGATGCAGAGACGCTGCTGCTGTCCTCCGGAGAGCGCGGTTCCGGGCTTTTTGAGTTTGTCCTTGACTTCGTCCCAGATTGCGGCGCCGCGGAGGCTCTGTTCGACGCGGTCGGCGATTTCAGAGCGTTTGAGGTTGTAATGAAGCCGCATCCCGTAAGCGACATTGTCGAAGACGGACATGGGGAACGGGGTCGGTTTCTGGAAGATCATGCCGACTTTGCGGCGGAGTTCGAGGATATCGGTTCCCGGGGCGAGAATGTTTTCGCCGTCGATGCGGATTTCTCCTTCGGCGTGCTGTTCGCGGTAGAGTTCGTAGATGCGGTTGTAGATGCGCAGGTGCGTGGATTTTCCGCATCCGGAAGGGCCGATGACTGCGGTGACGCGGTTTTTGTAGATTTCGATGTTGTTGTCAAAGAGCGCCTGGTGCGCGCCGTAGTAGAAGTTGAGGTTCCGGACGGAGATTTTTACCTCTTCGCCCTGAGGAACTGCGGGGGTGTCCGTCATGATTTTTTCTCCCTGAATATGGTTCTGCAAAGAATGTTGAGTGCGAGGACGGCGACGGTGATGATGAGAGCGGCGCCCCATGCGCGGATGTGCATGGTTTCAAACGGCGAGTTCGTCGCATATTCCGTCATGGTGACCGTGAGGTTGGCGGTCGGCTGGGTGAAGAACCCGGTCGGCCAGGCGTCGCTGGTGAGCGCGGTGAAGAGCAGCGGCGCGGTTTCGCCGGCGACACGCGCCACGGCGAGCAGGACGCCCGTCATGAGTCCGCTTTTCGCGGAGCGGAAGACGACTGCGAGGGTGATGCGCCAGCGCGGCGCGCCGATTGCCAGCGCGGATTCGCGGAGCGCGTTCGGAACCATGCAGAGCATGTCTTCGGTTGTGCGCAGAATGACGGGAAACATGATGATTGCCAGAGCGACTGAACCTGCAAAGCCGGAGAACTTCCCGGTCGTCATGACAATCAGCGTGTAGATGAAGAGTCCGACGATGATGGAAGGCATTCCCATCATGACGTTTGCAGAGAAGCGGACGGCGTTTCCGAATATTGAGCTTCGAGCGAATTCGGAGAGGCAGACTCCGCCGAGCATGCCGGCGGGGACGGCGAGCAGGGTTGCCGCGAGGGTGATGAGCGCGGTTCCGAGGATCGCATTGAGCATGCCGCCGCCCGGAACGCCGTAGGGTTTTGTCGGCTGTGTGAGGAATTCAACGGAGAGCGATTCCGCACCGTTGCGGAGAATCGTCCAGAGAATCCAGATGAGGAACACCGCCGCGATCACGGTTCCGGACGCGGAGACGCCGATGACCGTGAAGTTTTTGAGTTTGCGCAGGAAAAGTCCGCGCGGTTTCAGAACAGTTTCGGTTGTCATAATCCGCCTCCTGCGTTTTTGCGGACTTTGTTGAGCCAGATCTGGGCGAAAATCTGAATGGTGAAAGTGATGCAGAGCAGGATGAGCCCGAGCGCGAAGAGCGAACTCTTGGCGAGTCCTTCCGCCTCCGCGAATTTGTTGGCGAGAACCGAGGCGATTGTCGCGCCCGATTCGTAGAGCGATGCGGAGATTGTTTCGCTGTTGCCGATGATAAAGAGCACCGCCATGGTTTCGCCGACTGCGCGGCCGAGTCCGAGGAAGACTGCACCGAGCAGTCCCTGCATTCCGTAGCGCATGGTGACGTCTTTTGCAACTTCCCAGGTGGTTGCGCCGATTCCGTAAGCGGATTCCTTGACAACGGGGGGAACCATGCGGAAGACGTCGCGCATGATGGCGGACATGAACGGCAGCGACATGAGCGCCAGCACGATGCCTGCAGTCAGGAATCCGAATCCGGTCATGGGACCGTCAAACAGCGGAATGACTCCGAGGTGCAGCGTATCGGTCAGGAACGGCTGAACATAATTCTGCATGAACGGCACGAAGACGAAGAGTCCCCACATGCCGTAGATGACGCTGGGGATTGCGGCGAGCAGATCGAGCGCACATCCGAAGACGCGCGAGACTGCGGGCGGAGCGATTTCCACGAGAAAGAGTGCAGTGAGAAACGCGGTCGGGACGGCGATCAGCAGAGCGATGACGGTTGTGATCAGCGTTCCGTAGATTGCGCATGCCGCGCCGAACTTCATTTCCGCCGAATCCCATTCGGTGGAAACGAAGAAGCGGAGTCCGAATTCCCGGAATGCCGGCACGGAGTGCCACGCCAGCTGAATAAAGAACGCGAGCGTCAGCAGGATCGCGAGTCCCGCCGCCGCGATCGCCGCGATACGGAAAATCCGGTCGGGGAGGGAAGCCCCCCCCGCCGTTTTCGGGAGAAACGGACCGTTTTTCGTTTTTACGGTCGTCAAGTTCATGCGTGCCTCACTTGACTGCTTTCCAGCTTTCCTGAACGAGTTTGACGACGTCTTCCGGCATCGGGACGTAGTGCATGTCGGAAGCCTGTTTGCGTCCGTCGCTGTAGCACCAGTTGAAGTAGCCGAAGAGCTTTTCAGCCGTGGTCTTGTTCAGGTCTTTCTTGAGGACGATGTAGGTGACGCCGGTGATCGGCCATGCGTCGGCGCCCTTCTGATTGTTGAGTTCGACGCGGAAGTTTTTTGCGCCTTTCCAGTCGGCGTTCGTGGTTGCGGCCGCAAAGGTTGCGGAGGTGGGGCTGACGTAGTTGCCGTCGGCGTTCTTCAGCTGAACTGTCGCAAGTTTTGCTTCTTTGGCGTAGGCGTATTCAACATATCCGATGGAGCCGCGGGTCTTGCTGACGTTGTTCGCAATGCCCGGATTGCCCTTTGCGCCGAGGGTTCCGCGGAACCACTTGACGTCTTTTGCGTTGCCCGGACCCTTCGCCCACTTCTCGGAGACTTTGCAAAGATAGTTGGTGAAGATCCAGGTGGTTCCGGAGCCGTCGGAGCGGCGGACCACGGTGATGCGCTGGTTCGGAAGTTTGAGTCCGGGGTTCTGGCTCGCAATCGCGGGATCGTTCCACTTCCTGATGTCGCCGAGGAAGATCGCCGCAAGAGTGGCTCCGTCGAGCTTCAGTTCATCGCTTTTGATTCCGGGGATGTTGACGACCGGCACAATTCCGCCCACGAGCATGGGGAACTGGAGCAGATTGTACTGCTTGAGGTCTTTCTCCTTGACCGGGTCGTCGGAACCCGCGAAATCAATGGTTCCGGACTTGAGCTGGGAGACGCCCGCTCCGGATCCGATGGACTGGTAGTTGAACTGGTCTTTGGCTTCGTTGACTTTGTTGTAGGAGTAGGTCCATGCCGCATAGACCGGAGCGGGGAAGCTGGCGCCGGCTCCATTGATGGTTTCTGCGTTTGCTGCGGCGCATCCGAGCAGGACGGCTGCGAGGAGAGCGGTTCTTTTCAAGAGACGTTTCATAAAATCCTCCTTTTCAGGGTTGTTACCGATAAGATAACCCCTGTTTGTTAGAGGATTGTTAGCATCGGATTAATTCTTGAAAAACTTGCGGGCTCCGGAATCCACACGGTTCCGGAGCCCGCCTGAAATCAATCCGTTTCGGTTATTTGAGCTTGAATTCAACTTCATCCAGATACGCTTCCGCCGCGTCCGGAGAGTTCTTGAGTCCGATTCTCAGGCGGCAGGTTCCCGCTTTGAGTCCGGTGTATGCTTCTGTATCGCCGGGAACGGCGTATTCAAACGAAAACTCTTTCCACTCCGGTTCAATTTGGAAATTGAACGTCTTGTAGAGATGCTTGTTCTGGTTCGGCTGATAGAAATCAACGGTTGCGCTTCCGGGAACGTTGCCGTTTGCGGATTTCATCCAGAATTTGAGTTCAATCGTTTTGCCGGGGATGACCGGAAGCGGTTTTCTTGCCTGAATTGCAATCCAGGCGTTTGCCTCCTTGACGATCTTCAGACTCTTTTCCCCGCTGAAGAAATCGGGCGATGGGACGACGGACAGTCCGTTCATCCGTCCCGTTTTGTAATTGATGAATTCGTTTCCCGACTCGAAATTTCCGTTTGCGAGCAGGTTTGTGTTGAGGTCAACGGCGGAGACCGTTGCGGCTGCGGCGAATGCCGCGAGTGCGAGAAGATGTTTCATGTTTTCATTCCTTATTTTACAATGCTGAAGTTACAGCGGTTGCGGTAAAGCTCTTTGCCTTTTCCGAGTGTGGTTTCGCGGATTTTCCCGTTTCCAGCGTCATCAATTTTTACGTCGAATCCGAGCATCTTTCCGGTTGCTGCGCGGATTTCGAGCACGAAGGAATAGCCCTCTGCGCTCTGCTTCACATCGAGCTTGCACTCCTCCGGCTTGACTGAGCCCATGACGTGAAGTTTTTCCGTTCCGCGCGGAGTGATGAACAGCCGGAAGGTCTGCGGTGTGTATGCCTGAGCGTGAGTCTGCGGAAGAATTTCCGGCGCGAGGTCGAAGAACAGCTCCACGCAGTCGTTTTCCCACGGGTTGCGCTTTCCGGAAGCTCCGTCCGCGGTGCTGTCTTTAACGTTCATCTGAACCTTGATTTTTCCGTTTCCGAATTCAATTTTTCCTTCTGCGTTTTCCATTTTGAAATTGTGCGGGACAATTTCATTCACCGCGAGCTGAAGCGGAATGCGGAAGAGATTTTTATTGACATGCAGCATCAGTTCCAGTTGCTTTCCATTCGGCGCAATCTCCTTGACCGGAATTTCAAATGACTGCTTCGCTTTCGGAGCAAGAGAGAACTTCAGCGGTTTGAGCGCAGTCAGACCTCCGCCCGTAATGCCTGCGGTTCCGCTCTGCACGATATCGGAATCGTTGTGGAGCATGATGAAGAGCGAATCGCCGATTCTGCGTGCGATTTCTCCTGCAGAAACCGATTGTTCCAGACGGATCGGCAGTTTTTCCAGTCTCACGAGGAATTCCGAGTCGGAAAGTTTGCCGGGCCGCAGGTAAAACGGCGCTTCGCCGAGCTCTTTTTCCTCCGCCGTTTCCGGATTCGCAAAGAGATCCATCACTTCGAATGCGGAGAGATCGGCATGCACGCCTTTTTTCTTCCGGTACTGCCAGACCGCCGCAATGAGTTTTCCCTCTTTGCGGTAAACGTAGCAGATGACACCGTTGTCAAGGCGGATTTTCTTCACAGGTTTCGCCGCCTCGAACAGACGCGCCAGAGCATTGTAAGCAACCATGTTTTCGGACGGCACAAGTTCATGGTAGTTGGAAATTCCGCGGTTATTTGGCGTCAGGAGCCGTTTCCAGAGCTGGTTTTCATGGACGGAGATCGACTGCACCACTCCCTCACCGAGGTCAATGAGAAAACGTGTTGCGATATGATGCGGACGGACCAACCCTTCTTCGTAGGAGTTGTGTTTGACATGCTGGTCAATCAGATAGTACAATTCCGTGTTCCAGAGTGGAAAATCCGGCTTGCCGTAGCGCTTCATATCGGCGCGCAGATTCGCAATGTATTTGTCCGCCGGATACAGCGCCCCGAGCTGGCGTCCTCCGTAGGGATGAAACCCGACCGCATCGACGTAGTTGAGTCCGCCGAGCTTGACGCACTGATCCATCCACGGAGTTGCAGACGCGCTGAAATCGCTGCTCAGGCAGAATCCGGAGATTTTCGCCGCCGGATCGGCTTTGCGGATTGCCGTATTCGCCTCCTTCAGATAGGCGATGTATGCTTCCGGCGCAAGATAGAGATTCGGTTCATTCGTGACTTCATACACCGGAACGCGTCCTTTGATGTGCTTCACAGTCTGATAGATGTAATTGCGGTAGAGATCACGCGGCGGAAGCAGAACTTTTCCGCGCACGCCGGCCATGCAGTTCGGCGGGTTGTTTTTGACGCGTTCGCTGAGCGGAACCACCCATTTCGGCCAGCGCTGTTCGCGGTCGGGACGGTTTTCGATGAATCCGCATCCGATTACCGGAAAGAGTGTGATGTTGTTTGCATCATAGATCGCAAGCTGGCGGTCGAGGTGCGAGAAATCAAACACGCCGCGTTTCTCTTCAACCGCGTTCCAGTTGACGCCGCGCTGGCCGCCGTCGTGGTCGCGCAGAATGCGGCATCCGGCCGCCGCGTAGATTTCAAACCGTTTTTCGAGCGGCTCGTTGTAGACGCGGTACGAGAGTTTGCGTGAGTTCGGCGGCATCCGGTATTCGAGTCCGCCGTTGAATGCAACGGCAAAATCCTTTGTGATGTCAATCGGCTTTGCTTCGTACTTCCCGAAGACAGAGAAAAAGCTGTCGTGCGTCCGCAGATTTTTCCCCTTGACCGAGATGAGGTATCCTCCGGAGCGTTCGAGTTTCCGCGGTTTCAGCGGAATGATTTTCGTCTCGCCCGGAGCGAGACGGAGATTGAACTGTTCGGAAAACAGCAGTTTGCCGGAATAATCATCCGTCACATTCACGGCTGCGTTTTCCGTGAAGGTTTCTGCGCCGGGATTGGTGATTTTCAGATTGATTTCCGCCGTTTCGCCGTTCAGATAGAGATTTTTGTCCGGCGCGGCGATGGCGTCAACGGAAAACGTTTCCGTCTTTCCGGTCTCTTCGAGTTTCAAGTCGTCGATATAAAAATCTCCGGGCTTGGCATCTTCGCGGTTGACCGGGAAGATCTGGATATGGAGCCAGGATTCCTCCTTGAAATCATCGGTTGAAAAAACGTACTCGAAATTGCTCCATTCCGTGGTCATGTCCGCGGCTTTTGTGTAGGCGAGCCACTGGTCATACGCTTTGAGAAGACGGAAATTGAGTTTTTCCCCTTTCATGCTTGCGCGGACTTTTGCGGAGAGTCTGTATTCGGTTGCCGGCTTGAGCTTGAATTCTTTGGAGTAAACGACGAAGAATTCCGAATACGGATTTTCGATTTTAAGAGAATTTTTCCCCGCTCCTGGTGCGCCTTCCGCCGTTTTGAGCGGAAGAAATTTCATTTGCGGATTCGTATCCGGCCGCAGTTCTTTTTCGAGCGCGAAACCGTCCGTTCCGAGTTCAAACGACGGATTGAACACAGGGTTTGCCGCCAAAGCGAGCGGCAGGAAAAATAAAAAGGCGGTTTTGTTCATGTGCTGATCCTCCGGTTGTGTTTTCAGTCGAGCTCCGCGGTCCAGTGACCGTCAATGTAATTGCTGTCCTTGTGTCCTTTCCAGAATCCGACGGAACGGACTTTCTTGGAGACAACGGAGCCGTTCACTTTGAAAAAAGAAGCGCGGTTCTGATGAACGAAAATGGTTTTGAGTTCCGTCTCAATGCCTCTCTGGTTGATATCGCGGATATTGATCGGGTCCGGCGTGAGAATATCTGTATCCTGAAGTTTAGGCTGATAGCTGGTCAGCAGGTATATGTTCGGCTTCAGTGTTGCGATTTTTGCGGTCCGGAAAATGATATATCCCGGATCGGTCGTTCCGGAGCCGTACCAGCTGTATCCCAGCGCGGCATTGTCGCCGATTGTGATCGGCATATAGGAATTGTAATATTTTCCTTCCGTTTCCGCCGCCGGGGCAACCTGTTCATGCGAGGGACAGAACCAGAGTCCGCTCTGTCTGTCGGTGTAGGTTTTTGTTCCCGCGTAGCTTGCGAGAAAAACGGTGATTCTGCGTGTGCCGTGGTTGGAGTTGTTGATCGGCGGCAGATAGTCCTGATTGTCGGAAGTGTAGCTGAGCGAAGCCATTCCGATCTGCCGCAGGTTCCCCGTGCAGGAGATTTCTTTTGCCTTTTCCCGCGCCGAATTGAGTGCCGGAAGCAGCATGCCGGCGAGGATTGCGATGATGGCAATTACCACGAGGAGCTCTATAAGGGTAAATCTGTTGAATTTCCTCTTGAACGCATGAAATGTGAAATGGGAAAGATGAAATGTTTTTCCGTCCGGATAAGTTTTCATGGTGCTGCCTGCCTTTTCTGTTGATTTGTGTTTCATGATGCTGTCTGTCTTCCGTTTTTTTAGTTTGCTGCGATTCCTGAAATAAGAAATACTCGTTTTGTATTTCATATCTCACATTCCATATTTCATATTTTAATTCGGTCCTTTCTGCTTGGTTATGATTCAAATGGTGTTGATCGTGCGACGGTAAGGCATCGGAATTCCTTTCCGAACCTGTGGCGTTCCTCTTCGGTTTCAGTCGGGCGGACTGCACAGTAGAAGTGATAGAGCGCGCCGTTGTGGTAGATGACGCACGGCTTGTGTGCATGCGTGCTGTCAAGGGTGCCCGGCGCACCGTTGCGGATGAGCGGTTCGGGCGAGCGCCGCCAGTGAATGCCGTCGTCGCTGATGGAAACTCCTTCCTGCGCATGCGATCCGTCGAAACCGCAGAAGAAGAGAACCCAGCGGTTGTTGCGGCTGTCCCGCAGAACATGCTGTCCGCAGGCAAAGACGCTGTCCCATCCGCTTTCGGAGACGGGATGCACGGGATTGTGTTCATACCGCCGCCAGCGGGTGAGTGTGCCGTCTTCGGGGAGGGCGAGTCCGCTCTGTTCCTTCCAAGGCCAGTGGAGATTGTTTTTGCCGTTGTAGTACATGCGCCAGGAATTCTCAAACGGAATGACCCAGACGCTGTAGAGTCCGCCGCCGTCCCATTCTCCTTCAGTCGCTTTTTCAAAAACGGGCTTGTCGAGAAAATGCCAGTTGTGAAAGGAGTCGTCTTCGGTCCATGCGAGTCCGTTTGCCGCGGCGCCGCCTTCATACCCCTTGTCCGGATAAGCGTGATAGAACATCCAGTATTTACCGTCTTTGCTGATAAGTTCCCGGTTTCCGTAGAGATCAATGTCGTGAAGCCAGCAGGAGACGGCGCGTCCGACGCGGTCCCATGCATTTGCGGAACCGCGCGGGAAGATGACGCCGAGCTTCTGCCAGTTGAGCAGGTCGTCGGAAACGGCAAGCGCGGTCTGATAACCGACTCCGTCGAATCCGATGTAAGTTGCATAGAACCGTCCCTTGTGACGGAAAATGCGCATGTTGTCGACTCCGAGTGCATCGAAATCCCCGGGCGTGCCGGAAGGCGCAAGGACTGGGCGGTTGAGTTTGTACGGCGTCTGATAGTCCGCAAACAGTTCCGCGTTTTTCTCATATTGGACGGTCGGGTATGACATTGCAAGATCCTCTGTTTTTTGTTTCTGTTCTTAAAGTAGCACTTGAAAAACATTCTGCAAGGTGATATTTTACAAGAGAAAGATGACAATTCCTGGATATGGAGAATTTATTTTATGGAGTTCCTGAATGGCGGAAAACTGGTGTCGCGCGGCAAAGGCGGGCGCCCCGACCCGCATGTCGCACGTACGCGCACGCTGATTTTCATCAGCAGCGGCCGGCTTGTGATGCTGGAGGACCGGAACCGTTATGAGCTGAAAACGGGCGACTGGCTTTTTCTGGATTCGGGAACAATCCGCCGCTGTCCGGAGCCGTATCCGCTGACTCTGAACTATTATTGGTTTCATTTCAGCGCAATTTCGGAAGAGGTTCCGGAAAAGAACGGGCATGCGCGGAATCCGGAGCTGGTGAATGCCTATTGTGAGCTTCTTCTGGCGGAAGTCGCCGCGGGGGCTGATCCGGAAAGCCGTTCCGCGCTGTTTACGCTGCTGTGCAAAGCGCTCCGGCGCGGTGCGAAGCCTGAGCCGGTTTCTGCAGTTCCGTATCCGGTTGAAGCCTGCCGGAACCTGATTGCAACGCATTTCCCGGAGAATTTGAATACATCGGAACTTGCGCGCCGCCTGGGTTACCACCCGGATTACCTGGGCGAGCTGTTTCGTCGCTGCTGCGGCATGACAATTACAGACGCTCTGAACGGGAAGCGCATCATGCACGCATCGGAGCTCTTGGCGCGGGGTATGAGCATCAAGGAAGCGGCGTTTGCGAGCGGCTTTAACGACCTCGGCTATTTTCGCCGTCAATTTGTCCGCAGTCACGGGATCCTGCCGTCCCTGTACCGGAAGCGTGTCCTCTCCGGTTACCGCAACACAGAATGAACATTCGCCATCTGTCTTCTGGAATTTTTTCCAGAGCTATCCCATAAAAATCT